>NZ_VTTK01000052.1:0-37278 GCF_008365135.1 Azospirillum sp. Sh1 | reverse complement strand
GAGCTGTACATCGCCGTCGGCATCTCGGGCGCCATCCAGCATCTGGCCGGCATGAAGGACAGCAAGGTGATCGTCGCCATCAATAAGGACGAGGAGGCGCCGATCTTCCAGGTCGCCGACTACGGCCTCGTCGCCGACCTGTTCAAGGCGCTGCCGGAGCTGCAGCAGGCCGTCTGATCCCGTTCATTTCCTCCGTTACCCGAAGAGGTCCTCCATGACCGCCGCCGCGATCCCCTACACCCCGCCGCTGAAAGAGATCCGCTTCGTCCTCGACCACCTCGCCGGCATGGCCGAGGTGGCGGCTCTGCCGGGCTTCGAGGATGCCAGCCCCGACATGGTGGACAGCATCCTGGGCGAGGCGGCGAAGATCGCCGAGAACATCCTGGCTCCGCTGAACCGCATCGGCGATGTCCAGGGCGCGAAGCTCGGCGCCGACGGCATCGCCCGCACGGCGGAGGGCTGGGGGGCGGCTTGGCAGGCGTTGGTGGAGGGCGGCTGGAACGGGCTGCCCTTCGATCCGACGCGCGGCGGCATGGGGCTGCCCAACCTGCTGAACACCGCCGTGCAGGAGATGTGGCATTCCGCCAACATGGCCTTCGCGCTCTGCCCGATGCTGACTCAAGGGGCGGTGAACGCGGTTCAGCTCTATGGGTCGGACGCGCTGAAGGACATCTACCTGCCCAAGATGATCTCGGGCGAGTGGACCGGCACCATGAACATCACCGAGCCGCAGGCGGGGTCCGACCTCGCCGCCACGAGGTCGCGCGCGGTGCCGAACGGCGACCATTACCTCGTCAGCGGCCAGAAGATCTTCATCACCTACGGCGACCATGACCTGACGGAGAACATCGTCCATCTGGTGCTGGCCCGCCTGCCCGATGCGCCTCCGGGCGTGAAGGGCATCAGCCTGTTCGTCGTGCCGAAGTTCCTGGTCAACCCGGACGGCAGCCTGGGCGCCCGCAACCAGGTGAAGTGCGTGTCGCTGGAGCACAAGCTGGGCATCCACGGCAGCCCGACCGCCGTGCTGTCCTTCGGCGACGAGGGCGGGGCGACCGGCTTCCTGGTGGGCGAGCCGAACCGCGGCCTGGAATACATGTTCACCATGATGAACCATGCCCGGCTGAACGTCGCCATGCAGGGACTGTCGATCGCCGAGCGCGCCTACCAGCAGGCGCTGGCCTATGCCCGCGACCGCGTGCAGGGCAAGCCGCTGGGCTGGACCGAGGGTCAGTCGAAGGGCATCGTCAACCATCCCGACGTCCGCCGCCTGCTGATGGGCATGAAGGCGCGGATCGAGGCAATGCGCGGCATCCTCTATACCGCCGCCGCCGCGGTGGACGTGGCGCACCACCATGCCGACGAGGCGGCGCGCGGCCGGGCCGCCCTGCTGGTCGATTTGCTGACCCCCATCGCCAAGGGCTGGTGCACCGAGACCGGGCAGCAGTTGGCGTCGGACGGCGTGCAGATCCATGGCGGCATGGGCTTCATCGAGGAGACCGGCGCCGCCCAGCATCTGCGCGACGCCCGCATCACCACGATCTACGAGGGCACGACCGCCATCCAGGCCAACGACCTGATCAACCGCAAGATCCTGCGCGACGGCGGGGCGATGGCCAACGGCTTGCTCGACGACATCGCGGCGCTGGGCGGCGAACTGTCCGGCCACGCCGACGAGGCGTTGCGCGTCACCGGTGCCGAGTTGGTCGCTGCGGTGCATGAGGCCAAGCAGGCGGTGGCCTGGGTGCTGGCCACGGCGAAGCAGGACCCGCGCCTGCCGGCCGCCGCGTCGGTGACTCTGCTGGAGCTGATGGGCGTGGTCGCCGGCGGCTGGCAGCTGGCCCGCGCCGCCAAGGTGGCGGCGGAGCGGCTGGCGGAGGGCGATGCCGACATTGCCTTCCTGTCGGCCAAGCCGCTGACCGCCCGCTTCTACGCCACCCATGTGCTGCCGAAGGCGGCGGCGCTGCGGGCGACCGTCGTCAACGGCTCCGCGAGCGTGATGGCGCTGAGCGAGGAGCAGCTGTTCGGCGCGGCTTGACGGGGGCGCGCTGACCGGTTGGCGCCGGGGCCTTTGGCCCTTTGCCGGGTGTCGCGGGCGGTTGGGGGACCTCCCGCCACTGCCCCGGCGCCAGCCCATCCAATGTCCAGTCGCCGATCGACCAGCGGATCAGCCGCAGGGTGGGGAAGCCGACCGCCGCGGTCATGCGGCGGACCTGCCGGTTGCGTCCCTCGCGGATGGTGAGCGCGATCCAGCTGGTGGGGATGGCGGCGCGGTAGCGCACCGGCGGATCGCGCGGCCACAGCGACTCCGGCTCCTCCATCCGCCGCACCTCGGCCGGCAGGGTGGGGCCGTCCTTCAGCGTGACGCCGCGGCGCAGAGCCTCCAGCGCCTCGTCGGTCGGCACGCCTTCCACCTGCACCCAGTAGGTTTTGGGCATCTTGTTGGCGGGCGAGGCGATGCGGGCGATCAGCGGGCCGTCGTCGCTCAGCGCCAGCAATCCCTCGCTGTCGCGGTCGAGACGGCCGGCAGCATAGACGCTCTTCACCGGCACCAGTTCCGCCAGGGTCGGGCGGCCCTGGTCGTCGGTGAATTGCGGCAGCACGCCATAGGGCTTGTTCAGCAGGATCAGGCGCGGCACGGGCTTGCTTCCTTGCGCAGTTCGGGAAAGGCGCTATCGTTCGCACCCCAACATGATCTCTTGATAGCAGGGGTTCGGCCGTGACGCTTCTGTTCTGCTCCGCCAGCGACAGCGCCGAGGATTGGCGCCGGGAAATCGCCCGCCATCTTCGCGGCGTGGAGATGCGCGTCTGGCCCGAGACCGGCGACGTCGCCGACATCGAGGTCGCGGTGGTGTGGAAACCGCCGGCCGGCATGCTGGCGACCCTGCCCAACCTGAAGCTGATCGTGTCGCTGGGCGCCGGGGTGGAACCGATCCTGGAGGACCCGACCCTGCCCGACGTGCCGCTGGTGCGGATGGTGGCGGACGGGCTGACGGTCGATATGGCCGGCTATGTGGCTTATCAGGTTCTCTACTGGCACCGGCTGATGGATGGCTATGCCGCCCTCCAGGCCGAGGCGCGGTGGGAGCAGCGGGATCATCGCCCGGCCTCCGAGGTGACCGTCGGCTTCCTGGGGTTGGGCGAACTGGGGGCGGCGTCGGCCCGCACGCTGCGGACCCTGGAGTACCGCCTGATGGGCTGGAGCCGCAGCCCGAAGAGCATCGACGGGGTGGAAAGCTTCTCCGGTCCCGACGGGCTGGCGGCGATGCTGCCGCAGTGCGATTTCCTCGTCTGCCTGCTGCCGCTGACCGACGAGACCCGCGGCATCATGGATGCCGGCCTGTTCGCCGCCCTGCCCAAGGGGGCGGTGGTCATCAACGCCGCCCGCGGCGGGCATCTGGTCGAGCGGGACCTGCTCGACGCGTTGGAGAGCGGGCATCTGCACGGCGCCAGCCTGGACGTCTTCATGACGGAGCCGCTGCCGGCCGACCATCCGCTCTGGCGTCATCCGAAGGTCCGCATCACCCCCCATGTCGCCGGGATCACCCACCCGTCCCGCTGCGCCGTGCAGGTGGCCGACGCGGTGAAGGCCCTGCGCGACGGCCGGCCGCTGCCCAATCTGGTGGACCGCAGCCGGGGCTATTGATCTGGCAAAAAGGACTTTCCTCGACCGTCATCCCCGCGAAGGCGGGGAACCAGGCCTCCGGCTCAAACACTTGGAAAGTCTGGATTTCTGCCTTCGCGGGAATGACGGTCGACGAACGTTTCAGCGCGGTCGCGGCCCTTACAGCATCTGCACCGCGATCACCGCCAGCAGGGCCGCGATCACCCACAGGGCGATGCGGTCCGAGCGGCGGCGGCTTTCCCAGCCGTTCAGCATCTGGCGGACGGTCTGCGGGTGCAGGCGCACGCCGCCTTCCGCGATATCGCGGGTCACCCGTTCCGCCTCGCTGACCAGGGCGGGGATGCGGCGGACGGTGGACAGGATGGCGCCGGCATCGTTGATGAACTGCGCCTCCGGTCCGCGATTCTCGCGCATCCACTCCTCGATCAGCGGGCGGGCCAGCTCCCACATGTTGATGTTGGGGTTCAGCAGCCGGCCGACGCCCTCGGCGGTCAGCATGCTCTTTTGCAGGAGCAGGAGCTGAGGCTGGGTTTCCATCTCGAACTGTTCGGTGACGGCGAACAGCTGGGCCAGCAGACGGCCGACCGAGATGTCGGCCAGCGGCTTGTTCTGCAATGGCTCGCCGATGGCGCGGCAGGCCTGGGTGAAGATCTCGATCGACTGGTGGCGCGGGACGTAGCCGGCCTCGAAATGCACGATGGCGACGCGGCGGTAGTCGCCGGTCAAAAAGCCGATCAGCATGTCGGCGAGGTAATAGCGCGTCTCGCGATCCAGCCGGCCCATGATGCCGAAATCGACGGCGGTGATGGTGCCCTGTTCGTTGATGAACAGGTTGCCGGGATGCAAATCGGCGTGGAAGAAGCCGTCGCGGAAGACCTGATTGAAGAAGCTGGCCGAGGCCATCGCCAGAATCTCGTCGCGGTCGAAACCGGCGGCGGAGATGCGGGCCGGCTCGTCCACCTTGAAGCCGCGGATGCGCTCCAGCGTCAGCACCCGGCCGCCGGTGCGCTCCCAATCGACCTTCGGCACGTTGAAGGTTTCATCGTCCTTGAAGTTCGACGCCAGTTCCGACGCCGCGGCGGCCTCCATCCGCAGGTCCATCTCCAGGCGGGAGGTGCGGGCGAAGGTATCGACCACCTCGACCAGCCGCAGCCGCTTCAGGCGGGGCAGCACCCACTCGGCCAGCCCGGCCAGCCGGTAGAACAGGTCGATGTCGCGCTCGAAGGCCTGCTCGATGCCCGGACGCAGCACCTTGACCGCCACCTCCTGCCCATCGGCGGTGACGGCGAAATGGACCTGGGCGATGGAGGCGGCGGCGACCGGCTTGTCGTCGAAGCTCTGGAACAGGGCATGGACCGGCTGGCCGAACTCCGCCTCGATGATGGCGCGGGCCTGATGGGCGGGGAAGGGCGGCAGCTTGTCCTGCAGCTCGGCCAGATCGACGGCCATCCGCTCGCCGACCAGATCGGAGCGGGTGGACAGCAACTGCCCCAGCTTGATGTAGGTCGGGCCGAGTTCGGCCAGCGCGCGGGCCAGCCGCTCGCCCTCGCGGCCGGGCACGCCCCTGCGGGCGACGCGGCGCCACAGCCACAGCAGGCCGGGGGCGGTGCCGAGCAGGCTGGTGGGCAGGGCATCGTGACGGGCGACCGTCCGGCCGATCACGGCCATCCGGATCAGGTTGCGCAGGATGCGGAACACGGGGTCTTAGATCCGCCAGCCGGAATGGATGGCGGCGATCCCGCCCGACAGGTTGCGCACGCGCACCGCGCCGAAGCCGGCGGCCTCGATCCGCTTGGCCAGATCGGCCTGTTGCGGGAAGCGGCGGATGCTTTCGGCCAGATAGCGGTAGCTCGCCTCGTCCTTTGCCACCACGCGGCCCATGAAGGGCAGCACCTGGAAGGAATAGACGTCGTACAGCTCGCGCAGAACCGGCAACACGACGTGGCTGAATTCCAGGCAATAGAACTTGCCGCCGGGCTTCAGGACGCGGTGGGCTTCCTTGATCGCCTCGTCGATGCGGGTGACGTTGCGCAGCCCGAAGGCGATGGTGTAGGCGTCGACCGAGCGCGAGGCGATGGGCAGCCTTTCCGCGTCGCCGACCGTCCATTGCACCCCGGACAGGATGTTGCGGTCGATGGCGCGGTCGCGGCCGACCCGGACCATCGCCTCGGTGATGTCGCAGACCACAGCGGCCCCGCCGCCCTTCTTCAGGAAGCGGAAGGCGATGTCGCCGGTGCCGCCCGCCACGTCCAGCAGGGTCATGTCCGGCTTGGGCGCCACCATCTCCATCAGCGTGTCCTTCCACAGCCGATGGATGCCGCCCGACATCAGGTCGTTCATCAGGTCGTAGTTGGTCGCCACGCTGTCGAAGACGGCGCGGACCAGCCCGGACTTGGCGGACGGATCGACGGGGGTGAAGCCGAACCAGTTGCCTTCGGAACCGGACGTGGGCTTTTGCGGGTCGGCGGAGGATGGGGGGGTGTGGTCGCTCATGGCCGGGAAGATAGCGCGGGCAGGGGCCATGCGCCAGCGGGGGCGTGCAATGCGGAAGGCACTGCGGCGAATGGCGTAGGACGGGTGGGGGCAAGGGGCGGGGGAGGCGGAGGTTGGAACGTCGTGGAACAGGTTTCGGAGACTGTTCCACGGGGTGCGGTTCGGCGGCAGGTCGGCGGTTTGCCGGGTGATGGAACAGGGTGAAACAGTTTCCCGGTGATGTTCCATCGCCGTTGAGATCTCCTGGGATGTAGGTAATCAATCCTATCACGGGGTCGACCGACGGGAAAGGATGGGGCGAATTCCGGACTGTGCGGCTTCGTTATCATGCCGGCCGATGAACCTGGAGGCGCTGGGCGTGCTTGCCATTCACCGGGGGCTGGCCTACTGACTGCCGGGAATAACATACGCCCGTATTCCTGTGGCTGCGGTGGCCGTGGGGAGGAGCCTCTGGTGGATCGGCATGACCCTTGCTGAAGCCTGCGCCGAATTCCTGACCCACTGCCGGGTTGCCAAGAACCTGTCGCCCCACAGTCTGCGCGCCTACACCATCGATCTGGCCGAGTTCGAGCGGTTTGCCGGCCCCGCGACGGCGGTGGTGGCGGTGGATCGCCCGTTGCTGCGCCGCTATCTCAGCCACCTGTTCGAGGTGCGGCGGCTGAAGGAAACCAGCGTCAAGCGGCGGATCGCCTGCCTGAAGGTGATGTTCCGCTGGCTGGAGTTGGACGAGGTGATCGAGATCAGCCCCTTCCACCGGCTGGACGCCCGCATCCGCCTGCCGCGCCGCCTGCCGCGCAACCTGACCGACGACGAGGTGCGCCGCCTGCGGGCTGCGGCCCTGGCCGGGGCGGGGATTGCCGGCAGGGTCACCGAAGTGAAGGCTCTGCGCGCCGCCCGCAAGGCCGGCCATGACGCCTTCACGGCGCTGGTGGCGGTGGAGGTGTTGTTGGCGACGGGGTTGCGCGTGGGGGAACTGGCCGGCATGCGGGTGGAGGATGTGGATCTGACCGGCCGTGTCATCACCATCGTCGGCAAAGGCAGCCGCCAGCGCCGGGTGTTCCTGCCCGACGATGCGGTGACGGCGCTGGTGACGGCTTATCAGGGTGTGACGGGCGCACGGCGGCGCGACCATGACCGGTTCCTGATGACGGGAACGGGCGGGCCGGCGTCCACCCAGCATCTCCGCTTGTTGATTCGTCAGACCGGCGAGGAGGCGCAACTGTCCCGCCGCGTCACTCCGCACATGCTGCGCCACACGGCGGCGACCCGGCTATTGGAGAATGGGGTGGACATCCGCTTCGTCCAACGCCTGCTGGGGCACCAGAGCATTTCTACGACGGAAATCTACACGACGGTGACGGATGCCAGCCTGCGGGCGGCGGTGATCAGGGCAGCGGAGGGGATGCGGGCGCTACGACGATAACTAGGAATTATGAGAATTGAGCGAATCGAGGTTGGATTGCCAACCTCACTGATTTCGAATGCAGACGTATTTGAATTGCTGAACGCGAATTCAAAAAAACTGCCTAGCTCAATGCAGGAAGAAATTGAGAGCTTTTTCGATGCGTCAGGCGCAGTTCAACGATTTTGGCGGGCAACCGATAGAGAGCCTCAGCACGTCCTTCAAGAGGCTGCCGCCCGAATGTTTCGCCATATCGATAGAAGAGACATAAAAATCGTAATATATTGTAGTGCTTCAAAGTACTTCGCCGAACCAGCCCATGCATCAATATTTTGTGGAATTAACAATGTTGCGCCAGAGTACGCCTTTGACATATCAGACGGGTGTATGGGGTGGCTAACCTCGTTGAATATTATTGAAAAATTTTGCCTAAATAAACAAGAGGGGTACGCCCTTATTATATCCCATGAATTTCCGATGGGAAGGAATGGGGCTGTCTATCCGAAATGCTTTAATATCTCAAGCCACACCCAGCTAAAATATAAACTTCCAGCTCTAACTCTCGGAGAGGCTTGCACCCTAACTCTGGTAAAAATGGATGCGCCCTCTACTCAATGCATCAGGGTGGAGTTGCCTAGCGGAGCAGAGCTCTGCACCGTGCCATATAGAAATTATAATAACTTCCTATGGAACTCATCGTTTATCTTTGATGAGGAAGAGTTTCATGCTCATTACAATGAAATGTCAAAAGTTGCCGCCTTGAAAAGCATATCAATTTTAAATAAATCTTTAAAAGGGAAAAGAATTAATCTTGTGCCGCATTCGTACACGCGATCTTTTGAGAAACTAAGCGACCTGTTGAGCTTCCACCCCAAAATTGTAAATTACTTCGGTGAATATGGAAACACCGCAACATCATCAATTCCACTCAATATAGAGATCGCTCGTAGGCGAGGCGCTCTCGATCATTCAAGGCCGACTTACGCTTGGTGCGCAAGCGCCGGAATCAAAGTCTGTATAGCAGAACTTAAATTGAATTTAAGCATCAACTAACAGCGTTTTTTAAGAATAGTAGTATTATCGGAGAAAATGAGCTAGCAAACAGTGAGGACTTACGCTTTATCATAAAATGAATGCTCATCAATGCCCTTACGTCTGCAAGCCTTCTCGTGTCAATTATGATATCCACACTCCTGGACGCTTTTGATATTCTAATGGAAACCATTGCATAAGAAACAAGGAGAACTGATAACAAAATGAGGAAATATACAATACACCACATTGAGAATACAGAGTTTACCAAATTAGAATACTGAAATGATAATTTCTCATTGATCGATGCATAGGAGGTTCTCAGATATAAATAAGTAGCTATTGAAGATGATATCAGTATGGATACCATCATATAATAAACGATGTCAAAATTTTTCAGAAATGATTCTGCAATCTCTTCTATATTGAGTTTTGGATTGACATCCATCTTCGCAACCATGTGCGGGACAGTCATCATTATGGCAGACGCTGGAAGAAAAGCTGCTACAACCAATGATATGGGGATAATGTTGAATATCTTGAAATCGATATGTAAATAAGAAAATTTGATTTGAAAAATACTTTCGAACAATATGCTATTTGAAGATATGCGGTTAAGCCCGATCCACAAAATGTCGCATGATAGTCTTTTTAAAGGTGTATCGAAAAAAATCACTATTGCTGAAAAAATGAGTGATGCAGCTAAGAATGAAGCAGAATGATTTTTAATGAAACTTCTGTAGATAAATACGCTTGAAGAATTTCTCATGATGTCATAGACATAAAATGTAACAGAAATGCACAATATTATATGCATTGTTCCAAATGAAAAATATGAAAATATGTAGGACATATCATCATATGATCTAAAGGAGACATGGCTAGAAAGCTCATTTATTGACAAGCCGTCAATAGATAATCCGGCGGAAACCGAAAAAATGATAGGAATCACGGCCGCAAGTGTGACCATGCCCCATCCGTAAGAAAATGGTTTATTAAGCATAATTCCTAGTTATCATCTAGAGAGTTAAAGAGAAAAATGTGCCAACGCACATTACCTTGCGGTATGCTGCCAGAAATCGGATGTATCCTCAAGGGCTAACATTTGTTGATACTCTTCGCTCCTAGGTGTGTCTTTTTCGCCAAATGGACCGGCTTTCCGCCGCCTGCCGAACCCTTGGCACCTCCTGAAGTTTCCGTGGGTATCAAGAAACACTCAGCCCACATCCCCCTTGCATCCCGCCGCCCCCGCGCGTATAAGCGCATCCTTCCACGGGCGGCGAGGCTGGGCCGTATGGCTCAGGGCATGCCCAACCGTCCGATGGAATTCCGCCTCATTTCCCTCTAGGAAACGAAAATGCCCAAGCTGAAGACGAAGAGCGGCGCCAAGAAGCGCTTCAAGGTGACCGCCACGGGTAAGGTTCGCGCTCAGGCCGCCTACAAGCGCCACTGCCTGGAACAGAAGTCCCCGAACATGAAGCGCAACGCGCGCGGCATGATGACCCTGTGCGACTCCAACGCCCGCACGGTGCTGAAGAACTGGCTGCGCAACGCCTGATCTCGGCACATCATAGAATTCGGAAGGACTGAACCATGGCTCGTGTTAAGCGCGGCGTCACGACGCACGCCCGTCACCGCAAGATCCTGAAGCTCGCCAAGGGCTACCGGGGTCGCAACTCCAAGAATTTCCGCATTGCGATCGAGAAGGTCGAAAAGGCGCTTCGTTACGCCTACCGCGACCGCCGCAATAAGAAGCGCGATTTCCGCGGCCTGTGGATCCAGCGCATCAACGCCGGCGTCCGTCAGTACGGCCTGACCTACTCGCGCTTCATCAACGGCATCAAGCTGGCCGGCATCGAGATCGACCGCAAGGTCCTGTCCGATCTGGCCGCGCGCGAGCCGGAGGCCTTTAAGACCCTGGTGGACAAGGCCCAGGCCGCGCTCGCCTCCAAGGCCGCCGCGTAACGCCTCGCGCTTCCCGTCCAAAAGGGAACGCTTGCCGTCACGGCGTCAGTTGTAAGAGAAGGGAGCCGGGCCGCTGGGCCGGCTCCCTTTTTCTGTTTGCACCGATTTTTCCCCACGCTTGCCGGGAACCGCCATGCTCGACGCGCTGAAAGACGAACTTCTGTCGCAGGTCAACGCCGCCGCCGACCTCTCGGCGCTGGACGAGGTGCGGGTCTCCGCGCTCGGCAAGAAGGGGCGCATCACCGGCTTCATGAAGGAGCTGGGGAGCCTCACTCCCGACGAGCGCAAGGAGCGCGGCCAGGCGCTGAACGCGCTGAAGGACGAGATCGCCGCAGCCATCGACGTGCGCAAGGCCGACCTCGCCGCCGCCCACCTGAAGGCGCGGCTGGAGGCCGAGCGGGTCGATGTGACCCTGCCGGTCCGCCCGGAGACCGAAGGGCGCATCCACCCGATCAGCCAGACGATGGACGAGATGATCGCCATCTTCGCCGAGATGGGCTTCTCGGTCGCCGAAGGGCCGGACATCGAGGATGATTTCCACAACTTCACCGCCCTGAACTTCCCGCCCGGCCACCCGGCGCGCGACATGCACGACACCTTCTATCTGCCGGATGCGGATGAGAAGAAGATGCTGTTGCGTACCCACACCAGCCCGGTGCAGGTCCGCACCATGCTGAACAACAAGCCGCCGATCCGCATCATCGCGCCGGGGCGGACCTACCGCTCCGACTACGACATGACCCACACCCCGATGTTCCACCAGATCGAGGGGCTGGTCATCGACGAGGCGACCAACATGGGGCACCTGAAGGGCTGCCTCGTGGAGTTCTGCCGCGCCTTCTTCGATGTGGACGATCTGCCGCTGCGCTTCCGCCCCAGCTTCTTCCCCTTCACCGAACCGTCGGCGGAGGTCGATATCGGCTGCTCGCGCAAGGGCGGGGAGCTGAAGCTGGGCAATTACGGCGACTGGCTGGAGATCCTCGGCTGCGGCATGGTCCACCCCAACGTGCTGGAAGCCTGCGGCATCGACAGCACCCGCTACCAGGGCTTCGCCTTCGGCATGGGGGTGGAGCGCGTCGCCATGCTGAAATACGGCATCCCCGACCTGCGCACCTTCTTCGAAGCCGACCTGCGCTGGCTGAAGCATTACGGCTTCTCGGCCCTCGACATTCCCAACATCGCCCATGGGCTGACGCGCTGAGCCGATGCCAACCATTGCCGAATTCGACGGGATCAAGATCCTGATGTATTATCAGGATCATGATCCGCCCCATTTCCATGTCGAATACGGTGATTGCGAAGCGCTGATCCGCGTTGCCGATCTGGCGTTGATCGAAGGGGATGTGCCGGGCCGGATCCTGCGCCGCGTCAACGAATGGGCGCGGACGAGGCAGGCCGATCTGGCGCTGAACTGGGTCAAGTGCCGCAGTCATGTGGCGCCGGATCGGCTGTGACGGGCCGCGATTGGAGGGAATCATGCCGGGTTTGCTGAAGAACCGCATTGAAAGCGCCACCCCGCTCCCGGATGGGCGGCGGGTGTCGTTGCGCTGGGTCGGCGGTGCCGAGACCAGCGTCGACATGGCTCCCCTGATCGCCCGAGGCGGCGTCTTCGCGGCGCTGTCCGACCCGACCCTGTTCGCCGCCGTCACGGTCGGCCCGCGCGGCCGGTCTCTGGCTTGGCCGGGTGAACTGGACCTGGACGCCGACGCCCTGTGGTTCGAGGCCCACCCGACCGACAACCCCTTCGCCCAATCCGCCGCGGCCGAGTGAACCTCGCCCTTTTCCGGTCGCCTCTCTCTGCCCGCCAGACAATCATCGCATCACGGACCCGCTCCCATGAAGTTCACGCTGTCCTGGCTGAAGGACCATCTGGAGACCGACGCCTCGCTCGACCAGATCACGGAGAAGCTGACCGCCCTCGGCCTGGAGGTGGAAGGCGTCCATGACCGGTCGAAGGAGCTGGCGCCCTTCCGCGTCGCCCATGTCGTCTCGGCCGAGAAGCACCCGGACGCCGACAAGCTGCGCGTGCTGATGGTCGATACCGGCACCGGCACCCTGCAGGTCGTCTGCGGCGCCCCGAATGCGCGCGCCGGCATGAAGGGCGTCTTCGCGCCGGAGGGGACCTATGTTCCCGGCTCCGACATCACGCTGAAGAAGGGTGTCATCCGCGGCGTCGAGTCGAACGGCATGATGTGCTCCAAGCGCGAGCTGAAGCTGTCGGACGAGCATGAAGGCATCATCGAGCTGCCGGACGACGCGCCCGTCGGTGCCGGCTTCGCCGACTATGCCGGGCTGAACGATCCGGTCATCGATATCAACCTGACGCCCGACCGCGCCGACTGCGCCGGCGTGCGCGGCATCGCCCGCGACCTCGCCGCCGCCGGCATGGGTACGCTGAAGCCGCTGACCGCCGGGCATCTCGACACCACCCCGGTCGAAGGCCGCTTCGCCAGCCCGATCGGCGTGAGCATCGCCGCGCCGGAGGCTTGCCCGCTGTTCGTCGGCCGCACCATCCGCGGCGTGAAGAACGGCCCGTCGCCGAAGTGGCTGCAGGACAAGCTGGTGTCGATCGGCCTGCGTCCGATCTCGGCGCTGGTCGACATCACCAACTACCTGACCTTCGACGCCGCCCGACCGCTGCACGTCTTCGACGCCGACACGGTGAAGGGCAACATCACCGTCCGTATGGGCCGCGAGGGTGAGACGCTGGCGGCGCTGAACGGCAAGGAATACGCCCTGGACGGCGCCATGACCGTGGTGGCCGACGACGAGCGCGCCGAGGCTCTGGCCGGCATCGTCGGCGGCGAGCCGACCGGCTGCACCGAGGCGACAGTCAACGTCTTCGTCGAGGCCGCGCTGTTCGATCCGGTGCGCACGGCGCAGACCGGCCGCCGGCTGGGCATCGACTCCGATGCGCGCTACCGCTTCGAGCGCGGCGTCGACCCGGCCGCGGTGTTCGCCGGCATGGAGCGCGCCACCCGCCTGATTGTGGAACTCTGCGGCGGCGAGCCGTCGGAACTGGTGGTCGCCGGGGCCGAACCGGACTGGAAGCGCAGCCTGACCCTGCGGGCCGGGCGGGTCGCGGCGCTGGGCGGCGTCGAGCTGCCGCGCGACCGTCAGGTGCAGATCCTGATGGATCTGGGCTTCACCATCGAAGGCGAGGACGAGGAGGGCCGGCTGCGCGTCGGCATCCCGTCCTGGCGCGCTGATGTCCATGGCGAGGCCGATCTGGTCGAGGAGGTGCTGCGCGTCCACGGCTTCGACGCCATTCCGGCGACGCCGCTGCCGCGCGAGACGGTGCTGACCCGTCCGGCCCTGACGCTGAAGCAGCGCCGCGTCGCGCTGGCGAAGCGGACGCTGGCCGCCCGCGGCCTGTCGGAGGCGGTGACCTGGTCCTTCCTGTCCGGTCCGGTCGCCGAGCTGTTCGGCGGCATCGAGCCCGGCCTGCGGCTGGTCAACCCGATCAGCAGCGACCTGGACGTCATGCGCCCGTCGATCCTGCCGAACCTGATCCAGGCCGCCGGCCGCAATGCCGACCGCGGCTTCGCCGACGTACGGCTGTTCGAGGTCGGGGCGGCCTTCCGCACCCCGGCGCCGGACGGGCAGGACAGCGTCGCCGCCGGTATCCGCGCCGGTGCGGCGGTGCCGCGCCATTGGGCGGAGAAGGCGCGCGGCGTCGATGTGTTCGACGCCAAGGCCGACGCGCTGGCGGTTCTGGAGTCGGTCGGCGCCCCCGCCGGCAACCTGCAGGTCACCACCGACCCGCCGGGCTGGTACCATCCCGGCCGGTCCGGCGTGCTGCGACTCGGCCCCACCGTGATGGCCCGCTTCGGCGAGATCCATCCGTCGGTGCTGGAGGCTCTGGGCGTCAAGGGTCCGGTCGTCGGCTTCGAGGTGATGTTGGACGCCGTGCCGCTGCCCAAGAAGAAGGGCGGCACCGCCAAGCCGATGGTGCAGCTCTCCTCCTTCCAGCCGGTGGAGCGCGACTTCGCCTTCGTCGTCGACCGCAAGGTGGAGGCCGACAAGATCCTCCGCGCCGTGAAGGGCGCCGACAAGGCGCTGGTCAAGGATGTCGCGGTGTTCGACGTCTATGAGGGAACGGGGGTGGGCGAGGGACGCAAGTCGGTCGCCGTCTCGGTCACCTACCAGCCGACCACCGCAACCTTGACCGATGAAGCGATCGAAGCGGTCGGCCAGAAAATCGTTGCGGCGGTGGTCAAGGCGACCGGGGGAAATCTCCGCGCCTGAGACTATCCTCCAAAGGTTGAAGGTCCTGCTGTTCAAGAAAAGAGCCTCCGTTCCGGCGGGGGCTCTTTTTTTTGTTTTCGCCGAAGGAGTCACGAAAGGGCCTTTTCAAACCGCCGATTGCCCAATCATATGATGAATCGCTGATTGAAGAGTCTCGAGTGCATTCGCTAAGGGAAAATCCTGATGCTGATTGTCCCAATTCAGCGTTTGACGGCGGTGCAATATTTTGTGGGAAGATTGGACCTTGAGATTGTTTGCCTCTGGTAAGCCCATGATGTGTCCAATGTCACGGTTAGGCCACAGGCGGCGCTTGCATTGCCTTGGCATGCCCGATGTCCAATTTGGTGCAAGCGACGGAGCGGGAGAAATCAATGGCTGATCCTACAGGCAGTCAGGCAACCAAGCCGGAGTCCGTCAGACCACTGATCCTGGTGGTGGACGATGACCGCTCGATTGTCGAGGGGCTGGCGATCCTGTTGGACGGCTGGGGGTACGAGGTGGTGAAGGCGCTGAGCGCCGCCGCGCTGGAGGCTCAGCTCGGCGGTCTGGACCGGGCGCCGAACCTGATCATCGCCGACCATTATCTGCCGGCCGGCCGTACCGGGCGGGAGGTGGTGGAGCGTGTCCGTGCCGAAACCGGGCAGCAGATCCCGGCGATCATCCTGACCGGCGACAGCACGCCCGAACGGCGCGACGAGGCCGAACTTCTGGGCTGCCAGCTGCTGCTGAAGCCGGTGCAGGTCGGGCCGCTGCGCGAGGCGGTTGAGGCGCTTTGCAGCCGATAACGGCAAATTGGGGATCCTGTTGATATAAACCTTTACAGGGTGTATTCTCCCAATGCGGTCGCGCAGAAAGGAAGGGTATGTTGAGCACGTACAACTTTTAAGTTTGCTATGGAATGCTTTGATTGAAGGATGTAGTTATGTCGCTGCTTATTCAGGTTTCATGCAAAGATGGATCGTGGCAGGCATTGCTGTCTGATTGGCAGAGGCAATGTGAAGAATTCTCAGAAGATTTCAATTCTTTCCTTGGGGCCTCTCTTTCGGTTGTCAGTGATTTGGCTGAGGGCCCAGGGGAAAAGGATGCTGGTGTGTTTGCGCTGAAGACAGATGATAAATATAGCGCTCTGTGCCAGTTAAATAGTACCTATCTCCCAGGTTACCAGGGAAAAGTGCTGCGCGCACGAATGATCGTTTTTTCGCCAGAATTTGAGTTTGGAGCCTATCCAACAGAGCGGTACGCCGACGAATTGGTTAATCTTCTTGATGGCGTCATCCAAATTTCCAACGATGTTCTCCCTTCTGATCACATTAAGTTTCATCTGCGTAGCCCAAGCGATCGAGCCTTTTTTTCCACTCTAGGAACTGCTCTCGGCGCACAAAAAGCTCTGAAAAAAGTAGACTCTCGTGGGATGTGGCTCTATATCACGAAATAGCTTGCTTTCCGAAATCCGCTAGCTAGGAAAGCATCAAGGAGGCATATATGAGCGAAACTCAAAAGGCTGCCGTGAGGATAGCTTTGACCAATGCTGTCTACGAGGCCATTCGAGTACACGGCGTAGCCGGCTTGAAGAGAACCTCCCTCTTCAATCGTAGTTGGCTTCAGAGTGGTGGCGACATCCAAAAACTGGCAGCTTAGAGACCAAAATCTCTTTAGAAAACTTAGCTACCAAAAGCAGGCGAAGCATGTGAGGCCGCCATTTTGTTGAGGCTGAGTTGCCAGGAAAATCTACAGCCCCAGCCGTTAGCTGGGGCTTTTTGTTTGCGCCTGATAGTTTCCAGGCTACTTGAGCTTAAGCTTACATTGTGTCGGATAGGCTTACTTCCATGAGGAAGGCATCGACCACCGCCGGATCGAAGCGCAGGCCGGCCAGCCGCCGGATCTCCTCCACGGCGTGAGCGCGATCCAGCGCCGGGCGATAGGGCCGGTCGCGCGTCATCGCGTCATAGGCATCGGCGACGGCGACGATGCGGGCGCACAGCGGGATCGCCGCCCCGGTGCGGCCGTCGGGATAGCCGGTGCCGTCCCAATTCTCGTGATGCCAGCGGGCCACCGCCGCCCCCAGATGCAGATGGGTCGGGCCGTCGGCCAGATGGCTGGCCTGGTGCAGCAGGGCGGCGCCGGCCACCGTGTGGGTCTGCATGGCGCTGCGTTCCGTCGGGTCGAGCGGGCCGGGCTTCGACAGGATCTCCGGGTCGACCGCCGCATTGCCGATGTCGTGCAGGATGGCGGCAAGCCCGATGATCTCCAGCGTCGACTCGTCCAGCGACTCGGGGAACAGACCGTCGGCATGCAGGCGTCGGGCGATCCGTTCGGTGATCGCGGCGATGCGCAGCGAGCGGCTGAAGCGGCTGCCCCCGGCCATTTCAGTCGTCACCTCGGCCGTCATCTCCGCCGCCGGGCCGTCCGTGCCCAGCGCGCCGCGGCCGCGTTCGGCCAGATCGGCCAGCGCCGCCAGCGTGCCCTGCTGGGCACGGTAGAGCTGTTCGTAATGGTGCAAATTGTCGAAACCGACGGAGATCTTGCCGCAGAACACCTCGATCAGCTTGCGGTCGAGTTCGGACAGCGGCCGGTTAGAGCGCAGATAGACCACCGTCTCGCGGTCGTTCGGTGTGCGGATGTAGAGCGTGCAATGGTCGCCGGCATAGGCATGCGCCTGTTTTTCCAGGCAGGCGGTCACCGCGTCCAGCACCGCCGGGTCGACATGGCCGGCGGCGGGTTCGTTGATCAGCGCCTCATACCGGCCCGACCCGGCCAGCACATAGAGGCTGGTGGGACATCCCGATGGAGCGCATCCCGACGGGGTGCAGCCGGCCGCGCCGGCGCCGCCGCGCTGCATGCAGAGGATGGCGTCAGGCCCCACCCCCAGCAGGCCCGACAGCTGGGTCAGCACGCCCGCCGCAAACAGCTTCATCGAGCGGGCGCGGAACAGCGACGACGACGCCTCGATGATCTTCTCCAGGCCGCGGCGGTTGGCGTCGATGGTTACGATGTCCTCATAGGAGCGCAGCGCCGCGACCGTGGTGGTGAACAACTGCTGGGCGGTCAGCTGGGTCTTCGCCTTGTAGTCGTTGATGTCGTAATCGAGGATCACCGCCCGTTCCGGCGCCTGTCCGGGCTGTCCGGTGCGCAGGATGATGCGGACGTTGCGGTTGCGCAGTTCCTCGCGGATGTGGTGGACCAGCCGCAGGCCGGCATCCTCCGTCTCCATCACCACGTCGAGCAGGATCAGCGCGATGTCGCTTTCCCGTGCCAGGATCCGCCGCGCCTCCGCCGCCGAATGGGCGGACAGGAAGCGCGCCTTGCGCCCCTTGTAGGCGAAATCGGACAGGACGAGCTTGGTGATCGCATGGACCTCCGGCTCGTCATCGACGATCAGCATGGTCCAGCGGCTGCCGGGCGGCTCCTCCGCGCCCTGCTCCTCCTCCGGGGCGGCATCGTCCAGGAACACCAGATCCTCGTCACCGCTTTCCGGTGCCGGATCGGTTCGGGCGTCGTCCTCTGGTCCAGTCGGGTCGGCGTCGGTCATGGCTCTTCGATCGTGAAAGGGTCATGAGGAAGGGCGCGGCCGGCCCACTGGTGCAAGGCTATCAGAATGTATCCAGCTCGATCACCGTACAATCGAGTCCGCGTTGCGCCAACGTGCCGCAGGCGGTGTCGACCTGCAGCCGGGTGAAGGGGGCCACCCCGACCTCGTACAGCAGGCGTCCCTTGCGGAACACCGGCCAGACCATCGGCGGCAGGTCGCGATAGGCGCTGCCCGGTCCGGCGGTGAACTCCTTCCAGGCGCGCAGCCCCTCGGCGTAGCTGACATATTCGCCCAGCTTGATGCCGTACAGCATGCCCGGCTCCACCGGCGGCATGCCCGGCAGCGGGTAGGGCGCCACCACCCCGACCAGCCCCTGGACCGGCGCCAGCGCGCGGGTGCCGGCGGGCAGGGCCAGAGTCGCCTCGCCGTTCGCGGCACCGATCAGCGCCACCACGTCGCCCTGGCGCAGGGTAAAGGGGCGCCGCTTGCGGTTGCTCAGGATCTCGGTGGCGGAGATCGGGCCGGCGGCGACGACATAGCCCTCCGCCGGGGTCTGCGCCGCCTTGTCCCAGGCCGCGCGCGGCACGACGGCGGCGCTGCGGTGGGGCAGGGGAGCGTCCGCCGGCGGTTTGCCGGAGCCGGGTTTCGCCGGGTCGGCAGGCTTGTGCGCCCGCGGCCCCTCGCCGCCGATGGCCGGGCGGCCGGTGACCATCAGCGCCGGGTCCAGCGAATCGGCGGGAACATAGCCGATGGGTTGGCCGCCGATGGCGACCTCCGTCCAATAGGTGCCGCGCGGGGTGCCGAGCGCGTTCAGCGCCTTGCCCTGCTTCAGCGTCATGACGATGCGCGCGTCCTCGCTGGGGCCGATCCGCACCTCGATGTCGCGGTTCAGCACCACCTCGCCGGTCAGCGGGGCGCCGATGGCGACCGGGCTCTGCGCCCGCGCCGGCGGGACGGCGGCGAAGAGCCCGGCCCAGGCGAGGGCGACGGCGAGCATCGGCAGCAGGCGGTGGATCGGCACGGCATTCATGGCACTGCTTTCATGGCACGGCTGACGGGGGCGACTTCCTTCGCGGACACCGGCGGGGCGAGGCCCGGTCCCCGGCGGCCCGCCAAGTCATGGCCGACGAGGTCGTGGATGGCGTCGGCCAGCAGCCGCACCGGCTTGGGCGCCGTGCCGCGGGCGCGGTGGAGGGCGATGTCGACGTCCGGCAGACCGGGAAACCCCTCCGCCGCGCCGATGCGGCGCAGGCTGGGCGGGACGGTGCAGCATTCCATCGCCGTCACCCCCAGCCCGCCCATCACCGCGCCATGGACGGCGACGACGCTCTTGCTGGTGAAGGCGACGCGCCAGTCGCGGCCGATGCCGTCGAGCGCGGCGACGGCAAGGTCGCGCACGACGCAGCCCTTGGGGAACAGCGCCAGCGGCAGCGGATCGAGGCTTTCCACCGGGCGATGTCCCGGCGGCGACACGGGGTCGAGCGGCGGGGCGACCCAGGCCACCGGCTCCTGCCGCACCAGCTCGCCGCCAGCCTCGCCGGCCTTGCGGGTGACGAGAGCGAGGTCGTAGCGGCCCTTGTCGATCTCCGCCACCAGATCGGGGCTGTTGTCGCAGATGACCTCGACCATCACCTCGGGATAGGCGGCGTTGAAGCGGGCCAGGATTTCCGGCAGCAGCATGGTGGCGTAGTCGTCGGGCGTGCCGATGCGGACGCTGGCCACCGTCGGGCTGCGGTGCATCAGGGCCAGCACCTCGTCGTTCAGGGTCAGCATGCGCCGCGCATAGGCCAGCAGCACCTCGCCGTCGCGGGTCATGCGCACGCCGTGAGTGTCGCGTTCGAACACGCGCTTGCCCACCGTGTCCTCCAGCCGGCGCACCTGCTGGCTGACCGCCGCCTGGGTGCGGCCCAGCCTTTCGCCGGCACGGGTGAAGCTGGCGCTGTCGGCGACGGCGACGAAGGCGCGCAGCAGGTCGGTATCGAGATTGGCGGGCATGGCGTGGAACCGGAAGTTGCCGCTTATTCAAGCAGAGCGCCCGGCCGTCCGCAACGCCCCCATCCGCAACGGCGCGGTCATTACGAACCGTGATGACGGCATAATGCCTATTCGTTTCCAAGGGAATGGCGTCCGTCCCATTGTCGGTCTCCGATCCCTTTGGAGTGTCCGATCATGTCGCTGTTCGCCGCCTGGACCGGTGCGGTTCTCGGGGCCGCCCGGATGGAGTTGCCTGTCATGCCCGCGCCGTCGGTGCCGGAGCCGCGGCGCTTCCGCCTCGCCTACAACCCGGTGCCGGCCGCGCTTCCGGGCTTCGGCCGTCCCCTGATGGCGGAGCAGGCGCAGGCGTCGGTGCGTGACCGCCTGTGGCTTGAGAAATAGGCGGGCGCCAGCCTATCCTGCCGCCGATAAGAAAGCCGGGAGGAACGGGCGATGTCGCGGGTCTATGTGCTGTATACCGGGGGCACCATCGGGTGCGTGACCAATCCCGACGGGGCGCTGGCCCCGGTGCCGGGTGCAGAATTCGAGAAGCTGGCCCTGGCGGTGCCCGGCCTGTCGGACCATCGGGTGCGGGACTACCCGGACCTGAGCTGGACCATGGACTGGTTCGACCGCACGCTCGACAGCTCCAACATGACGCCGGCGGATTGGGTCGCCATCGCCCGGCGGCTGTTGTCGGTCTATGACCAGTATGACGGTTTCGTCGTGTTGCACGGCACCGACAGCATGGCGTACAGCGCGTCGGCCCTGTCCTTCCTGCTGCCCGGCCTGTCGAAGCCGGTGGTGTTCAGCGGATCGCAGGTGCCGCTGTCCTTCACGCTGAGCGACGCGCCGGCCAATCTGGTCGGTGCCATCGTGGTGGCGGGGACCCTGCCGGTGCCGGAGGTCTGCGTCTATTTCGACACCAGGCTGCTGCGCGGCAACCGCTCGTCCAAGGTCGACGCCAACCGCTTCGCCGGCTTCGATTCGCCGAACTTCCCGCCGCTCGCCAATGTCGGCAGCGTCGTCGCCCGCAACGAGCCCTATTGGCTGCCGATGCCGGACGCGGCGGTCTCGCTGGCGGAGCCGGGGAACCGGGCCAAGCGGCTGGCGGCGCTGGACGCCCTGCCGGCGGCATTGGCGGAGTTCTCCGTCGTCATGCTGTGGCTCTATCCCGGCATTCGGGCGAGTACGGTGTCGGCGATGCTGAACGGCACCAGCCCGGCGGCGAAGGGGGCGGTGCTGCTGGCCTTCGGCGAGGGCAACGGCCCGACCGATCCGGACTTCCTCGGCGCCCTGTCGGCGGCGGTGAAGGCCGGGGTCGTGCTGATGGACAACACCCAGGTGCAGCGCGGCGCGGTGCTGCCCGGCGCCTATGCGACGGGACTGGGAGCCGTGGGGGCGATCGGCGCCTATGACATGACGCCGGAGGCCAGCTACGCCAAGCTGGTCTGCCTGCTGGCCGGCGGTCTGGACGCCGAGGCGATCAAGGCGGCGATGCCGGTGCCGCAGGCGGGCGAGCTGACTGTGATCGACTGATAGGGACTGTGGGGGGATCGCCTGTGCGGAGGCGGGGCGGTTTCGGCCGTCCGCCTCCGGCAGTGGCCTACCGGTCCACTTACTGGCCCATACCGGGCCGGTTCGGCGACATGGTGCTGCGGTTCATCGTACCGTTGCCCATGGTGCCCTGATTCATCGAGCCCTGATCCATGGACCCCTGATTCATGGAGCCGCGGTTCATGGCCCCCTGATTCATCGAATCGTTGTCCATCGACCTGCGGTTCATGGCCCCGGATCCCATACCGCCCATGGAACCGCCCATCTGGCCGCCCATGTTTCCGCCCGTCGAGCTGCCGTAGCCGGTGTTGGCCTGGCTGCTGTACTGGGCGAGCTGCTGCAGCTCGCTGGCGTCCTGCATGACGATGATCTGCTTGCCCCGCCGTTCGAAGGAGGCCGGCGGCAGCATGACGGTCTGGCCGGACTTGGCGAGCCTCAACTCGACCATCGTCTGGCCCTCGGCGTCGGTGGTGACATTCTGGACGGTGCCGGCGACCGGCCCGCCATGGCGGTGGACCACCCGCTTGCCGATCATGTCCCGGCTGGCCTGGACATCGCGGGCGCCGCTGTCCATCGTGCCGTTGGCAACCGCGTTGGCCCTGGCGGAGCCGCTGGTCTGGGCATGGCCCGGCGCGGCGACGGCCATCAGCATCAGGGCCGGAACCGCGGCGGCGAGAAACTTGCGCATGTCATCCTCCCGGATTGAACCACAACAGGGGAGGCGCCGCGCGCGGGCGGCACCGTCCTCACGCGTGATGACACCCGAGCGGCCGGTTTGTTGCGCAGGTTGTACGGAATTGTCGGGCTGCACAAAAAAGGCGGACCGAAGTCCGCCTTTCCGTATCCTTACTCGTCGCCCATCTTGAGCGCGGCGATGAAGGCGCTCTGCGGGATTTCGACCTGCCCGAACTGGCGCATGCGCTTCTTGCCTTCCTTCTGCTTGTCCAGCAGCTTGCGCTTGCGGCTGATGTCGCCGCCGTAGCACTTGGCGGTCACGTCCTTGCGCATGGCGCTGATGCTCTCGCGGGCGATGATCTTGCCGCCGATGGCGGCCTGGACGGCGATCTTGAACAGCTGGCGCGGGATCAGCTCCTTCAGCCGTTCGCACAGCTGGCGGCCGCGGCGTTCGGACTGGCTGCGGTGGACGATCATCGACAGGGCGTCCACCGGCTCGGCATTCACGAGAATCGACAGCTTCACGAGGTCGCCTTCCTCATAGCTGTCCATCTGGTAGTCGAAGCTGGCATAGCCGCGGCTGATCGACTTCAGCCGGTCGTAGAAGTCGAACACCACCTCGTTCAGCGGCAGGCGGTAGACCAGCATGGCGCGGGCGCCGGCATAGGTCAGCTCGATCTGCTGGCCGCGCCGCTCGGTGCAAAGCTGCAGGACGCCGCCGAGATACTCGTCGGGCAGCATGATGGTGGCCTTGATCCACGGCTCGTCGATGTGGTCGATCCGCATCACATCGGGCATGTCGGCCGGGTTGTGCAGGTCCCGCACCGTCCCGTCGGTCATCGTCAGCTTGTAGACCACCGACGGCGCGGTGGTGATGAGGTCGAGGTTGAACTCGCGCTCCAGCCGCTCCTGGATGATCTCCAGATGCAAGAGGCCGAGGAAGCCGCAGCGGAAGCCGAAGCCCAGCGCCGCCGACGTCTCCGCCTCGTAATGGAAGCTGGCGTCGTTCAGCTTCAGCTTGCCCAAGGAATCACGCAGCCGCTCGAAATCGGCGGCGTCGACCGGGAACAGGCCGCACCACACCACGGGGATGGACGGCTTGAAGCCGGCCAGAGCCTCGGTCGCCGGCTTGCGCTCGTCGGTGATGGTGTCGCCGACCTTGGTCTGGGTGATGTCCTTGATCGCGGCGGTGATGAAGCCCATCTCGCCCGGCCGCAGTTCGCCGGTCAGCAGGGCCTTCGGCGTGAAGACGCCGACGCGGTCCACGTCGTGGGCGGAGCCGGCGGCCATGAAGCGCACCTTCTGCCCGACCTTCAGCACGCCGTCGACGATGCGGACCAGAATGACGACGCCCAGATAGGGGTCGTACCAGCTGTCGACCAGCAGGGCCTTCAGCGGCGCATCGGCATCGCCCTTGGGCGGCGGCAGCCGCTTGACCACCGCCTCCAGCACCGCGCCGATGTTGAGGCCGGACTTGGCCGAGATCTCCACCGCGTCGGAGGCGTCCAGCCCGATCACGTCCTCGATCTGCTGCTTGATGCGCTCCGGCTCGGCGGCGGGCAGGTCGATCTTGTTGAGGACCGGGATGATCTCGTGGTTGTTGTCGATCGCCTGATAGACGTTGGCGAGCGTCTGCGCCTCCACACCCTGGGAGGCATCGACCACCAGGATCGAGCCCTCGCAGGCGGCCAAGGACCGGCTGACCTCATAGGCGAAGTCGACGTGGCCGGGGGTGTCCATCAGGTTCAGCGTGTACTGCTTGCCGTCCTCGGCCTTGTAGAGCAGGCGGACGGTCTGGGCCTTGATGGTGATGCCGCGCTCGCGCTCGATGTCCATGCTGTCGAGCACCTGTTCGCGCATTTCACGCGCGTCGAGGCCGCCGCACTGCTGGATCAACCGGTCGGCAAGGGTCGACTTGCCATGGTCGATGTGGGCGATGATCGAGAAATTGCGGATGTGCGAAAGGTCAGTCATCGGGGCCCAAACAAGCGAGAGTTTGCCGGGAACATAGGGCGGACGGGGGATGGGCGCAATGATGGTGTGCGCGGGCCGCCCTGGCAGGGTCGGATCCGCGCGCGGAGTGCGCGAGCTGGCCACGGTGTCTTTGCGCGACTGATGCTCAGGGCATGACTTCGGCCAGGATCGCCCATTGTCCCTCATCCTCGACCAGGGCTTCGCGAGTGCCGGCGCTCGTTACGACTGTTTCGATAACGCGAGCGTAGGCGCCGGCCGCCGCGTCAACCGATTCGACCCAAACATACGGGATCGTTCGCCCCACCAGCGGCTCGATACTGCCAGTTTGAAAGCCGCTGGTCATGAACGCGCGCGTACAGAGAATGATGTGGGAATTTCCCGCCCGCAGCCCCATGCAGCCGGGGTCACCCGTTTCCACGGGAAGGAAACCGAGGTCGCGATAGCGGGCAAGGGCTGGGCCGATGTCGGGCAGAATGGTAAGCGGAGTAACGCGGCGGGCCGGGCCGGCTGGGGTGACGAGTGCTGACATCGGCAAGGTCATGGCGGCAGCCACCGCCATGACGGTGGCGGATGCTGCCCCTTCGCCCTTTTCCAGCCGTTGGACCGTGCGAACGCTTACCCCGCTGGCCTCTGCCAAGTGATCCTGTGACCAACCCCGATCATGGCGTTCTGATTTCAGACGGGCGCGATTGATACGGATGGGCATGGTGGCGCTCCAACGGATGCGGGAGCGTTACCGTACTGCCGCCCCAGGCCTTCCGCCACGACAGCTCCCCGTCAATGCCGAAGGTTCAAGTGGGACGAAAGCGAGCGGGCAGGATTTCCATTCGACGCGGATGCTGAATCAGCGGTAACCGCAGCGCTTGCGATAACAATGGCGCCCGATCTTCTGAGACACTTTCGCGCAAGGCGATCGGACGCTGACGCGATTCGCCTTTCTGCCTAGCGAAAGTCGAGCTTTTCGCATATGCAATATGACCGCGTGGGTGGAACGAGATCCGCCCCATCGGTACAGCAGCCACCGACGGGATTCGGAGGCGACCAAGCCCTTTACATTACGCACAGCCTCTGGCGCTTGCCCGGAACAATTGACCCAATAAGATTGGAGAAATAGGGATGTCTCAGAAGATCGCGCTTGTTACCGGTGCCATGGGCGGCCTCGGCACCGCCATCTGCCGGGCGCTCGCCAAGGACGGCTACCTCGTGGCCGCCAATTGCCTGCCCAACTACGAGCCGGCGGCGGCGTGGCTCGGCGAGCAGGAAGCGGCCGGCTTCAAGTTCTACATGGTCGAAGGCGACGTCTCCGATTTCGAGAGCTGCAAGGCCATGGTGGCGCGGATCGAGGCCGATCTGGGCCCCGTCGACGTCCTGGTGAACAACGCCGGCATCACCCGCGACAAGTTCTTCCCCAAGATGGAAAAGGCGCAGTGGGACGCGGTGATCTCCACCAACCTCAGCAGCCTGTTCAACGTCACGCATCAGGTCTCGGCCAAGATGGCTGAGCGCGGCTGGGGCCGCATCATCAACATCTCGTCGGTCAACGGCGTGAAGGGTCAGGCCGGCCAGACCAACTATTCGGCCGCCAAGGCGGGCGTCATCGGCTTCACCAAGGCGCTGGCCGCCGAACTGGCGACCAAGGGCGTCACCGTGAATGCGATCGCGCCGGGCTACATCGGCACCGAGATGGTCATGGCGATCCGCGACGACATCCGCCAGGGCATCATCGACACCGTTCCGATGAAGCGTCTGGGCAAGCCGGAGGAGATCGGCGGCGCGGTGTCGTACCTCGCGTCCGATATCGCGGGCTACATCACCGGCACGACGCTGAACATCAACGGCGGCCTGCACTATCAATAAGTCGCGGCCAATAAGTCGCGGCCAATAAGTCGCCGCGCGGTCGGTCGGAGCAAAGGACGCCCGCTTCTCCAGCGCCGGGACATGGCCGGAGAGGCGGGCGACCGGCCCTTTAACCCCCGGCGACGCCCCGATACAGCTCCATATACTCCTCCGCCGGGCCATGCCAGCCGAAGTCCCTGGTCATGGCGCGGCGCTGCATTGCGTGCCAGCGCTCCGGCTTGCGGTAGACGGTCAGCGCCCGGCGCAGCGCCCACACCAGTTCCTGGCCGGTCGCGTTGACGAACTGGAACCCCGTCGCGCTGCCGTCGGCGCTGGCTGCCGGGTTGGCGTCGATCACCGTGTCGGCGAGGCCGCCGGTGCGGCGGACCAGCGGCAGGGTGCCGTATTTCAGGGCGTAGAGTTGGGTCAGGCCGCAGGGCTCGGAGCGGGACGGCACCAGGAACAGGTCGGAACCGGCCTGGATGCGGTGGGACAGCGGCTCGTCATAGCCGACGCGGACGCCGACCGATTGCGGGTGCCGTTGGGCAAGCTGGCGGAAACCGGCTTCGCTGGAGGCGTCGCCGCTGCCGAGAACCACCAGCTGGCCGCCCCAGGACACCCATTGGCCGGCGGCCTCCAGCACGAGGTCCAGGCCCTTGTGCCAGGTCAGGCGGCTGACCACGGCGGCCAAGGGCGCGTCGGGGCGGCGGTCAAGGCCGAAGGCGGATTGCAGGTCGGCCTTGCAGGCGTCCTTGCCGCCAAGGTCGTCGGGGGTGTAGCGGGCGGGCAGATGTGGGTCGGTCGCCGGGTCCCACACCGCGTAATCGACGCCGTTCAGGATGCCGGTCAGCACGTCGGACCGGGTGGCGAGCAGGCCCTGCAAGCCGGTGCCATGCTCGGCGGTCTGAATCTCGTTGGCGTAGGTCGGGCTGACCGTGGTCAGGCGGTCGGCGTAGAAGCAACCGGCCTTCAGGAAACTGATGTTGCCGTAATACTCGACGCCGTCGATGCGGAAGCTGGAGGAGGGCAGGCCGATGTCGCCCATCATCCAGGGGCCGAAGATGCCCTGGTAGGCGATGTTGTGGATGGTCAGCACGGTGCCCGGCCGGAAGGGGCCGGCGAAGCGGTCGGGGCGCAGGGCCAGATAGGCGGGGATCAGCCCGGCCTGCCAGTCGTGGCCGTGCAGGATGTCGGGCCGCCACCAGGGATCGTAGGAGTCCTCCGCCGCGAAACCGGCGGCGACCCAGGCGAGCGCGGCGAAACGCAGGGCGTTGTCTGCCCAATCCTTGCCGTCCGGCCCGAGATAGGGGTTGCCGGGCCGGTCGTACAGCGACGGCGCGTTCAGCGCATAGGCGAGAACGCCGTCGGCGGTGCGGCCGATGCACAGCTGGGCGCGGTCGCAACCGGGCAGGTCGGTGATGAGGTCGCCGACCTCGTGCAGGTTCTGCAGGCTGTTGAGAACGGCGGGATATCCCGGCAGCAGCAGGCGGACATCGGCGCCGGCGGCGTTCAGGGCCGGCGGCAGGGCGGCGGACACGTCCGCCAGCCCCCCCGTCTTGACCATCGGGTAGCATTCGGACGTGACGTAGAGGACGCGCATCGGGAAGGCACTCGGATGAAAGGCGGGGGAAGGCGGGCCTGCCGCTCACCCGGCCGTCATCCCCGCGGGAGAAGGGGATCCAGGCTGTTCCGAAGATCGGCTTCGGGGGCGCTGGATTCCCGCCTGCGCGGGAATGACGGCCGTGGGGGTGAGTGGTCGGCTTCGGTCGGAGGGGGAGGAGGTTGCTACTCCTTCGGCAGCTTCTCGATCATCTCGCGGGTGATCAGGACGACGCCGCCCTCGCTGCGGTGGAAGCGCTTGGCGTCCAGCTCCGCATCCTCGCCGACGACGAGGCCGTTGGGGATGCTGACGCCGCGGTCGATCACCACCTTCTTCAGGCGGCAATGGCGGCCGATGTCGCATTCCGGCAGGACCACCGCCTCGTGCAACTCGCTGTAGGAGTTGACGCGGACCGAACTGAACAGCAGCGACCGCCGCACTGTGGAACCGGAGATGATGCAGCCGCCCGACACCAGGCTGTCCACCGCCATGCCGCGGCGGTTCTCGTCGTCGAAGACGAACTTCGCCGGCGGCAGCTGTTCCTGATAGGTGAAGATCGGCCAGTCGCGGTTGTACAGGTTCAGCTGCGGCGTGACGTGGCAGAGGTCCAGGTTGGCTTCCCAATAGGCGTCGATGGTGCCGACGTCGCGCCAGTAGGGGGCGTTGTCGGGCGCGTCGATGATGGCGCTGTCGGCGTAATCGTGGGCGATGATCCTGGCGCCGCTCTTCACCAGATGCGGGATGATGTCCTTGCCGAAATCGCGGCTGGAACCGGGGGTGACGACGTCGCGCTCCAGCTGGTCGTAGAGGAACTGGGCATTGAAGACGTAGATGCCCATGCTGGCCAGCGCCAGATCGGGGCGGCCCGGCATCGGCGGCGGATCGGCCGGCTTTTCCACGAAGTCGATGATGCGGCGCTCGTCGTCGATGTGCATCACGCCGAAGCCGCTCGCCTGTTCGCGCGGAACGGCGATGCAGGGAACGGTGACGTCGGCCTTGCGGTCGATGTGGTCGAGCAGCAGCGCGCCGTAATCCATCTTGTAGATGTGGTCGCCGGCCAGGATCAGGACATATTCCGGCTCGTGATCGCGCAGGATGTCCAGGTTCTGGAATACGGCGTCGGCGGTGCCCTGGTACCATTCCGTCTCGCTGATGCGCTGCTGGGCCGGCAGCAGGTCGCAGAACTCGTTCATCTCGCCGCGGAAGACGTTCCAGCCGCGCTGGAGATGGCGCAGAAGGCTGTGCGACTTGTATTGCGTCAGCACGCCGATGCGGCGGAATCCGGAATTGACGCAGTTGGACAGCGCGAAGTCGATGATGCGGTACTTGCCGCCGAAATATGTCGCCGGCTTGGCCCGGCGGTCGGTCAGCTGCTTCAGACGGCTTCCGCGTCCCCCGGCCAGCACCAGCGCCACCGCACGTCGCGGTGCGAGGCGCAGATCGCGTTTGTCGAGCATGGCCGTTACCCCCTTTGCCTTATTCTTGAGGCCGCGGTTGAGCGGCCAATCCAATTGGAGGCGTTGACGGTGCCACATCTCGCCGCCATGTCCAATAGGCCCGGCGTCGGGTTCGCCTCGGCTTACCCGCCGGATCTTCAACCCGCGGTCCTAGGAGGAAAGCGGTGGAGAATCCGGGGCAAGCCGAATGGACTGGATGGAAGGGGTAGGGGCCGCCCGATGCCGCGCCAGTGACCGCTGCGCAGGCCAAACTCTGCCCAAATTTTCATCATCTGCCGGAATGACAGCCAGAATGCCGGGGCGCATCACGGTGTCCGGCCCTGTCAATCGCTCGAAAGCCCGAAAATTGCGGGAGAATACCGCCTCCGGAACCTGCCTGTTTTCTGTGCAGACAGCGGGTGCGACTCGTACGGGGCTGCCCGTTCGGGGGCCCGGTCCTGGGACAACCCTGACGATTCCAAGCCGTTTTCGACTGGCACGCTTCTTGTAACGCTGGAGGCGTCCTTGGTCCCGTCCGCCGCCCCGTCTTTGCCGGGGACGGGGCGACCGGGACGGGGTCGCCCCAGTGCGGTGCCCTGTGCGCGGAACACCTCCGGTGCCGCGCCGGCCGTCCAGGGGTGGGAGCGATTTTGGAGAAAGAGGAGCCTCGATGAACCGTCTGTTCCTTCTGGCCGCACCGATGATGGCGGTTGCTCTGGGCGCGGTCGGCATGCCGGCCGCAGCCCTTGCCCAGGATCCGGCGGCTGCCGCCGCTGCCGCGGCTACGGCTGCTGCCGCTGCTGCTGCCGCGCCGGCGGCTCCGGCGCTGAATGGCGGCGACACCGCCTGGATGCTGGTCTCCACGGCGCTGGTGCTGATGATGACCATCCCCGGCCTGGCGCTGTTCTACGGCGGCATGGTCCGCAAGATGAACGTGCTGGCGACGGTGATGCAGAGCTTCGCCATCACCTGCCTCGTCAGTGTCCTGTGGTACGTGATCGGCTACAGCCTGGCCTTCACCGGCACCGGCGCCTATGTCGGCGGTCTCGACCGGCTGTTCCTGAACGGGCTCGACTTCTCGAAGGCCTTCGTGCTGGGCGAGGCGACGGGTTCGGGCGTCGCGACGACGATCCCCGAGCCGGTCTTCATGATGTTCCAGATGACCTTCGCGATCATCACCCCGGCCCTGATCACCGGCGCCTTCGCCGACCGCATGAAGTTCTCCTCGCTGCTGGTCTTCACCGCCCTGTGGTCGATCGTGGTCTATGCGCCGATCGCCCACTGGGTCTGGTATCCGTCGGGCTTCCTGTTCGGCCTGGGCGTGCTGGACTTCGCCGGCGGCACGGTCGTGCACATCAACGCGGGCGTCGCCGGTCTGGTCGCCGCGCTGGTGATCGGCAAGCGCAAGGGCTACCCGAAGGAAGCCTTCATGCCGCACAACCTGGTGCTGTCGCTGATCGGCGCCTCGCTGCTGTGGGTCGGCTGGTTCGGCTTCAACGCCGGTTCGGCGCTGACCGCCGGTCCGCGCGCCGGCATGGCGCTGGCCGCCACGCACATCGCCACCGCCGGCGCCGCCATGGGCTGGCTGTTCGCGGAGTGGATCGTCAAGGGCAAGCCGTCGATCCTCGGCATCATCTCCGGCGCCGTCGCCGGTCTGGTCGCCGTGACCCCGGCCGCCGGCTTCGTCGACCCGACGGGCGCCATCATCATCGGCATCATCGCCGGCGTGGTCTGCTTCTGGTCGGCCACCAGCCTGAAGCACATGCTGGGCTATGACGACAGCCTGGACGCCTTCGGCGTGCACGGTGTCGGCGGTCTGGTCGGCGCCATCCTGACCGGCGTGTTCGCCAAGATGTCGGTGTCCAACAGCGAAGGCGGCTTCGCCTCCGTCCTGCAGGCCGACCCCAACGCCACGCTGGGCCTGCTGGAAGGCAACGCAGCCGCCGTGTGGATCCAGGTCCAGGGCGTGCTCTACACCATGGTGTGGTGCGCCGTCGCCACCTTCGTCCTGCTGAAGGTCGTCGACGTGGTGATGGGCCTGCGCGTCGAGGAGGATGTGGAGCGCGACGGTCTCGACCTCGCCCTGCACGGCGAGAGCATCCACTAAGACAAATCCCTTTCCCACGGGTCTCTTCGAGAAGGCCGCCGGTTCTCCGGCGGCCTTTTTCGTTTGGATTGTTGCACGGGCGGAAACGCTGTGGCGCGGGCGGGCCGGCTTCACGGCGGGGCCGGGGCGGACTACCTCTGGTGCAACGTCATTGTGCTTTTTCAGGAGTTGCCGCCATGTCCATCCAGCCCGCCACCCCCGGTGTCCGTCCGGTGCTCGCCGCCGTGGAGGGCATGGCCACCTCCGACGGGGCCGGGGTCAGCATGACCCGCATGCTGGGCACGCCGCGCCTGCGCACGCTCGACCCCTTCCTGATGCTGGACCTGTTCGGGTCGGACCAGCCCACCGACTATCTGGCGGGCTTCCCCGACCATCCCCACCGCGGGTTCGAGACGGTGACCTACATGCTGGCCGGCCGCATGCGCCATGCCGACAACCACGGGAATGAGGGCGTGATCGAGACCGGCGGCGTGCAGTGGATGACCGCCGGCCGCGGCCTGATCCATTCGGAGATGCCGGAGCAGACCGAAGGCTTGATGCGCGGATTCCAGCTGTGGATCAACCTGCCGGCCCGGCTGAAGATGACCGAGCCGCGCTATCAGGAGTTCCCGGCCGCCGCCATCCCGGTGGAAAAGCGCGAGGATGGAGCGACCGTCACCGTCATCGCCGGCGACACCGCCCGCGGCACGGCCGGCCCGGTGCGGGCCGAGGCGACCGACGCCCGCTATTTCGACGTGACGCTGCCGCCGTCGGTGTCCTTCGCCGAGCCGCTGCCGGCCGGCCACACCGCCTTCCTGGTGCTGTTCGAAGGCACGCTGGATGTGAGCGGGGAGGGATCCTTGTCGGGACCGCGGGTGATCGTGCTGGGTGACGGCGAACGGGTGGAGGCGGTCGCCGGGCCGGAGGGCGCCCGCTTCCTGCTGCTGGCCGGCGAGCCGATCGGCGAGCCCATCGCCTGGGGCGGACCCTTCGTCATGAACACGCGGGAAGAAGTGATGCAGGCCTTCCGCGACTTCGAGGAAGGGCGCATCTGATCGTCCACAGCCGCGCGTCGGGCCCCGTTCATGGCCCGACGCGCGGCATCTCGTGCCTTGCACCCCCGCCATCCCCGGTTATCATGGCGCATCCATGTTAACACGAACGATGGTAGGGAGCCGGGGCGATGCGAGCAAAGGGTCTGATGGGTGGCTTCAGGGCGGCTGCGGCTGCGGCACTGCTGGCTCTGACGCTTGCCGGGGGACTTTTCTCCGCCAAGCCGGCCGCCGCCGTGGACTTCTCCAAGGCCGCCGCCGATTTCGGGCCCGAGGGCGCCTGGACCAACCAGTGCGACATCGACCGGATGACCGACAGCAAGACCTGCCGGCTGATGATCTACCGCCTGTTCGACGACGGGAAGGATGTCGGCTTCATCGCGCTCAGCATCATTCCGACCGGCAATGACTTCCACCTGTTCCTGACCACCAGCCAGGGCCTGATCGACCGCTGTGCCATCCGCGTCGACCGCCAGCCGCGCATCGAATCGCATGTGGCGACGCTGAACATGTGCATGTTCCCGAACTTCGTGTCCGGCCGCGTCGCCGACCAGTTCCGCAACGGCTCGTCCATCCTGGTCCGCGTCAGCTCCCCCCGCATCGGCAAGCGCGACATCGACTTCCCGCTGAACGGCTTCTCCCGCACCTTCGAGGAGATGCAGCGCAGCCTGCAGTGATTGGCCGTCATCCCCGCGAAGGCGGGGATCTAGGCTACTCCGTATTTAAGCCTTTGAAAGGTCTGGATTCCCGCCTTCGCGGGAATGACGGCTGAGAGACGTGCGCGACGAGGTCCAACTCTGAGAGAGTGCGGCCTTACCCCGGCAGCCGGTAGCCCGCCGCCGGTTCATGCATCGGGCAGCCGTTGCGTTCCATGCGGAATTCGGCGGAGCGGTCGTCGGCGAGGCGGCGGGCGCGCAGGCCGGCCGACAGCACCTTCTTCGCCGTTTCCGCCCGGTCGGTGGTGGCGGCCAGCAGTTTCAGCGTCTTCAGGAACTGCCTGGCGTCGGGGGCCGAGAAGACGGGGGCGTTGGCCATGACGAAATCCTGCGTGGCCTCGTCCTCCGATCCCGGCATCCGGTGGCCGGACACGCCCAGCACCTTCACCGCCAGACCGCGCGGGGTCGACACGCTGTCCGGCAGGACGTCGCCCGGCGTCGTCGACAGCCGCAGGATCGCCGGATAGCTCTCCGCCAGTTCCCCGAAGATCCGGGCCTTTTCGGAACCGGGATTTTCGACCGACGGCGCGTAGGACAGGGGCTTTGCAGTGGGCGGGGCAGTGGACACGAGCGGGGTTCCGGATTGGGGCAGGGGCAGGGTGCAGCCGGAACAACAGCCGGATTGTGTCGTCCGTTCCGCAACAATCCGCCGGAGCGCGCGTAGATTACGAACAAGGCATGGGTTCCGCTTCTTCTATTCGCACTGCAAAAAACGGGCGCGCTTGCAAATAAACAAGCACGACCCCTGCGGGTGTGGCTTGGGAAAATTCCAATCTTCTATGGAAATTAACCAATAAGATTGGAAGATCCCCTATAAGAAGTCTGTAGCGCCGAGGTGCCTTGCCTGCTTATCCTTCAAAGCGGAAGGATCGGAACCCTTCGATCACCTTGCGGAGTTCGAAGAGTCCGGCCGGATCGGCGACCGAAGGGTGCTCCATGACCAGTTGGCCTGCGACAGGTCCCATCAGGTGGATGCACGGCTGTGTCCTGCTGCTGGGGCTTCTGCTGGCGGCGCTGGCACCGTCCGCCGACGGGCGGGCGACGGCGCCGAACCGGACGGTGCTGATCCTGCATTCCTACCACCAGGGCTACGAGTGGACCGACCAACAGGCTGTCGGCATCGCGGAGATGCTTGCCGCGTCGGCGCCCGACGCGGCGGCGATCAGCTACCATCTGGACTGGAAGCGCTTTCCGGATCAGAGCGGGTTGGACCGGCTGCAGGCGCTGATCGCCCATCGCCATCCGCGCGGACAGGTCGATGTCGTCGTCACCACCGACGATGCCGCCCTGCAGCTTGGGCTCAGGCTGCGCCGGGAGGTCTACGGTCCGATTCCGTTGGTGTATGGCGGGGTGCAGGCCGACGTGGCGCGTGCGATGACGGCGGGAGAGCCGGCGGTCACCGGCGTGGTGGAGGCCACGGACGTGGCCGGCACCATCGACATGGCGCTGGCGGCCAATCCGACCCTGCGGCATCTGTTCGTCGTTCGCGACGGCACCGAGTCGGGCACCGTGCTGGACGACGAAATCCGGGAGGCCAGGGCGGCCGGCATTATTCCGGCCGTGCGGGATATGCAGATCCTGGAAAACATGCCCTTCGCCCGGCTGCAGGAGACCCTGTCGTCGCTGCCGCCGGACAGCGCCGTTCTGCTGGGCAATTACGCCACCGACGCCAAAGGGGCCGTCCTGCCGCCGCAGCAGTATCTGGCGCTGATGAGCAAGGCGAGCAGCGCCCCGATCTATGGGCTGGAGAACTATCTGCTCGGCCATGGGATCGTGGGCGGCAGCCTGAAGAGCGCCTATGAGCATGCCCGTGCGGTGGGCGCGCTGGCGGCGAAGCTCCTCAACGGCATGCCGGTGGCCGAGCTGCCGGTCGAGAGGCGCCGCTCGGTCGTCCGCGCGGTGGATTACCGGCAGGCGGAGCGGTACGGCATCGACGTCACGCGGTTCGGGCTGCTCGACCGGCTGATCAACAAGCCCTTCTCCTTCATGGAGACCTACCGCTGGCTGGTGGTGACGGTCGGCGGCGTGGTGATGCTGCTGTTCGGCATGGTGCTGGTGCTGTCCTTCGCGCTGCGCGAACGCCGGATCGCCGAGGCGGCGCTGCGGGTGAGCAACGATGCGCTCAGCGACTCGCGCCGGCAGCTGCAGGCCAAGGTGGAGGAGCTGATCGCCAGCAAGAAGGCGCTGCGCGAGCGCGAGCGGTGGATGCGGCTGGTGGCCGAGGCGTCGCGCGACATCATCTGGACCTGGGACATCATCAAGGACCGCCGGGTCCTGTCCGGCCGGGTGGAGGAACTGCTGGGCGTGGATTCCCTCAGCATCAATTCGCTGGCGGCCTGGTTCGACCGCGTCCACCCCGACGACCGCGCGCATGCGGAGGAGGAACTGTACCGCCACCTGTCCGGCGAGCTGCCGGAATACCGGGTGGAATACCGCGTCCGCCACCGCGACGGCCGTTACCTGTGGCTGTACGCCACCGGCAAGGCCCTGTTCGACGAGCAGGGGCATCCGACGATGATGGGCGGCTCCTACACCGACATCACCGCCCAGAAGCAGCAACAGGCGCGGCTGGACCATCTGGCCCATTATGATTCGCTGACCGGTCTGCCCAACCGGCTGCTGCTGGAACGGCATGTCGACCGGCTGATCGCCGACAACAGGGCTTGCGGCCAGGCCGGGTCGCTGGCGCTGCTGTTCCTCGACATGGACAATTTCAAGTTCATCAATGACGGGTTCGGCCACAAGGCGGGCGACGAGCTGCTGGCGATGATGGGCCAGCGCATCGGCAAGGGAGCCGGCGAGGGGCTGTTCATCGCGCGGCTGGGCGGCGACGAGTTCGTGGTGGTCGTCCAGGGCGGCGATGCCTGCGCTCCGGTGGAGGTGGCGCGGCGGATGGAGCAGGCGCTGGCCGCGCCCTTCCTGGTCGAAGGGCAGAATTTCTACGTTTCCTGCAGCATCGGCATCGCCCGCTATCCCTGGGACGGCCGCTGTTTCGACGATCTGCTGCAGAATGCCGACACCGCCATGTACCGGGCCAAGGACAATGGGCGCGGAAGCGTCTGCACCTTCACCGCCGACATGAACCTGAACGTGGTGGAGCGCATGCAGCTGCTCAGCCGCGCCCGGCAGGCCTTCGACCGCCAGTCCTTCACCCTGCATTACCAGCCCCAGGTCGCCACTGCCGACGGCCGGGTCCGCGGTTTCGAGGCGCTCGTCCGCTGGACCGACTCGGAACTGGGGCCGGTATCGCCGGACCGCTTCATTCCGGTGTGCGAGGATTCGGGCCTGATCGTCCCGCTCGGGCTGTGGGTGCTGGAGACCGCCTGCATCGAGGCGGTCGGGCTGGGCTGCCGCGGGGCCGGCGACGTGACGATGAGTGTCAACATGTCGGCGGTCCAACTGGCCCAGCATGATTTCGTGCCGCGGGTGCTGGAGATCCTGGCCCGCACCGGATTGCCGCCGCACCGGCTGGAGCTGGAGATCACCGAGTCGCAGATGATCGGCTCGCTCGACGCCGCCATCGGCAAGCTGAACGCGCTGCGGCAGGCCGGGGTCCACATCGCGCTGGACGATTTCGGCACCGGCTATTCGTCGCTGACCTATCTGCGCACGCTGCCGATCAACACGCTGAAGCTGGACAAGGCCTTCATCGACGACGTCCACCGCCGCCCCGACGCGCGCAGCATGGTGTTGTCCATCTCGCGCATCGCCCACGACCTGAGCCGCAGCGTGGTGGCCGAAGGGGTGGAGGAGCTTGCCCAGTGGGAGGCGTTGTCGCTGATGGGCTGCGACCTGATCCAGGGCTATTTCGTCAGCCGTCCGCTGCCGGCCGACCGCATCGACGCCTTCCTGGCGGCCTGGGAGGAACGGCGTGCCAGGCTGCCGGTCGCCCGCGACGATGTGGTGGTCGGCATACCCTCCGCCGCGGCGACCCGGCCGCCGTCGCCGGTGTCATGAGTTGGGGGAGGCGTTAAGACTTTGCATCAAAAGAGCGTCGCGTCATCCCCGCGAAGGCGCACTGCTGTCCGGGATTTTCAGGGCTCGGCCAGTTTGAGGCTGAGTTGGCGGTCTGGCGGTCGTT
>NZ_VTTK01000051.1:0-39354 GCF_008365135.1 Azospirillum sp. Sh1 | reverse complement strand
ACCCGCGGGGAGAGTGGGGTTCTTTTTCCCCCGCTCTCCGTGGGGTTTACCCCCCCCCCCCCCCCCCCCCCCCCCCCCCCCGCCGGGGGGGGAGCCCCCCGGAGAAAAGCCGCTGAAAACTCAATGTCACCGAAGCTGATGCGCAGGTCAGCCACGCGGGAAGCGCGCCCCGCATCCGATTGACCGCCGCCGCGGCACCCGTTTAGCCTCCCCATCATGCGTGCTTCCCACATCCTGCTCGCCGTGGCGGTTGCCGCCGTCTGGGGCTTCAACTTCGTCGCGATCAAGGTCGGATTGCGCGATTTCCCGCCGCTGCTCTTCTCCTGCCTGCGCTTCGCGCTGGCGGCGCTGCCGGTGGTCGTGCTGGGCTGGGGCAAGGGGCCGCCGGTGCCCTGGCGCTATGTGATCGGCATCGGCGTGATGCTGGGCGTGGTGAAGTTCCCGCTGCTGTTCCTGGGCATCGACGTCGGCATGCCGGCGGGGCTCGCCTCGCTGGTGCTGCAGGCGCAGGCCTTCTTCACCGCCATCTTCGCCGCCTTCGTGCTGGGCGACCGGCCGGGGCCGCGGCAGATCGGCGGCATGGTGGTTGCCTTCGCCGGCGTCGGGCTGATCGCGCTGGAGATGCCGGCGGGCGACTCGCTGCTCGGCCTCGGGCTGACGCTGGCGGCGGCGGCCGCCTGGGGCGTGTCGAACATCGTGATGAAGCAGGCCAAGGCGCCGGACCTGTTCAGCCTGATGGTCTGGGTCAGCCTGATCCCGCCGCTGCCGCTGCTGGCGATGTCGCTGGCGCTGGAGGGGCCGGAGCGCATCCTTCACGCCTTCACCACGCTGACGCTGGTCGGGGTCGGCTCGCTGGTCTACATCGCGGCGGCGGCGACGCTGTTCGGCTTCGCCGCCTGGGGCTTCCTGATGCGGCATTACCCGGCCAGCCTGGTCGCCCCCTTCTCGCTGCTGGTGCCGATCTTCGGCATGAGTTCCAGCGCGCTGCTGCTGGGCGAGACCTTCACCGCGGCGAAGCTGGCCGGCGGGCTGCTGGTCTTCGCCGGTCTGGCGCTGTCGGTCCTGAAGCTGCCGTCCCCCCTGCGGGCGCGGGCCTGACCGCCGCGATCCGTCGCCGGTCGGCGGCCCGGAAACCGAAATCGTCAAGGTCGTATTAACCTTGACATGCTTGACGCGGCGTTATGGCCTTTGGATCATTCCGCTCGGTCGGTGCGTCACTAAACCATAGGCAAGCTTTGATCTCTCCCGAAAGGACCGCGCAGCCGGACGGTGGCACACCGGTTCCGCCGGCCTACCAGTGGCTGGCCCATCTGCGCGCCAGCCGGCCGTTGCGCATCCTGCTGCTGATCGGCGGGCTGTCCGTCGCCGTGCTGCTGACGGCGACGATCCACTATATCGTCAGCATGCGCGAGCGCGAACTGGCGGGGGCGGAGCGCGAGCTGTCCACCCTGAATCTGTCGCTGGCGGAACAGACGGCCAGCGCGACGCAGAGCGTCGATCTGGTCCTGACCACCATCATCGAGCAGTTGAAGGCGGAGGGCGTTGCGACGCCCGAGGACTATGTCCGCCGGATGGGTGGACGCGACACCTACCAGATGCTGCGGGCGCGGATCACCGGATTGCCGCAGCTGGACGCGGTGACGATGATCGCGGCCGACGGGCACCTGATCAACTTCTCGCGCTATTACCCGATCCCGCGGGTCAACGTGTCCGACCGGGATTATTTCGCCTATCTGCGCGACCACGATACCACGGAACCCTTCATCAGCGAACCGGTGCGCAACCGCGGCAACGGCAGCTGGACCATCTATCTGGCCCGCCGGATCAGCGGCCCGGACGGCGGTTTCGTCGGGCTGGTGCTGGGCGCCATCGAGCTGAGCTATTTCGAGAGGATTTACAAGGCCCTGCAGCCGGATGCCGACGGCAGCATCAGCCTGTGGCGGCGCGACGGCATCCTGCTGGCCCGTCATCCGATGCTGCCGGATATCGGCCGGCCGCTGGGCCAGGGCCAATTCCTGAAGGTGCTGGAGCATGCGAGGTCGGGCGTCTTCCTCTCCGCCAAGGGGCTGAACGACGGCGCCCGTCTGGTGGCGACGCGGGCGCTGGCCGACTATCCGCTGGTCGTCAACGTCACCCGCAGTCTGGACGCCGTGCTGAGCGAGTGGCGCATCCAGGCCTGGACCATCGGCGCCGCCGGAACCATCGGCATCGCCGCACTGCTGCTGTCGCTGTGGGCGCTGGCCCGCCAGTTCAGCGCGTACGAGGCGGCGACCTGGGCGATGGACGCCGCCCGCCGCGCGGTGGAGGGGCGGGAACAGGCCGAACACGCCCTGCGCCAAAGCCAGAAGATGGAGGCGATCGGCCAGCTGACCGGCGGCGTCGCCCATGATTTCAACAATCTTCTCCAGGCCATCGGCATCAATCTGCACGTCATCGACAGCCGCACCGAGGACGAGCGCATCACCGGACCGGCGCGGCTGGCCCTGCAGGCGGTGGAGCGGGGGGCGACCCTGACCCAGCATCTGCTGGCCTTTTCGCGCCGGCAGCAGCTTCGCCCGGTCCCGGTCGACGTCGCGGCGCTGGTGGAGCGGGTCAGCCGCCTGCTCGGCCGCACGCTGGGCCAGTCGGTGCGGATCGAGACGGAGGTCGCCACCGACCTGTGGCCGGCGATGATCGACCCGACCCAGTTGGAAATGGCGGTGCTGAACCTGGCGCTGAACGCCCGCGACGCCATGCCCGGCGGCGGCACGCTGTGGATCCTTGCCGGCAACCGGTCGGTCGGCGCCGGGCCCGTGCTCGGCATGGCGGCCGGCGACTATGTCGTGCTGCGGGTGCGCGATACCGGCACCGGCATGCCGGCCGAGGTGCAGGCACGCGCCTTCGAGCCCTTCTTCACCACCAAGGAGGTCGGGCGCGGCACCGGGCTGGGCCTCAGCATGGTGCACGGGCTGGCGACCCAGTCCGGCGGCGGGGTGGAGCTGGACAGCCGGCAGGGGCTGGGCACCACGGTGACGCTCTATCTGCCGCGCGCCCGTCAGGAGGCGGATGCGCCCTCCGCCGGGCCGGCGTCCACCGGGATGGCAGCGCCCCCGGCGCCGGAGACGGAGAGGGCGGACGCGGCCGGCATCGGCGAGGGCTGCGCCGTCCTGCTGGTGGATGACGAGGAGCTGGTGCGCAGCGCCACCGCCGGCTATCTGGAGCAGGCGGGCTTCGCGGTGCGCGAGGCGGCCGACGCGGCGGCGGCCCTCTTGCTGCTCGACCACGGCTTCCGGCCGGACGTGATCGTCACCGACCACATGATGCCGGGGATGACCGGGCTGGAGATGGCCCGCACCCTGCGCGCCCGTCGCGACGCGACGCCGATCCTGATGGTCACCGGCTATGCCGAGGATCTGACCTCCACTGCCGCGGCACAGGAGGTGGAACTGACCGTGCTGTCCAAGCCGATCGAACCGTCCCGGCTGGTCCGCTCCATCCGCGACATGGCGGCGGTGGAGGGCTGAGCGCGGCCCCGTGAGGTCTCCCAAGGGAACAGGAAGGGGCGTCGCGGCGTTGGAAGGGCGGTCCCAGTCCATTTCAGCCCCGGAGCAGCCATGAACGCCCAATCCACGATCCGCGACGCCTACGACAGCGTGTTCGAAGGCCACACCAACCTGGGCATGGGCGAGCGCATCGTCTCGACCGGTCTCGGCCTCGCCGTCGCGGCGGGCGGCCTGCGCAAGGGCGCCAGCATCCCCGGCGCCATCATGGGGCTGGTCGGCGCCGCCCTGGTCGCCCGTGGCATGAGCGGCCATTGCCCGGTCAAGGAACGCCTGTCCGGCCACCAGCATGACCGGCTGGGCCATGACGGCCCCCGGGGCTCCTATGGCGAGTCGGGGCATGTCGGCCATTCGCGCATGGCGGAGACCTACTGACCGGCGGCACGCCGGATCGGATCCGTTCACCGACTGTCGCATTCCATTCACGGGAATGCGCGACGCCATTAACCCTGATGGTGAATTGTTGGGCAGACCAGCGACGGGGTGAAGACCGGGGAAGGCGGGTGTGACATCCTGCCTTCCCCCGGGCTGCGGCCCCTGACCTGACGTCCCGCTCAGGAGATTCACCGCATGTGGTTCCCCGCTATTCGATCCCGTTCCGCCGTTGCGGCGCTGGCGGCGCTCTGCGTCGGCTCGGCCCTCGGTTCGGCCGTCGTGCTGCCGGTGCCGGCGCTCGCCCAGAAGGCCACCTCCGCACCGGCCTCGGTCCGCTACGACATCGGCTACGACATCTTCTATCCCGTCCGCGGCCAGAACGGGATGGTCGCCTCCGAACACCGGCTGGCGACCGAGATCGGCGTCGACATCCTCAAGCGCGGCGGCAATGCGGTCGATGCGGCGGTGGCCGTCGGCTTCGCCCTGGCGGTGGTGCTGCCGAACGCCGGCAATGTCGGCGGCGGCGGCTTCATGGTCGTCCATGACGCCAAGAGCGGCAGGGACGTCGCCATCGACTTCCGCGAGATGGCCCCGGCCAAGGCCTTCCGCGACATGTATCTCGACCAGCAGGGCAAGGTGGTCCCCGACCGCTCGCTCTACACCCATCTGGCGGTCGGCATCCCCGGCACCGTCGCCGGGCTGGCCCATGCGCTGGAAAAATACGGCACGATGAAGCTGGCCGACGTGATGGCTCCGGCGATCAAGCTGGCGCGGGACGGCTACACCGTCACCCCGCAGCTGGCCGGCCTGCTCGAGGTCGAGCGCGACCATCTGGCGGCGTGGGACGCCACCAAAGCCATCTTCTTCAAGGACGGCCGGCCGTTGACCGCCGGCGAGACGCTGGCCAACCCCGACCTCGCCAACTCGCTGGAGATGATCGCCCAGCAGGGGGCGAAGGCCTTCTATGAAGGCGCCATCGCCGACAAGATCGCGGCGGAAATGGCCCAACACGGCGGCTACATCACCAAGGAGGACCTGAAGGCCTACAAGGTGGTGGAACGCGAGCCGGTCAGCGGCACCTACCGCGGCTATACGGTCAAGTCGATGCCGCCCCCCAGCTCCGGCGGGACGCACATCATCCAGATGCTGAACATCCTGGAGCGCTGGCCGCTGAAGGACTACGGCCCCGACAGCGCCAAGGCGATCCACCTGATGGCGGAGGCGATGAAGCTCGCCTATGCCGACCGCTCCGAATATCTGGGCGACCCCGACTTCACCAAGGTGCCGGTGAAGGGCCTGACCTCGCGCAAATACGCCGACGAGCTGGCGGCGAAGATCGATCCGGAGAAGGCGACCCCGGCCAGCAGCATCAAGCCCGGCAAGCCGGCCCCCTACGAGAGCGACCAGACCACCCATTTCTCGGTGGCGGACAGCCAGGGCAACGTGGTCAGCACCACCTACACGCTGAACCTCAATTTCGGCAGCGGCATCGTCGCCGCGGGCACCGGCATCCTGCTGAACAACGAGATGGACGATTTCTCGGCCAAGCCGGGCGTGCCCAACGCCTTCGGCCTGGTCGGCGGCGACGCCAACGCCATCCAGGCCTACAAGCGGCCGCTCAGCTCCATGTCGCCGACCATCGTGCTGAAGGACGGCAAGCCCTGGCTGGTCACCGGCAGCCCTGGCGGCAGCCGCATCATCACCACCACCATGGAAACGGTGATCGACCACATCGATTTCAACATGAACCCGGCCGAGGCCGCCGCCCTGCCGCGCGTCCATCACCAGTGGACCCCCGACGAACTGCGGGTGGAGAAGGGGCTCAGCCCCGATACCGTGCGTATTCTGGAGCAGATGGGCCACAAGGTGGCGGTGAAGCCGACGATGGGCCGCACCCAGACCATCCAGCTGCGCAACGACGGGCTGTACGGCTATTCCGATCCGCGCAACCCCGACGGCATGACGATCGGATACTGATGGCGGATATTGAGGACGGATGCTGAGGGAGAGGAGCGACGAGGCGCCCGGCGCAGGCCGGGCGTCACAATTCCCGTATACAAAGAAAAAACAGCGTGCTTTGGTAACCTGCGATCTCCGTTGCCGGACGGCACGCGGCAGCGATGCGCCGTGCCTGTTCGGATAAGGCAACGGAACAGTTGGCTTAAGGCGGGCCGGTCGGTTAGCCTTTGCAGGAGTAAACCGGAGCATTTGCCGTGGACAAGGCCTTGGTCGAGAAGAACCGCGAGTGGACCTATCAGCGTGAAGGAAGGCAGCCCGTCACCATCCGGGTCGCCGATTTCGAGCGCGAGGGGAAGCGCATCGTCGCTTTCCTGGAGCAGACCGACATCGCCAAGGCGGCCGGGTCGCCCCAGCCCGCCGTGAATGATTGGCCCCGCATCGCCGAGGCCTATGCGCAGGAACAGGGCGTGTCGCTGAGCGACATCTATTGGTACGAGCTGCACCCGCGCCGCTTCGCCAATGGCCGGCCCAACGTGTCGGAATACCGCCCCGGCATGGCCGAATGGCGGTTCGAGACCAGCATCCCGCTCGCCCGCGCCATCGTGGAGCAGCTGGGCTTCGACCCCGACAATCTGCCGCTCGACATCTGATCGTCCTGCATACCGCCCTGGACGGAACCCCGCGCGCGCAGCCCCTGTGATGCGCCGCGGGACCGGTGTATGATGCCTGCCGGAGCCATGCGATCGGCGGGACCGCAGTCTTGCGTCGTGGCGGGAGAGAAATGATGAAGACGGTGCGGAGGGCGGTCGCCCTGGGTGCTGTGATTCTGGCGGCCGTGGCCGCCGTTGCGGTGGTGTCGGTTCCGGGAACGGCGCAGGCGCGCACGTCGGTGTCGGTCGGCATCGGCATCGGGCCTGTTTTCCCCGGCTACGGCTATTACCGCCCCTACCATTATTATGCCCCGCCCCCACCGGTGGTGCAGTATTACGCGCCGCCGCCGGTCGTCTATGCGCCCCCGCCGCCGGTCCAATATTATGCGCCGCCGCCGGCCGCGGTCGGCGTCGATCCGGCCGGTCCGGTCTATTATTCGCGCAGCGGTCAGCAATGCCGCGAATACCAGAGCCGCGCCATGGTCGGCGGCCGGTCGCAGCCGGTCTACGGCACCGCCTGTCTCCAGCCCGACGGGACCTGGCGCATCGTCAACTGAAAGGCCCCCCTCGGCTCACCACCCTCGACTCAGACGTCGAGCGGCACCGGATGCGCCAGTTCGTCGGCGTTCTCGTGGTGGATCCTGCAGACCTCGTCCCAGCGCGACAGGAAGGCGTCGAGCAGGGACGGGTCGAAATGCCGGCCGCGGTTCTGGACCAGGTAGGCGCGCGCCTCCTCCAGCGTCCATGACCGCTTGTAGGGGCGGGTGGAGGTCAGGGCGTCGAACACGTCGGCGATGGCGACGATGCGGCCGGACAGCGGGATCGCGGTCCCGGCCACGCCGTTGGGATAACCGCTGCCGTCGAACTTCTCGTGATGGCTGAGCGCGATCTCCGCCGCCAGCCGCAGGAGCGGGATGTCGCTGTTGGCCAGGATGCGGTGGCCCATGGCGGCATGCTGGCGCATCACCGTCATCTCTTCCGGGGTCAGGCGCCCCGGCTTCAGCAGGATCATGTCGGGAATGCCGATCTTGCCGATGTCGTGCATCGGCGCCGCCTTCATCAGCTCCTGGGCATAGGCGGCGCCGCAGCCGGCCGCTTCGGCGATCAGCCGCGAATAGAGCGCCATCCGTTCGATATGGGCGCCGGTTTCGGGATCGCGGTATTCGGACGCGCGCGACAGGCGTTTGACCAGTTCCTCCCCCTGGCGCTGGAGGACGGCGGTCACCCGCTCCACCTCGCCGGCCAGCAGGGCGGCGCGGTCGCGCAGCAGGGCGCGGCTCTGGCGCAGGGCCAGCAGGTTGCGCAGCCGCGCCTGCACCTCCGGCACGACGACCGGCTTGGTCAGGAAATCGTTGCAGCCCTCGTCCAGCGCCCGCACGCGGATGTCGACCGCCGTGTTGGCGGTGACCATCACCACCGGGACATTGTCCAGCCGCCCATCGTCGCGGATGTGGCGCAGCAGTTCCATGCCGTCCATGTCCGGCATCATCTGGTCCAAAAGGATCAGGTCGGGTTCGTTCCCGCGCAGCCACTCGACGGCGTCGAGCGGGCTTTCCATCGAGACCGGTTCGGCATCGTCCAGCCGGCGGACGATGGCGGCCATGATGAACAGGTTGGTGCGGTCGTCATCGACGATGAGGATGTTCACCCTGCGCTCTCCGCCTCGTGTTCGCCGCTCTTATGTTCGGCAATCTTGCCTTCCGCCGCCTTGCGGGCGGCGATCAGCCGGCCGGCTTCGGCCAGCAGGGCCTTCAGGTCGACCGGTTTTTCGAAGGCCGCCTCGGCACCCAGCAGCCGGGCCATCCCCGGCAGTTCCATCCGCAGGCGCAGGCTGCCGCCGGTCACCGCGATCAGGGGCGGACGCGATTTCTGGTCCTTCAGCCGCAGGATCACCTCGTACCCGTCGGCCTCCGGCATGATGATGTCGGTCACCACCAGATCGACCGGATGGACGGCCGTGATGGCCAGCGCGGCATTGCCGTTCTCCGCTTCCAGCACGCGGTAGCCGGCGCGGACGAAGGCGATGCGCACCATCTCGCGGAAATCGGGATCGTCGTCGACCAGCAGGACGGAGCCGGCGGGAGCGGCGGCGGGAGCGGATTTCGGGGCTGGTTTGGGCCGAAGCTCGTAAAGTGTCATCTCCATGGTCGCCGCTTCCGTCTTCCGCCGCACACCGGTGGGTTGCACCGGTTGGAAATCGCTAAGCCTAACCATAGCCGTCTACCGGCGCGCGCACCCGCTGTGTCTGGGATAGCGGCGGCGGGAAATGGGATAGTGGGGGTATTATCCCGCGGCCCCGGAAAAGCCGTGCCGGAAGCGGCTGCGGAATATGACCGACGTGAAATATGGCAAAGCCACGAAAACTTAAGATTTCGGACGGCATAACAGGGAATGTTGATACCTTTGGATGAGCGTTGGCCGAAGGTGGCGGAGGCTGGCTGATGAAAATCTTGGTGGCAGACGACCACCCCCTGTTCCGGGACGCGCTCGAGCTGTCGATCCGTCAGGCATGGCCGGATGCGGAGGTCGGCTGCATCGGTTCGTTATTGGAATTGCCCGTCTCGCGGAACCCGGACGACGGCGCCCCCGCCGCGATCTTCCGGTACGACCTCATCGTCCTCGACTGGCGCATGCCGGGGGCGGAGGGGAGCGACCCGATCAGCGTGCTGCGCCGGTCGGGGGTCCAGGGGCCGGTCGCCGTCGTGACCGGCGCGGAGGATGCGCTGACCGCGCTGGAGGTGCTGCGCTGCGGCGCCGAGGCCTTCCTGCCGAAGACCACGCCGCGCCGCATCCTGGCCCAGGCCCTGCGTCTGGTGGTGGAAGGCGGCAGCTTCGTGCCGAAATGCGTGGCGCTCGACCTGATGCACATGACCGACCTGTCGCTCGACATCGACGAGGCGGAGGAGGGCGAGGGGCCGTCCGCGGAGGGGGAGGGGACGCCGTCGTCCCCCCTGACCGACCGGGAGCAGCAGGTGCTGTCGATGCTCGCCACCGGCGCCACCAACAAGGAGATCGGGCGGCACCTGAGCCTTCAGGAGGTGACGGTCAAGCTCCACACCCGCCGCATCCTGCGCAAGCTGGGGGCACGCAACCGCACCGACGCCGTGCGCCGCGCCCAGCAGGCCGGCCTGCTGTCGCGCAGCCTGAACGAAGCGTCGCCCTGACCCGCCGCCTGCCCAGGCTATGGTGGATGAGTGGCATGGTCGCATGTTGGGGCAAATGGGGGACCGTATAGGGGTGGTCCCAGCAGCATGATCCCGCCCTTTCTGGTATGGTCACCTCGCCCTCGCTCCACTGGCCCGGCCGTCCGTTTTCGTCCGGCGCCGCTGGGGCGGACGCAACCGCAATACGGCCGCATTCCGAGTCGCTGATGAGCCCATCCGACCATTCCCTGTCCGGGCCACGAGTGGGCCGAACCGTTCCGGCGGTTCCGGCCGGCGCTTCCGGCAGCGGCGTGGCGGCGCCGGCGATCGCCGCGCTGGCCGGGGCGGCGGTGCTTCTGCTGCCGGCGCTCGACCCCCTGCGCGAGTCGTTGCCCTGGCTGCTTCCCCTGACGGCGGCCGGCAGCGGTGCGGCGGGCGGGCTGGCGCTTCTATCGATCCGGAACGCGCGCCGCCGTCCCGCCGGAGACGAAAGGCCGCAGGCCCATCCCGAACCGCTTCCCTCCGCATCGGCCGACGGAGCGGACGTGCCGGAGGCGGATACCGCCGCCGCGAACGCCGCCCACATCGCCGCCCTTCAGGAAGCATTGCGGGAGTGTGGCCGGCAGGCCAACGCGCGGCTGCGCGGCCAGCAGATCGCGGCGATGGATGCCCGGGCCGACCTTGCCGGCGCCATCGTCCACGACATGAACAACACGCTGGGCGCGGTTGCCGGCTATGCCGACTTCCTCGTCTGCGACCTGCCGGAAGGCTCGCCCCAGGCCGACTACGCGGGCCGGGCCGCCGCTGCCGTCGACCGCGCCCGCTTCGGCCTCCGCCGGCTGGTGGCGGAAGCCAGGACGGAGCGGGTCCATCTGAAGCCCGAACGGGCCGCGACGGTTGTGGACGAGGCCGCGACGCTTCTGCGCTCGGTGCCGGCGGCACCGGGCAGCCTTTCCATCCGTCATGACGCCGGTACACCCGACCCCATCTGCAACGCCGGCCTGCTGGCGCGGACGCTGGCCGGACTGGCGGCGGAGATCCTCACCGCCACCGGCAGGGGCGGCGACGCCCGGCTCTGCCTGCGCGCCTTCTTCCCGGCGGACGCGGACGATCCGGATGCCGACGCCGTCGCGGCCGGCTGGACCGTCCGACCGCTGCTGACACCGCTGTCCGGTCCGCACACCCTGTTCGAACTGCGGGTCGACGGCCCGCCGCTGGCGGACGAGGTTCTGGCGGGGCTGGCCGATCCCCTGCTGGCCGCCCGCGCCTGCTACCGCCGCGGCCAGTCGGCCGGGACGGAGGACGCCCACTGGCCGGCGGCCCTGCAGACGGCGCGGCGCCACGACGGCGGCCTCAGCCTGCTGACCCACCCGGCGGAAGGCATGGCGATTCGGCTGCATATCCCGGCCGCATCGCCGGCCCCGGCCCAGCCGGCATCCTTCCCGTATGGGGCGAAAGCCCCGGCGCGGCACCATGTCGCGCCGGCATGCAAGATCCTGGTGGTGGATGCCGATCCGGCGTCCGGCGACCGGTTCCAGGCCGGGTTGGAGCGGCAGGGGTTCGAGGTTTCGGTCTGCGAGGATCTTCGCGAAGCGCTGGAGGTCGTCACCGACGAGCCGGGCTTCTTCGATGTGGTGGTGATCGGGCCGGGACTGAGCGCGCTTCCGGCCGGCCGGGCGCTGGCCGGCCGCCTGAAGGCGCTGCGGGCCGACCTGCCCTGTGTCCTCTACGCCGCGGCGGGCCCCGCTTCCGCCGGGCTGGGGGCCGAGGCCGGCGGGCCGGCCGACCTGCTGCTGCCGCTGCCGGTCGATCTGCCGCGGCTGGCACGCGGGGTGGCGGCGCTCGCCGCGGGCGATCCGCGGCACGCGGACTATGCAGGCGGTCCGCGGCACGCGGACGATGCTGGCAATCCGCGGCACGCGGACGATGCGGGAGAGCGGCGCTGATGGGCGGGCGCCTTCATCTGCAAGGCTTCATCGCCGCCATCTGGACCGCGACCCTGGTGATCGCCGCCGGGCTGTGGGCGGCCGCCCTGGCGCTCGCCCATTACGACGATGCCGAGGCGATGGCGCGGGCCGAGCGCGACAGCGGCAACCTCGCCCGCGTCGTCGCCGAGCAGGCGACCCGGACCATGGCCGAAGCCGACCAGATCCTGCTGTTCCTGATCGACGACTTCCACGAGCATGGCGACGGCTGGACCCCGGGCCTGACCCGCATGCTGCGCCAGGCGGTGGAGCGCTCGGGCATCCTGCTCCAGCTGGCGGTGATCGACGAGCACGGCGATCTCATCCACACCAGCGTGGAGGATGCGCCGGCCCGCGTCCGTCTGGCCGACCGCGAGCATTTCCGCGTCCACGTCAACAACCCCAATGCCGGGTTGTTCATCGGGAAGCCGGTGTTCGGCCGGGCGTCCGGCAAATGGTCGATCCAGCTGACGCGGCGCGTCGACAAGGGCGACGGCAGTTTCGCCGGGGTGCTGGTCGCGTCGATCGACCCCTTCTATTTCAGCCGCTCGCTGGAGGAGCTGGACGTCGGCCCCAACGGGGCGGTGGCGATCGTCGGAACCGACGGCATCCTGCGCGCCCGGTCGCAGATGAACGACCGCATCGTCGGCCGGGATGTCGGCGAATCGCCGGTTCAGCTCATGGCGCGCCGCCAGCCCACCGGGTTCCTGCGCGTCACCAGCGTGATCGACGGCATTCCGCGTCTCCAGTCCTTCCGGACCCTGACGACCTATCCGCTGATCGTCATCGCCGCCTTCGACGAGGCGTCCTTCCTGGCCGACACCAGAACGCGGCAGCGGCTCTATCTGCTGGCGGCGGCGGCCTGCAGCGTCGTGCTGGTCGGCATGGCGCTGCTGGCGACGCGGCAGGCGGCGCGGCTCGCGGCCTTGGCCCGCCAGCTGGCCCAGAGCGAGGAGCGGTTCCGCGATCAGGCGGAGACCGCCTCCGACTGGTTCTGGGAGATGGACGCCGATCTGCGGTTCTCCCATCTGGTCGGGCCGCTGGTTCCGCACGTCGCCAACGGCACGCTGCCCATCGGATTGCGGCGGGAGGATGTGGCCCTGCGCGAGCCGGGGGATGCCGCCAAGTGGGAGCGGCACCACCGGCTGATGGAACGGCGGGAGCCGTTCCGGAATTTCCGCTACCGGGTGATGACGGCGGCCGGCCTGCGCTATTTCAGCGTCAGCGGCCGCCCGGTCTTCGACGAGGGCGGTCATTTCCGCGGCTATCGCGGTTCCGCCACCGACGTCACCGAGCGGGAGCTGGCGGCCAACCGCCTGGCCTCCAGTGAAGCCCGCTACCGCGCCATGTTCGAGGCGGTCGGCCAGCCGATCGTCACTATCGACGAGCATGGGACCGTCGACGCCTTCAATCGCGCGGCGGAGCGGCTGTTCGGTTACCGCGCCGCCGACGTGGTGGGCGGGCCGATGACCCGGCTGATGCCGAGCGCCGTCGGCGCGGTGCATGACGGGCTGCTGGCCACCTACCGCGAGAGCGACGCCGCGGTCCCGCGGTCGGAGGTGCGGGAGCTGACCGGCCGCCGCAAGGACGGCAGCGAGTTCCCGCTGGAGGTGACGCTGGCCGGCTGGCGCGAGGGCGACCGCCGTTACGTCACCGGTGCTTTGCGCGACGTCACCGCCCAGCGCGAGATCGAGGCCAGCCTGCGCCGCGCCAAGGAGGCGGCCGATCAGGCCAACCGCGCCAAGGGCGAGTTCCTGGCGACGATGAGCCACGAGATCCGCACGCCGATGAACGGGGTTCTGGGCGCGCTCGCCCTGGTGGACGGGCCGAACCTGAACGACGACCAGCGCCAGCTGCTGGACGTCGCCAACCGGTCGGGCAACGCGCTGCTGCAGATCATCGACGACATCCTCGACCTGTCCAAGCTGGAGGCCGGCAAGGCGGAGGTCGAGCCGGTCGATTTCGAACTGCGCGCGGTGCTGGGCGACAGCATCGACCTGCTGGAGCCGGCCGCCTGCGGGCGCGGCCTGATCCTGACGCGGGAGGTGGCGCCCGCCGTGCCCGACCGCGTGCGCGCCGACCTGCGCCGCATCCGGCAGGTGCTGGTCAATCTGGTGGGCAACGCGCTGAAGTTCACCCACCGCGGCGGCGTCGCCGTGCGGGTCGGGCTGGAGGGGGAGGTGCCGGCGGCCGGCGCCTTCTTCCTGCGGTTCGAGGTGGCCGACACCGGGATCGGCATCCGGGAGGACGTGCAGCCGACCCTGTTCCGCCGCTTCACCCAGGGCGACAGCTCCACCACCCGGCGCTTCGGCGGCACCGGGCTGGGGCTGGCGATCAGCCGCGAGCTGGTGACGCTGATGGGCGGGCGCATCGGCGTCACCAGTGCCGAGGGCAAGGGCAGCACCTTCTGGTTCACCGTCCGCTGCGAACCCGCAGCCGATCCGTCGGCCGGCGTGCTCTCCGTGCCCTGCGCGCCGGAACCGGTGCCGGCGGCGGGCGGGGCGACCCCGCCGCCGTCGTCGGCTGCTGCGGGCCTGCATGTGCTGGTGGCCGAGGACAACGAGATCAACCGCGACATCGTCGTCACCATGCTGCGCCGCGCCGGCCATCGCGTGACCGCGGTGGAGGACGGGCTGCAGGCGGTGCGGCTGGTGGAGGAGGGCGGCTTCGACCTCGTCCTGATGGACGTGCAGATGCCGGTGATGGACGGCGTCACCGCCACCCGGCACATCCGCGCGATGCCGGGCGAGGCGGGCCGCCTGCCGATCGTCGCGCTGACCGGCAACGTCATGCCCGGCCACCGTGCCGAATATCTCGCCGCCGGCATGACCGCCTATCTGACGAAGCCCATCGTGTCGGCCGACCTGTATGAGGTTCTGGCGACGGCGGCCGCGCCGCGGACGGCAGAGGCTGGGGCGGAGGCTGGGGCGGATGCCGGATCGGGAGGCGCCGCGCCGGCGAAACGGGGGGCGGAGCAGTCCTCTCCCAGGCCGGCCGCCGCCCTGCCGCCGCCCGTCCCGCCGCCCGCCCCATCCTCCGACCCATCGCCCGGCGCCAGGGACCCGGAGCATTGGCGCACGGCGCCGCTGCTGGATGCCCAACAGGCCGACTCGCTGCGCTCGGTGATCGGCGACGAGGCCTGGATCCAGACGGTGACCGCCTTCCGGCGGACGGTGGACGACAGCGTGGCCGCGATTCGCGATGGGGCCGGACGGAGTGGGGCGCCCCTGGTCCGCATGGCCCACACCCTGAAGGGAACCGCGGCCAACGTCGGCGCCGTGCGGCTCAGCCGTCTGGCCTCGCTGCTGGAACAGCGGGTGCAGAGCCTCGGCTGCTGCCCTGCCGGCGATCCGCTGGCCGAAGCGCTCGGTCCCGTTGCCGACGCCACGCTGGACGCGCTGTCGTCCCATGTCCAGCCGGCGGCCGGCAGCCAAGCGGAACATGCGGCGGTATGAGGAAATGAAACATCCCTCTGACGATTACTTTGTTTCTGGATGTGGATGAGGTAATTTCCCAAGGAAAAACAGCGGCCTGCGGTCGCAGATCTTTAGTATCATCAGTGTTATCGGTGACGGAATGGCTTGGAAGGTCTAGAGTGCGTGGTGGTCGGCCGCTGCCGATCATTCGTACTCTTAACCAGTGAAGTCCTCAACATGATCGCTGCCGGCAACATTCTCCACGTCATTTCCATCCGGGCGAAGGTTGTGGCGGTCGCGGTGTTCGTCTTCGCCGCGGTCGGCCTGTCCTCTGTCCTCACCATGCGCGACATGGGGCGGCAGACCGACCGCCTGTCCGATGTCCAGCGCGAGACGCACGAGGTGGTCGGCAGCGTTATTCCCCTGGTCTCGCTGGTGGGAGAGATCCGGTTCGACGTGGTGCAGACGCAGCAGTGGCTGACCGACGTGTCGGCCACCCGCGGGCTGGACGGGATGAACGACGGTCCGGAAAAGGCGGCGGATTACGCCCGCCGGTTCGAGGAGCACACCGCCAAGGCGACCGAACTGGCGCGGGCGCTGAAGCTGCAGCAGGTGGTGGCGGAGATCGAGCGCACCCACAAGGCCTTCGGCCCCTATTACGAGATGGGCCGGCGCATGGCGCAGGCCTATGTCGACGGCGGCCCGGCGGCCGGCAACCAGATCATGGGCCAGTTCGACAAGGTCGCCGACGCCATGGGCGACAGCCTGGAGGCGCTGGGCGCCAGCGTGGTCGCCGTCAGTTCTGACCGGCTGACGGAACTGACCGCGGGCATCGAGGCGGTGCGGGAGACGGCGGACGGGCTGCGCTTGACCCTGATCGGCGCCGGGCTGGCCATCCTGCTGATGGCGGCGGCCTGCGTCGTCTTCCTGGAGGCGGCGATGATCCGCCCGATGGAGCGGCTGCGCCGCGCCATGGTGGCGCTGGCCGGCGGCAACCTGGAGGTCGAGATCGGCCTGACCGAGCGCCGCGACGAGATCGGCCACATGGCCGACACCGTCCGCGTGTTCCAGCAAGGCGCGCAGGAGAACGCGCGCCTGCGCGCCGCCCAGGAGGAGACGCGCCGCCGCGGCGAGGAAGAGCGGCGCCAGGCACTGGAATCGATGGCGGAGAAGGTGGAGCGCGAGACCCGCGTCGCTGTCGACCATGTGGCCGAACGCACCAACCGCATGAGCAGCAATGCCGGCGCCATGGCGGAATCGGCGGTGCAGGTCAGCGACAACGCCCAGAACGTCGCCGCCGCCGCCCAGCAGGCGCTGAACAATGCCGAGACCGTCGCCGCCGCGACGGAGGAGCTGTCGGCGTCCATCGGCGACATCGGCATGCAGGTGTCGGCCGCCACGCGGGTGACCGGCCGCGCGGTGGAACGGGCCGGGCTGGCGCGGTCCACCATCGAACGGCTGTCGGCCTCGGTCGAGCGGATCGGCGCGGTCGCCCGGCTGATCGGCGACATCGCCAGCCAGACCAACCTGCTGGCGCTGAACGCCACCATCGAGGCGGCGCGCGCCGGCGAGGCCGGGCGCGGATTCGCCGTCGTGGCGAACGAGGTGAAGAACCTCGCCAGCCAGACCGCGCGGTCGACCGAGGAGATCGGGTCGCTGATCGCCGAGGTGGAATCGGTGACGGCATCGGCCGTCGGCGCCGTCGGCGAGGTGTCGGAGACCATCGACGAGGTGGCCGGCATCTCGTCCTCCATCGCCGCGGCGGTGGAGGAGCAGGCGGCGGCGACCCAGGAGATCGCCCGCTCCGTCAGCCAGACCAGCGACGCGGCGAAGGAGGTGTCGGTGCGCATCGGCCGCGTCTCCACCGAGGCCGACGCGACCCAGAGCCGCGCCGGAGAGGTGCGGACGGTCGCCGCCGACGTGGCCGGCGGCATCGATGCCCTGCGCAACGTGCTGATCCGCGTCGTCCGCACCGCCACCGCCGATGTCGACCGCCGCCAGCGCCCGCGCTTCGCCCTGTCGGTCGGCTGCGTGCTGGAGGGGGCCGGCGCCGGCCCGATGCGCGCCACCATCGCCAACCTGTCGGCGGGCGGCGCCATGCTGACCGGCGTGCCGGACCAGATGATCGGCGGCGTGACCGGCCGGACGCTGAGCTTGCGCATCGACGGGGTGGCCCGCCCGCTGACCGCCCGCATCAAGTCCAACGAGCACGACCGGCTGCACGTGAAGTTCGACCTGTCCGACGCCGATCAGGAGGCGTTCGACCGCGAGGTGGAGCGCCTGACGCGGGGCCTGACGCCGATGGCGGCAGTGGCCTGACCCGCAAGGCCGGGCGGCCCGGACGGGCCGCTTCGCCGGGACGAACCGGCCGTCAGCCATGCCCGCCGCTCATTTCGCACCTGCGGAAATGACGGCCTGCGGCGGATTGCCTCATCGGGGGTCCGGCAAATATCCTGACCTCGTCCCGGTTGCTTTCCGTCCCTCCCTGCCGCCGGGCCTTTCCCGTCCCCATCCTGCGCGACAGCGGAGTAACGATCATGGCTTCTGCCGGCCATAACGGCGACATGCGTGCCGGGGCACAGCTGGCCCCGGCCCATCCCGGGCTGGTGCTGCTGGCGCTCGCCATGGGCGGTTTCGCCATCGGAACGACCGAATTCGCGACGATGAGCCTGCTGCCCTATTTCGCCCAGGGCCTGGGCATCGACGAGCCGACCGCCGGCCACGTCATCAGCGCCTATGCGCTGGGCGTGGTGGTGGGCGCGCCGGTGATCGCGGTGCTGGCGGCGCGGGTCGCGCGGCGGACCCTGCTGATCGGGCTGATGGCGGTCTTCGCCGCCGCCAACGTGGCGAGCGCCTTTTCGCCCTCCTACGGCTGGATGCTGGTCTTCCGCTTCCTGAGCGGACTGCCGCACGGCGCCTATTTCGGCGTCGCGGCCCTGGTCGCCGCCTCCCTGGTGCCGCCGCAGCGCCGGGCGCAGGCGGTGGCGCGGACCATGCTGGGGCTGACGGTGGCCACCGTCGTCGGCGTGCCGATGGCCAACTGGATCGGACAGGCGCTGGGCTGGCGCTGGGGCTTCGGCGTCGTCGGGCTGCTCGCCCTGCTGACGGTGCTGCTGGTCTCGATCTACGCGCCGAAGGACCGGCCGCACCCGGAGTCGAGCCCGTTGCGGGAACTGGGGGCGCTGAAGCGGCGGCAGGTCTGGCTGACGCTGGGCATCGGCGCCATCGGCTTCGGCGGCATGTTCGCGGTCTACACCTATGTCGCCTCGACCCTGATGGAGGTGACGCAGGTGTCGCCGGCGGTGGTGCCGGTGGTGCTGGCGGTGTTCGGCGCCGGCATGACCGTCGGCACGCTGGTCAGCGCCTGGGCCGCCGACCGCGCCCTGATGCCGACCGTCGCCTTCATCCTGCTGTGGAGCGCCGGGTCGCTGGCGCTTTATCCCTTCGCCGCCGGCAATGTCTGGCTGGTGTCGGTGGTCGTCTTCATGATCGGTTGCGGCGGCGGGCTGGGCACGCCTTTGCAGGCCCGGCTGATGGATGTGGCGGAGGATGCGCAGACGCTGGCCGCCGCGCTGAACCACAGCGCCTTCAACGCCGCCAACGCGCTTGGCCCCTGGCTGGGCGGCATGGCGATCGCGGCGGGCTGGGGCTGGACCTCCACCGGCTGGGTCGGTGCCGCACTGGCGCTGGGCGGTCTGGCGGTGTGGGCGGTGGCGATGCTGGATGACCGGATGACAGCGAGCCGGATGACTGCGAACCGGGCGGGCGAAGCCGGACTGGCGGCCGAAGCCTGCGCCGGCGACTGAGCGGCCTTTCAGCGTCCCGACAGATCCCAGGCGATGCGCGCCGGATGTTCGCCGAGGTCAAGGGAGCCGATGACGATCTCCCCCCGGCCGGACAGCGGCGCCACGTCGCCCAGCTTCAGCAGCCGCTGTTCGCCGTCCTGCGGCACCAGACGGGTGCCGTTGCGGCTGAGATCCTCCAGCGTGAAGGCGCCGTCGCGCAGCCGCACCACCGCATGCCGGCGCGAGGCGGAGGCATGGTCCAGCACGATCCCGCAGTCGGCGGAACGGCCGATCACGACGTCTTCGCCCGCATCGCGCAGGGCCACCGTCCGGCCCTGGTAGCTGAGCGTCAGGCGGGGGGCCGGCGTCGGCGGAGCCTGCATGTCGACGGTCATGTCCGTCGGCCGGGCTGCCAGGCGCTGACCCGCCACAACGCCGCTGCCGGTCACCGACACGCGCCGGTCGTCGGGAATGGTGGCAATCTTGGCGATCAGCCCGTCGGCCAGCGCCCGCGGGATGCCGGCGGCACGCAGGCGGCGGCCCAGCCCCTCGCGCACCTCCTGGATGGAGGCGCCGGGGGCGGCCAGTTCCGCCGCGGTCTTGACCCGGTTGAACTCGTCGGCGACGCGCTGGATGACGACGCTGATCTTCTTGTGGCCGTAGGGGCTGGCGCCGAGGTCGAGCAGGTAGCCGAGCCGCCCCGCCGCCGTGTTGAAGCGGCCGGCCAGCCGCGTCATCGTCTCTTCGAAGGGCAGGTCGCTGCCGCCGGCCGCCCACACGGTCTTGCCGCGGCGGGTCAGCGATTCCGCCATGGCCGGGCCGCCCATGTAGCCGTCGAAGGCGATCATGCCGTCGACGATGGCGGAGAAGGCGCGGGCGTCGCTGGCCGCCCCGGTGCGGGTCAGCGGGGTCAGCCCGTCCAGCCCGCCGCGGATGCGATGCAGCAGCGCCTCGCGGGTTCGGGCGAAACCGAGCCCCGTCCCGTCGGAGGCCAGCGTGTTGGACAGGGCCAGAAGCGGTTCGGTGTGGGGCAGCCGGTCGTCGAGGTCGCCGCGCAGCGCCGCCAGCAGCGCCAGGATGGCGGAGGCGAGGTCGGGCGAATAGCCGATCAGGGCGCGGATCGGCTCCCGCCCGTCGGTGATCTCCGCCGCGAATTCGTCGACCAGCCGGGTGCTCTCGCCGTCCTCCTCATTGTGCAGGCGCAGGACGGCGGACAGCTTGGCCCCCCATTCGCGGTGCGGTTCCAGCAGGGTGCCGAAGGCATGGGTGACGATGCGGTCGCGCTCCTCAACCGGGCGGTCGACGGCGGCCAGCAGCAGGCCGGAAACCCCGCCGCGCATCAGCGCCTGGTCGAAAGGGGCCAGCGTGTCCGATTTCTGGGCGAGGTCCTTCAGCGCGGTGAACAGACGGCTGAGCTGGTCGTAGCGCTCATGCGGCTTCACCCCCAGCATCGGCGCCTGGAGGGTGGCGAGCCGGCTGATCGAAGGGTTGAACAGCAGCGCCTCGCGCTCGAAGTAGCGCAACGGATAGTAGCGGTGCAGCTGCTCCGACGGAATGACGCCCTGGTCGTCCCAGTAACCGCGCAGCAATCGCAGCAGGGTCATCCGGCTGTCGAAGGAGAAGACCTGCAGCACGTCGGTGCAGAGGTTGGCGCTGTCGATCGGCGAAATGGTCGTCAGCTTGGCGCCGCCGGAGGAGGTCTTCTGGAAGATCGTCTCCTCCCGTCCGGTGCCGGTGACCTTCACCACGCGCACCACCGGGAACTTGGCAAGCCGCAACAGGAAGTTGGCACGTTCCGTCGCCGACTTCTCGTCGTCGAAGACGCCGTCGATGTTGGGCTTGCCGCCCTGTTCGACCACCACCTCGAAGCGCGCTTCGCGCCGTTTGGACATCGCCATAGCGTCCCCCCTTGGCCATGCCCGATCCGGCATGGTGTCCGGCTACGTCCCCATCCGCTATTTCCAGCGATTTTTCACCAAAATACTTTATGAACCTTAACATCAGAAGCGGAAAGACCCGGACCTTGACCGCAAGTTTCCATTCGGACCCCAACCCGTCCCTGCCGTCACCCCGGCCATCGCTGGGCCGCCGCCCGTTCCTCGGACTGTTCGGGGGCGCGCTCGGGGCGTTGGCCCTGCCGGGTGGCGGGGCCTGGGCGGCAGGATCGTCAAGAACCACCAATGGTTTAGAAAGTGGTTCGGTCGGATATTTCCTGTTCGATCCCGACAGCGGCCGGGCGCTGGAGGAGCGGGCGGCGGACACCGCCTTCATCCCGGCATCGGTGGCGAAGCTGCCGACGGTGGCGGCGGCGCTGGCGCTGCTGGGGCCGGACCACCGCTTCGCCACCCGCCTGCTGGGCACCGGGCCGCTGGAGGGCGGGGTGCTGCGCGGCGACCTGATCCTGCAGGGGGGCGGCGATCCGGCCCTGGCGACCGAAGGGCTGCTGCAGCTGTTGGGCGCGCTTGGCGGCGCCGGAGTGCGGCAGGTGGAAGGGAGATTCCTGTACGACACCACGCTGCTGCCGGAACTGGCGGAGATCGATTCCGGACAGCCCTGGGCCGCGCCCTACAACACCGGGGTCGGGGCGCTGTCGCTGAACTACAACCGCGCCCTGCTGAACTGGCGGCGCGGCGGCACTCCTGCCGGGCCGGACGCGCTGACGGTGGCCGATGCCGGGCGGCTGCCGCTGGACAGCGTCACGGTCCGGCCGATGGCGGTGGGCGGAGGCTTTCCGCTGCTGCCGGACGGGGTGGACCGCTGGCTGATGGCGCCGCCCTCCTCCGGCGAGGCGGGGGGCGCCTGGGTGCCGGTGGCGCGGCCGGGGCTGGCCGCCGCCATGCTGTTCCGCCGGCTGGCCGCCGATGCCGGCATCGCCCTGCCGGTGCCCGTCGTCGGCCGGGCGGCGGGTGGGGCGGCATCCGGGGCAGCTGCTCTGGCGGTGCTGGACAGCCTGCCGCTGGCGGAACTGGCGCGCGGCCTGCTGCGCCATTCCAACAACCTGTCGGCGGAAGTGATCGGACTGGCCGCGTCGCGCCGGCTGGATCCGTCTGCCACCACCCTGGACCGGTCGGCGGGGCTGCTGCAGCGTTGGCTGACGCGGCAGCCGGTCGGAGCGGTGAACTGGAGCGGCCTGCGGCTGGCCAACCATTCCGGGCTGGGCACCGGGTCGCGCGCCACGCCGCGGCAGATGGCGGCGCTGCTGCGGGCCGGCGGACCAGCCCTGTGGGACCTGCTGCCGGGGGAGGAGGACGGCAAGGCGCTGCCCCCCGGCGTCCATGCCAAATCGGGCACGCTGGCCTACGTCAAGGGGCTGGCCGGGCTGCTGACGGCGGCCAGCGGCCGGAGGCTGGGATTCGTCCTGTTCATCGCCGATCCGGCGCGCCGCGCGGCGATGGATGCCGCGCTCGACCGCCGGGTGACCGCGACGCCGGCGGAGGCGCGCGCCTGGGCCGCCGGTGCCCGCCGGTTGCAGGGCGAGATTCTGGAGCGGTGGGTTTCCACCTATTGACTGACATAAGTCATAGGAGGGAAGATGGCGCCTTCGCTAAAATGCAGATCAAAGTTGAATCGGCCTCAAGCGGCCTGCAACGGATTGATCGCCGTCCCGGCCGCCCCATATCCGTGCACACCCGGCAGAGAGAACCCCAGACCCGATGATGACAGACCGTTCCTGCACCTCTGCCGCGCGCAACGTCCTGCGCCGCCGGCTGGAACGTCAGGACGTCGCCGCCAACCGCTATCATGACCGGCGGCTGGGGGCGGAGGTCGTCAACATCGTCGTTGGCGGCTGCGTCGTCACCGACGACCCGAACGTCGTCATCACCACCACGCTGGGCTCCTGCGTCGCCGCCTGCCTGTATGATCCGGTGGCGGAGATCGGCGGGATGAACCATTTCCTGCTGCCCGACGCCGGCAGCGATACGCTGTCGCTGTCCTCGCGCTACGGCGCCACGGCGATGGAGCAGCTGATCAACCGGCTGCTGAAGGTCACCGGCCGGCGCGACCGGCTGCGCGCCAAGCTGTTCGGCGGGGCCAACGTCAACCTGACCACGCTGCGCACCGCCAACATCGGCCAGCGCAACGTCGAATTCGTGATGGAGTATCTGGCGACGGAGGGCATTCCCACCGTCAGCTGGGACGTCGGCGGCGCCAGCCCGCGTGCCGTGCGCTTCTTCCCCACCACCGGGCGCAGCCAGCGCCGGCTGATCGGCGACGAGACTCTGCACGACATCGCCCGCAACGAATCGTCCTACATCGAGCATCTGCGCAAATCGCGGATCGAAGGCGACGTCGAGCTGTTCTGATAAGCTCGACCGGCGGTGTTTCGCCAGCTGTGGGCTGCGCCGCCGACACCCGCCGTCCTTCCGCGGAGCCCGTCATGGCCGACACGCTGTTCCGGATCGCCACCTTCAACCTGGAAAACCTGGACGACGATGCCGACGAGCCGCCCTTCGAGGCGCGGATCGCCACGCTGCGCCCGCAGCTGGAGCGGCTGGAGGCCGACATCCTCTGCCTGCAGGAGGTCGACGCCCAGCATCCGGTGAAGAGCGAGCCGCGGACCCTGCGCGCGCTGTCCCGCCTGCTGGAGGGCACGCGCTATGCCGGTTACCACGTCACCGCCGGCGATGGCCCGTCGCCGGCCGACCGCCACAACCCGGTGATCGTCAGCCGCTGGCCGATCCGAGCGGCGCGGCTGCTGCGCCATCATCTGGTGCCGCCGGCCCGCGTGCGCCTCGCCACCGCCGACCCGGCGGCGGACACGGAGACGGAGGTCGGCTGGGATCGGCCGCTGCTGCATGCCGAGGTGGAGATGCCGGACGGCCGCATCCTGCATGTCTTCGACCTGCATCTGCGCGCCCCCATCGCCGCGCCGGTGCCGGGGCAGAAGACCAGCGCCCAGACCTGGAAGACGGCGTCCGGCTGGGCCGAGGGCTTCTATCTCGCTTCGATCAAGCGGGCGGGTCAGGCGCTGGAGACGCGGATGGCGGTGGACCGGCTGTTCGACGCCGATCCCGACGCGCTGATCGTGGTGGCGGGTGACTGCAACGCCGACCTGGAGCAGACCGCCGTCCGCATCATCCGCGCCGCCTCCGACTTCACCGGCAATCCCGAACTGGCCGGCCGCGTGCTGGAGCCGTTGGAGGAGGCGATCCCGGAGGAGCGGCGCTACACCGTGCTGCATGCCGGCACGGCGGTGCTGCTGGACCATCTGATGACCTCGCCGCGCCTGACCGAGCGGCTGCGCGACATCGCCATCCACAACGAGGATCTGACCGACGAGGTCGATCATGCCGACGAGCCCTCGCCGGTCAGCTACCACGCGCCGGTGGTGGCGACCTTTTCGCTGTAGACCGCCCCGCCGTCAGCTGCGGTCGATCATGTCCGGTCGATGACGATCACCCGGAAATCGTTGACGTTGGTGCGGGTCGGGCCGGTGACGACCAGATCGCCCAGCGCCTTGAAGAAGCTGTAGCCGTCGTTGTCGGCGAGGAAGGCCTTGGCGTCGAGGCCCATCTCCTCCGCACGGGCCAGCGTGTCGGGACGCAGGATGGCGCCGGCATTGTCCTCCGTCCCGTCGATGCCGTCGGTGTCGAAGGCGGCGGCCCAGATGCCGGGCTGGCCGTCGAGCGCCACCGCCAGCGCCAGCAGGAATTCGACGTTGCGGCCGCCGCGGCCCTGGCCGCGCACCGTCACCGTGGTCTCGCCGCCGGACAGGATCACGGCGGGCACCGGAGCCGGCTGGCCGTGGCGGGCGACCTGCCGGGCGATGCCGGCATGGACCTTGGCGACCTCGCGCGATTCGCCCTCGATGGCGTCGCCGAGGATGACGGGGGTATAGCCGCGGTCGCGGGCGAGGGCCGCCGCCGCTTCCAGCGCGTCCTGCGGGGTGGCGATGATGGTGGTCTCGGCGCCGGACAGCCGCGGATCGCCGGGCTTCGGCGTCTCGTCCTCCGCGGCTTCCAGGAAGGCGGCGACGGCGGGCGGCGGGGTGATGTTGTACTTGGCCAGGATGGCGCGGGCGTCGGCGAAGCTGGTCGGGTCGGGCACGGTCGGGCCGCTGGCGATCACCGACGGATCGTCGCCCGGCACGTCGGAGACCAGCAGCGAGACGACGCGGGCCGGATGGGCCATGGCGGCGAGACGGCCGCCCTTCACCGCCGACAGATGCTTGCGCACGCAGTTCATCTCGCCGATGTCGGCGCCGCTTTTCAGCAGCGCCTTGGCGACGGCGCGCTTGTCCTCCAGCGTGATGCCGGGCGCCGGCAGGGCCAGCAGGGCGGAGCCGCCGCCGGAGATCAGGCAGAGCACGAGGTCGTCGGCGGTCAGCCCCTGCACCATGTCGACGATGCGGCGGGCGGCCTCCTGCCCGGCGGCGTCGGGCACCGGGTGGCTGGCCTGCACCACCTCGATCCGCTCGGTCGGCAGATCATGGTCGTAGCGGGTGACGACGAGACCGGTCAGCGGCCCCGGCCAATGGTCCTCCACCGTCTTCGCCATGGCCGCCGCCGCCTTGCCGGCGCCAATGACCACCGTGCGGCCCTTCGGCGGCTGCGGCAGGGCCGCCGGCAGCCGGGTCTCGGCGGTCACCGCGGTGAGGGCCGCCTGGAACAGGTCGTGGAGCAGGGCGTCGGTGGTCGTCATGGCGGTGCTCATGGTCGCGTCGGGAGCGGGGCGGGTAGAATGCACACAAATGAGGGGTGGGCCAATGGTTTGGGTGGGGTGGTGTTGGGGGGTGGCGCCGGTTGCCCCCTCCCTAACCCTCCCCCGCTTCGCGGGAGAGGGGACTGCCGCCGTTATGGGAATCCACCCTCTCCCGCGAAGCGGGGGAGGGAAGGGGCCCATGCGCAGCATGGGAAGGGAGGGGGCAACCCGGCGCCGAACCTCACTTCGACCCGACCTCATGCCCGGCCAGCAGTTCCAGCGCGCGGAGCATGCCGGAATGGTCCCAGGCCGAGCCGCCCTGCGCGGCGCAGGCGTTGAACAGCTGCTGGCAGCTGGCGGTGTGCGGCAGCGACAGGTTCAGCGCCTTGGCGCCGTTCAGCGCCAGGTTCAGGTCCTTCTGGTGCAGCTCGATGCGGAAGCCGGGGTTGAAGTTGCGGTTGATCATCCGCTCGCCATGGACCTCCAGGATGCGGGAGGAGGCGAAGCCGCCCATCAGCGCCTGACGGACCTTGGCCGGATCGGCGCCGGCCTTCGACGCGAACAGCAGGGCCTCGGCCACCGCCTCGATGGTGAGCGCGACGATGATCTGGTTGGCGACCTTGGTGGTCTGGCCGTCGCCGTTGCCGCCGACCAGGGTGACGTTCTTGCCCATCTTGTCGAACAGCGGCTTGACCGTGTCGAAGGCCTCCTGCGGGCCGCCGACCATGATGGTCAGCGAGGCGGCCTTGGCGCCGACCTCGCCGCCCGACACCGGCGCGTCGAGATAGGCGCAGCCCAGGTCATTGATGCGCTTGGCATATTCCTTGGTCTCGATCGGCGAGATCGAGGACATGTCCACCACGATCTTGCCCGCCGACAGGCCGGCGGCGACGCCGTTCTCACCGAACAGGGCGGCGCCGACATGGGGGGTGTCCGGCACCATGGTGATGATGACCTCGGCCGCCGCCGCGACCTCCTGGCCGCTCGGGCAGGGGATGGCGCCCTTTGACGTCAGCTCATCCGGGACCGGCTTGATGTCGTGGACATAGAGCGTGTGACCGGCGTCCAGCAGGTGCCCCGCCATCGGGGTGCCCATGATGCCGAGACCGATGAATCCGACCTTCATGACGGTAGTCCTTCTCTTTGAATGGATGAGGGTGCTTCAGGCGGTCGCCGGTTCGGTCCTGTAGGGGGCGAACCAGCCGAGCCCCTCGTCCGTCGTCGTCTTCGGCTTGTATTCGCAGCCGACCCAGCCGCTGTAGCCGATGGCGTCCAGATGCTTGAACAGGAAGGGATAATTGATCTCGCCGGTGCCCGGTTCGAAGCGGCCGGGGTTGTCGGCCAGCTGGACATGGGCGATGCGGGCGAGGTTGGCCTCGATCGTGCGGGCCAGATCGCCTTCCATGATCTGCATGTGGTAGATGTCGTACTGCACGTACAGATTGCCGGAGCCGACCTTGTCGATCAGGTCCAGCGCCTGTTTCGTGCGGGTCAGGTAGAAGCCGGGGATGTCGCGGGTGTTGATCGGCTCGATCAGCAGCTTGATCCCGGCGCCGGCCAGCGCGTCGGCGGCATAGGCGAGGTTGCCGGCCAGCGTGCTTTCGGCCGCGGCGGCGTCGGCGCCTTGCGGCAGGATGCCGACGAGGCAGTTGACCTGTTTGCAGCCCAGCGTGCCGGCATAGTCGATGGCGCGGGCGACGCCGTCGCGGAATTCCTGGACGCGGTCGGGCATGATGGCGATGCCGCGCTCGCCGCCGCCCCAGTTGCCGGCCGGCAGATTGTGCAGGACCTGGGTCAGCCCATGCTGGCGCAGCTTCTCGGCCAGCGCGTCGGCGGGGAAATCATAGGGAAACAGGTACTCGACCCCACGGAAGCCGGCATCGGCCGCCGCGGCGAATCGGTCGAGAAAGGGACGCTCGTTGTAGAGCATCGTCAGGTTGGCGGCGAATTGCACCATGACCGAACTCCCGGTTACGCGAATTGGCCGCCGCGGATGGAGGGGCGGCCCTTGGGAAGGGAGATTGACCGCCGCGCAGGCCCTTGAGCCAGTTCGCCGGACGGCTTTTTCACACAGCGGAAAGCGGGGTGCGCGAACGATCGCGTCGAGGGCGGTCACGGAACTTGATTGACGCATACGTCAACCTGAACTAGGCTTCGCGACATCAATCATCCGTATCCATGATCGGTCTGCCCGGCGCCGCAAGAAGCGCGGGTTCCATAACCGGAGGAAGCGCCCCGTGACCATGCCCGGCTCCCAGCCCTATCCGCATCTGCTGGCCCCGCTCGATCTCGGCTTCACGGTGCTGAAGAACCGGGTGCTGATGGGGTCGATGCACACCGGGCTGGAGGACCGGCGCCGCCATTTCCCGCGGCTGGCCGCCTATTTCGCCGAGCGGGCGCGCGGCGGGGTCGGGCTGATGGTGACCGGCGGCTTCTCGCCGAATGTGGAGGGCTGGCTGTCGCCCTTCGGCTCCACCCTGGCGCGGCATGGCGCGGCGCGGGCGCACCGGGTCATCACCGACGCGGTGCATGCCGAAGACGGCAAGATCGCGCTGCAGATCCTGCATGCCGGCCGCTATGCCTACAGCCCGCTGTCGGTGGCGCCGTCGCGCATCAAGTCGCCGATCACCCCCTTCACCCCGCGCGCCCTGACCGCGCGGGGCGTGGAGCGCCAGATCCGCGCCTATGTCCGCTGCGCCGAACTGGCGCGCGAGGCCGGCTATGACGGGGTGGAGGTGATGGGGTCGGAAGGCTACCTCATCAACCAGTTCCTGGTGACCCACACCAACCAGCGCACCGACAAATGGGGCGGCGCTTACGAGAACCGCATGCGCTTCCCGGTGGAGATCGTGTCGCGCATGCGCGAGGCGGTCGGGCGCGACTTCATCATCATCTACCGCCTGTCGATGCTGGACCTGATCCCCGACGGCAGCAATTGGGAGGAGGTCGTGCAACTTGCCCAGGCCATCGAGGCGGCCGGGGCCACCATCATCAACACCGGCATCGGCTGGCACGAGGCGCGGGTGCCGACCATCGCCACCAGCGTGCCGCGCGCCAACTTCGCCTGGGTGACGGGGAAGCTGAAGGGAGCCCTGTCGGATCGGGGGATATCGATCCCGCTCTGCACCACCAACCGCATCAACACGCCCGAGGTCGGCGACGCGGTGATCGGCGAGGGGCTGGCCGACATGGTGTCGATGGCGCGGCCCTTCCTGGCCGATCCGGATTTGGTCGCCAAGGCGGCGGCGGGCCGGCCGGAGGCGATCAACACCTGCATCGCCTGCAACCAGGCCTGTCTGGACCACATCTTCTCCGGCAAGACGGCGAGCTGTCTGGTCAACCCGCGCGCCTGCCACGAGACGGAGCTGGTGATCGCCCCCGCCGCAAAGCGCAAGCGCGTCGCCGTGGTCGGCGCCGGCCCGGCCGGCCTCGCCTGCGCCACCACGGCGGCGGAGCGCGGGCATGAGGTGCATCTGTTCGACGCGGCCGACGAGATCGGCGGCCAGTTCAACATGGCCAAGCGGATCCCCGGCAAGGAGGAGTTCCACGAGACCCTGCGTTATTTCCGCAACCGGCTGGCGGAGACGGGCGTGGCGCTGCATCTGGGGCGGCGGGTGACGGCCGACGACTTGACCGGTGCGGGATTCGACGAGGTGGTGCTGGCGACCGGGGTGGCGCCGCGCGACCCGAAGATCCCCGGCCAGGACCACCCCAAGGTGCTGACCTATGTCGACGTGCTGCGCGGCGCCAAGCCGGTCGGCCGGCGCGTCGCGGTGGTGGGGGCCGGCGGCATCGGCTTCGACGTCAGCGAATTCCTGGCGCAGGAGGAACCGTCGCCCAGCCTCGACCCGGCGCAGTGGCGCGCCGAATGGGGGGTGGCCGATCCGGCCGAGGCGCGCGGCGGCGTCGCCGGAATCCGCCCTCATCTGACGCCGCCGGCGCGCGAGATCGTGCTGCTCCAGCGCAAGGCGACCAAGCCCGGCGCGGGACTGGGCAAGACCACCGGCTGGATCCATCGGGCGCAGTTGAAGATGAAGAACATCAAGGCGCTGTCCGGTGTGAACTACGAGCGCATCGACGACGAGGGGCTGACCGTCAGCTTCGGTGAGAAGCGTGAGAAGGTGCAGACGCTGGCGGTCGATACCATCGTGCTGTGCACCGGGCAGGAGCCGCTGCGCGAGCTGCACGCCCCGCTGGAAGCCGCCGGCATCGCCGTCCACCTGATCGGCGGCGCCGACGTGGCGGCGGAACTGGACGCCAAGCGCGCCATCGCCCAGGGGACGCGGCTGGCGGCGGGGCTGTAGGGGCTTTCCGTGCCGGTTATGGGTTTTGGCGCGGTATCGATGCATTGACGTTGGCTCAAACCGCAATCGAAACATTACGATTTCGACGGTCATTCCCGCGAAGGCGGGAATCCAGACTTTGCAAGCCATCGCACTGGAAACTCTGGATCCCCGCCTTCGCGGGGATGACGCCCGAGAAGCTGCTTTTGGTACTTATGCTCTGTCATTTCACTTCCCCACAGCCATGGCGGGAATGAGGGCGCCTTTGTCACACCCATGGACGGACGCATCACGAGCGAAATTGCTTGCCGTTCCATCTGATATATTAGTATTCTGAGGCATGTGCTTCTGAGGAGGCTGGACGCCATGCCATCGGGCAACCCGCCGGCCAAAACCGGTTCCATCGCGGCCCCCCCGCCGACCTTGTCGGCCAAGGCCGCACCGCTCCTGAGCCGCCCGCCGGCACGCCGGGACATGCGGCGCGGTCCGACCGCCGCCGATGCCATCCACCGCGACCTGCGGGCGGAGATCGTGTCGCTGAAACGCAAGCCGGGCGAACCCATCGCCGAGAAACAGATCGCCGAGGCCTATGGCGTCAGCCGCACGCCGGTGCGCGAGGCGGTGCTGCGGCTGGCGGACGAGGGGCTGATCGAGATCTTCCCGCAGTCCGGCACCTTCGTCGCCCGCATACCCTTGGGCGCCCTGCCGGAAGCCGGCGTGATCCGCAAGGTGCTGGAGCGGGCGACCGTTCGCTTCGCCGCCGAACGGGCCACCCGCAGCCAGATCGCAGCATTGCATGCCTGCCTGGAACAGCAGCGCGAAGTCGATGCGGAGGGCGACGCCGACGGCTTCCATCAGGCCGACGAGGCTTTCCACGCCCAGATCACCGAGATGGCGGGCTATCCCGGCTTCTGGGGCATCATCCAGCAGGCCAAGGTCCAGCTCGACCGCTGCCGCCGCCTGACTCTGCCGGTTCCCGGCCGCATGCGCACGGTGATCGCCGAGCATGAGGCCATCGTCGAGGCCATCGCCGGCCACGACCCCGACCGAGCGGAACGGAGCCTGATCCGCCATCTCGACAATCTGCAGATCACGGTGGACGACGTGCGCAACGCCGCCCCGCTCTATTTCTCCGGCAGCCTGACCGACGGGGCCGCCCTTCCCGATGGAGCACCCTGATGATGAGCAAGGTCCGCCGCCGCGTCGGCGTCATCGGGTTGGGCATGGCGTCGGCCCCGCATGCGCAGAGCCTGATCGATCTGGCCGGCCGGGTGGAGGTGGCGGGCTGCTTCAGCCCGTCGGCAGACCGCCGCGCCGCCTTCGCCGCCCGCCACGGTCTGCCGGTGGTCGACCGGCTGGAGGCGCTGCTGGAGGATCCGGCGCTGTCGGCCGTCCTGCTGCTGACCCCGCCCGACACCCATGCCGAACTGGTGGCGCGCTGCGCCGCCGCCGGCAAGCATGTGCTGCTGGAAAAGCCGCTGGACGCCACCCCGGAAGGGGCGCGGGCGGTGGTCTCCGCGATGGAGGCGGCCGGGCTGACGCTGGGCGTCATGCTGCAGCACCGCTTCCGGGCGTCGGTGGAACGGCTGGCCGGGCTGATGCGCGACGGCGCGCTGGGCCGGCCGCTGACGGCGGCGGTTTCGGTGCGCTGGTGGCGCGACGCCGCCTATTACGCCCAGCCCGGCCGGGGGATGAAGGCGCGCGACGGCGGCGGCGTGCTGCTGACCCAGGCGATCCACACGCTGGACGCCTTCGTCAGCCTGCTCGGCCTGCCGGACCGGGTTGCGGGATTTGCCGCCACCAGCGTCCTGCGCAAATCGGACATGGACACGGAGGATGTGGTTGCCATGGCCCTGCGCTACGGCAACGGCATGCTGGCGACCGTGAATGCCACCACCGCCGTCTATCCGGGCTATCCGGAGCGGATCGAGATCGCAGGGTCCGATGGCTCCGCCGTTCTGGCCGGCGACCGTCTGGAGGTGCAACTGGTCAATGGCGAGCGCATCACCGCCGGCGCGGACGGCGCCACGCTGGGCGGCGGGGCCGACCCGATGGCCTTCTCCCACCAGCATCACCGCGCGGTGCTGTCCGATTTTCTCGACGCGCTGGACGAAGGACGCCGGCCGCGGGTGGACGGGCGCGAAGCGCTGAAGGTGCACCGGCTGATCGAGGCGATGCTGGAGGCGTCCGGCAGCGGCAGAAGCATGGAGGTCGGCACTTCCTGATCGTCATTCCCCATCGCGATTCCGGAGGTCGCAAGCGCGGCCTTGCGGAATCCACCACTTTGGCGTAAAGCGCCAGAACCAGGCCGGGCCCCTCTGGCAACCGTCACCGGTTGCGATGTCGGACTGGGAAGACAAGGAGCGGCCCGCGCCTCGTGCCCCTGACCGGGGGCTTTCCGTCCGACGCCTTCGGCGCGGCCCGACCGGTCAGCAGACTCCCGCGCGGCCTCTCCTCCGACACTGATCGTGATGCGAGGACTTGTGCCCAAATGACGGAACTATTCACCACAGAGGCGCTCTTTGCGCTGCTCCAGGTCATCATGATCGACCTGGTGCTGGCCGGCGACAACGCCATCGTCATCGGTCTGGCCGCCGCCGGATTGCCGCGGGAACAACGCGGCAAGGCAATCCTGATCGGCATCCTGGCCGCCACCGTGCTGCGCATCGCCTTCGCGGCGGTCACCACCCAGCTTCTCCAGATCATCGGGCTGCTGCTGGCCGGCGGTGTGCTGCTGCTGTGGGTCTGCTGGAAGATGTGGCGCGAACTGCGGCAGTCCCATGAGGAGGACGAGGCGGTCGAGGCGCTGGAGGACGATGGCGGGGCCGAAGCCTCCGGGCCGCGGAAGACCCTGGGTCAGGCGGTCTGGCAGATCGTGGTCGCCGACGTGTCGATGTCGCTCGACAATGTTCTGGCCGTCGCCGGTGCGGCGCGCGAGCATCTGGGTGTGCTGGTCATCGGCCTGACGCTGTCCATCGCCCTGATGGGCCTCGCCGCCAGCGTCATCGCCCGAGTCCTGCACAAGCACCGCTGGCTGGCCTATGTCGGTCTTTCCATCATCCTCTACGTCGCCCTGCACATGATCTACCGCGGCGGCATGGAGGTGTGGCCCCTGGTGAACGGTCACGCCTGATCGGCCAAGGGGGGCTCCGGGCGCCGCGTTCAGGCGCCGCCTTCGGGCGGGTGGGGGAAATGGCTGCGGCGAGAGCTGAGGCGGAATGTCGCGCCATCCCCCTGCGGCAATCCGTGCGCTGTCTGAAACAGCGTTTCCGCGCTTACATTGCCCCTCTCGCCGCCAATCCGATTGAGTTAAAGTCCAAATGGTAGTTGCCGCTTTGAACTTTCAGGGTTGCGCGCAGATTGATATACTAATATCTTAAGCGACGAGAACAAGGCGCCGCAGCCAAGCGGGGGCTGGATATGGATGGGGGCGAGGGCAGGGCCGGTGGCGGCCAAGTGCGACTTCCCGGTCGCATGGTCCGATCGCAGCGCTGCGAAAGCCGGGCGTCGCAATGGCTTCTCACCCATTCTCCGCCTGCCGCCGGTCCCCAATTCGTCCAGTCACGTGCGGGCGGTCCGCCGCCTGCCAGGTAAACCGGAAACACCAGAACAAAAGAGGCCGGATCGCCTAAGGCTCCGGCTCCGTAATCAGGAGGAGATCCTAATGAAGTTTGGTCTGACTTCGATCCGCACTGCGATGCTGACCGCCTGTGCGATCTGCGGCATCCTGGCCGCTCCCATGCTGTCGGCGCCGGCCGATGCGCGCGACTTCCGATCCGCCGACATCCACCCGACCGACTACCCGACCGTCGAGGCGGTGCGCTATGTCGGCAAGCTGGTGGCCGAGCGCAGCAACGGCAAGCTGGGCATCAAGGTGTTTCCGAACGGTGCCCTGGGGACCGAGAAGGACACCATCGAGCAGTTGAAGATCGGTGCGCTGGAGATGATGCGCATCAACGTGGCGCCGCTGAACAATGTGGTGCCGGAGACGATGGTCACCGCGCTGCCGTTCATCTTCCGCGACACCGGCCACATGCGCCGCGTCCTGGACGGCCCGATCGGTGATGAAATCCTGGCGGCGATGGAAAGCCAGGGCATGGTCGGTCTGGCCTTCTACGACAGCGGCTCGCGCAGCATGTATTCGGCCGCCAAGCCCTACAAGACGCTGGCCGACATGAAGGGCGCCAAGATCCGCGTCCAGCAGTCGGACCTGTTCGTCGCCATGATCCAGGCGCTGGGCGCCAACGCCACGCCGATGCCCTTCGGCGAGGTCTACACCGCGCTGAAGACCGGCATCGTCGACGCCGCCGAGAACAACTACCCGTCCTATGAATCCTCGCGCCACTTCGAGGCGGCCAAGTACTTCACCCTGACCGAACACGCGATGGCGCCGGAAGTGCTGGTCTTCTCCAAGGTCGCCTGGGACCGCCTGTCGAAGGACGATCAGGCCACGATCCGCAAGGCCGCCAAGGACTCCGTGCCCTACATGCGCAAGCTGTGGGACGAGCGCGAGCTGAAGTCCAAGGAGATCGTCACCCAGGCCGGAGCCCAGATCGTCGAGGTGACGAACAAGCAGGAATTCATCGACGCGATGAAGCCGGTCTACGCCCAGTTCGCGAACACGCCGAAGCTGCAGAGCCTCGTCCAGCGCGTCCAGGAAACCAAGTGACGACTTTTCGGTAACGCCAAGAAGGGGTGGCTTGCGGCTTCGTCCCGGGTGGGACGGGCCGCGCCATCCGAGGGGAGCCGCAGCATGGATATCGAGCTGCAAGCAATGGACGTCAGCCCGCCGCATGCGGCCGGCTGGTTGACCCGCATGAATGCGGTGCTGGCCAAGACCGGCATGTATGTCGCCATCATCGGCCTGATGATGATCGTTTGCGTCGTCTTCTACCAGGTGTTCGGCCGCTACGTGCTGAACAGCTCGCCGACCTGGGCGGAAAGCCTTGCCATCGTGCTGGTGCTCTACGTCACGCTGATCGGCGCCGCCGTCGGCGTCCGCGATGCCGGCCATATCGGTCTGGAGTCGCTGCTGGTGATGCTGTCGGACAGCGCGCGGCGCAAGATGGACGTCCTGATCTATGCCTTGGTCGGCATCTTCGGCGGCTGCATGGCCTACAACGGCTGGATCCTGGGCAGCTCGGTCGCCTCCTACACCATTCCGAACCTTCATATCTCCGAAGCCGTGCGCTACGTGCCGCTGGTGCTGTCGGGGGTGCTGATTGTCCTGTTTTCCATCGAGCATATCGTCGCCATCGTGCGCGGCGAGGAGGTCAAGCCGTCATGGAACTGACCATCCTGTCCATCACCTTCTTCGGCTTCCTCATCCTCGGCATTCCGGTCGCCTTCGCCATCGGCCTGTCGGCGCTCTGCACCATCCTCTATGAAGGCCTGCCCGTCGCGGTGGTCTTCCAGCAGATGATGTCGGGCATGAACGTCTTCTCGTTCCTGGCCATTCCCTTCTTCGTCTTCTCGGGCGAGTTGATGCTGCACGGCGGCGTCGCCGACAAGATCGTCGCCGCGGCCAAGAGCATGGTCGGCCATATCCGCGGCGGCCTGGGCATGTCCAACGTCGTCGCCTGCACGCTGTTCGGCGGCGTCGCCGGATCGCCGGTCGCCGACGTGTCGGCCATGGGCGCCGTGATGATCCCGATGATGAAGCGGGAAGGCTACCACGCCGACTATGCGGTCAACGTCACCACCCATGCGGCACTCGTCGGCGCGCTGATGCCGACCAGCCACAACATGATCATCTATGCGCTGGCAGCCGGCGGAAAGGCGTCCATCGGGGCGCTGATCGCCGCGGGCCTGATGCCGGCGCTGCTGCTGATGGTGTGCAACCTGGGTGCGGCCTACTATGTCGCGGTCAAGCGCGGCTATCCCAAGGGGACCTTCCCCGGCTGGGACATCCTGGCGCATTCCTTCGCCGCCGCCCTGCCGGGCCTGCTGATCGTCGTCATCATCCTGGCCGGCATCACCACCGGCGTGTTCACCGCGACCGAGTCGGCCTCGGTGGCCGTGATCTACGCGCTGCTGCTGACCACATTCGTCTACCGCACGCTGAACTGGGAGAAGTTCCTGGCCGCCGCCGCCAAGACGGTGAAGACCACCGGCGTGGTGCTGCTGCTGATCGGCGTGTCGACGATGTTCCAGTACCTCATGGGTCTCTATGAGGTGGCGGACATGACCGGCGAGCTTCTGGCCGGCGTGTCGACCAATCCGCTGATGATCTTCCTGCTGATCAACATCATCCTGTTCCTGCTGGGCACCTTCATGGACATGGCCAGCACCATCCTGATCTGCACGCCGATCTTCCTGCCGATCGCCATGCAGTACGGAATGGACCCGGTGCAGTTCGGCATCGTCATGCTGATCAACTGTGCCCTTGGCCTGAACACCCCGCCGGTCGGCACCACCCAGTTCATCGGCTGCGCCATCGGCGGCGTGTCGGTGGGCGAGGTGATGCGCTCCATCACGCCCTTCTACGGGGCGCTGTTCGTGGCGCTGCTGCTGGTCACCTATGTCCCGGCCTTCTCACTGTGGCTGCCGCGCATGCTGATGCATTGAGAGGGAGCGGGTTCAGGGTCTCCTGAACGACTTCTCTCCTGGACTGGGCCATCGGGATCCTCCCGGTGGCCCAATTTTTTTGTGCATCGGGCCGCACCTATCCCGAATTGGAGGTAATTGAGCAGGAGACTCCCCAGTTCGGGAAAAAGAGTGGCAAGCCGCCGCAACAGGCTGGACCAGCCGGATGGCGTCGAAATCGATAGCGACTGTACTGCTTGCGCTTCCGGAGAGAAAAAGGTCGCCCAGCCGGGGCCGATGCTTCCCAAGGAATGATCGGCTTATTGGACGTTGTTCTGTGGACATGATCCCGTACATCACAGACCAGCAAAACGATTTCCAACTACTCCCCAGAAAGGGGCTTTCATGCACGGGATCATTCTTGCCGACGCCGGTCTGTCCGACATCGATACGCTGATCGGCCCGCACGCGCCGGACATGACGGTGGTCCGGGTTACCGCCGACGAGGACGCCGTCGCCCTGCTTGTCGAGGCATTGGAAACGGCATCGGCGACGGGAGCCAACGCGGTCCACCTGATCGCCCATGGCGCGCCGGGTGTGGTGAAGCTGGGGGCGACGCCGCTCGACACCAGCGCCCTGTTCGACCGCCGCTGGCCCGATGCGTCCGGCTGCGAGATCCTGATCCATGCCTGCGACGTCGGCGCCGGCGGCAACGGCCGCCGCTTCGTCGAGCGTCTGGCCGCCGTCACCGGCGCCCGCGTCGCCGCCGCCAGCCATCCGGTGGGCCATGCCGACCAGGGCGGTTCGTGGGATCTCGACGTCGTGACCGGCCCGATCCTGGCGGCCCGCCCGTTCGCGGGGGCGGAGGCCTGGCCGCATACTCTGGCCTACAGCGGCACGGCGACCAGCGGCAACGACACGCTGATCGGCGACAATGGCGGCAACACCATCAATGGGCTGGCCGGCAACGACAGCATCGTCGGCGGCACCGGCAACGACAGCCTGATCGGCGGCATCGGCAACGACACGCTGGTCGGCGGCGGCAACAGCGGCCAGTCGGCCGGCGACACGCTGAACGGCGGGCTGGGCGGCGACCATTATGTCGGCGGCAACGGCTTCACCATCGTCACCTACGAGAACGCCACCACCGGCATCACCCTGGACCTGACCAACGGCGCCAACAACACCGGCGAGGCGGCCGGCGATACCTTCGTCGACATCCAGCGCTGGGTCGGCTCCGAATATGCCGACAGCCTGACCGCCGGCGACAGCGCGGTGTGGTTCTGGGGCCATGGCGGCAACGACGTCGAGTATGGCGGGGCCGGCAACGACACGTTGGAGGCTGGCGACGGCAACGACACCATCTTCGGCGGCGGCGGCACCGACCTGATGTACGGCCGCGCCGACAATGACGAGCTTCACGGCGGCATCGGCAACGACACGATGGCCGGCGGCGGCGGTGCCGACCTGCTCTATGGCGATGCCGGCAACGACCTGATGAAGGGCGACTGGGAACGCGACACCATCCATGGCGGCGACGGCGACGACACCATCCTGGCCGGCATCGTCAGTTCCGGGAGCTACGCCCAGACCCAGGCCGACACCCTCTATGGCGAGGGCGGCAACGACCGCTACATCGTGGTCAGCCAGTATGACGCCGGCACCGTCAGCTTCGACGGCGGCACCGGCACCGACACGCTGGAACTGCGGTCCGACAACCTGACCAGCTACAACGGCTACGATCTGGAATATTACACCGACGTCGCCTCGCCGAAGATCGACATCAGCGGCATGACGCTGACCAGCGTCGAAACGCTGGCCCTGACCGGCAGCAAGCGCCATACGGTGATGATGACGGCGGCCCAGGCCAACGGTTTCACCAGCATCACCGGTGCGGTGACCGGCGACGCCTTCGCCATCGCCGGGGCGTCGCTGTCCGGCAGCGTCGGGTCCGGCACCGGCAGCGCGCTGCAGGCCGGGCAGGTCCAGGCGGAGACGGTGAACGGCGTCACCCTGGTCCATGTCGGGCTCGACCAGACCGCCGGGTCCGACATGACCCTGCGCATCGCCGGCAGCTTTGCCGCATCGGACATCAGCCTGTCGGGCAACACCATCACGCTTGGGCAGGCCGGCTCCGGCGGCTCCACCGGCGGCGGCGATACCGGTGGCGGCACCGGTGGCGGTACGGGGGGGACGGCCGGGCTGACCCTGACCGGCACCGACGCCCGCGACTATCTGGCCGGCGGCAGCGGCAACGACACCATCATCAGCAACGCCGGCAACGACTACATGGTCGGCGGTGCCGGCAGCGACACCTTCGTCTTCAAGCCGGGCGACGGCTGGGATTACATCGGCGACTTCCAGGCCGGCAGCGGCGGCGACGTGCTGAATGTCGCCGGCTGGAGCGGGCTGAAGGATTTCGCCTCGGTCATGGCCGTCACCGTTCAGGACGGTGCCAACACCGTCGTCCGGTTCGACAACGGCAACAGCGCCATCCTGGCCAACGTCACCCGCAGCAGCCTGACCGCCGCCAACTTCTCCTTCGCGACGGTTGGCGGTTCCACGGGGGGCGGCACGGGCGGTTCCACGGGCGGCACTCCGGGCCAGACCATCACCGGCACCTCGGCCGGCGAATTCCTGGCCGGCGGCAGCGGCAACGACACCATCACCGGCAATGGCGGCAACGACTACATGGTCGGCGGCGCCGGACGGGACACCTTCGTCCAGAATCCCGGCGACGGCTGGGACTGCATCGGCGACTTCCAGGCCGGCACCGGCGGCGATGTGATCGACCTCCGCAGCATCTCCGGCTTCTCCAGCCTGAACGACGTGCTGACCCACTCGGCGCAGAGCGGTGCCGACATGTCGATCGAACTCGGTACATTCAACTCCATCAAGCTGATGGGCGTCGACCGCAACAGCCTGACGGCGGAGAACTTCCTGTTCGCCAGTTCGGTGGGGTGATCGGGGGGCTGGAAACCAGCGGATCACGGAACTCGGCCGTCATTCCCGCGAAGGCGCACTGCTGTCCGGGATTTTTGAATGGATTGCAGCTGCACGGCAGACACAGCCA
>NZ_VTTK01000050.1:33158-39925 GCF_008365135.1 Azospirillum sp. Sh1 | reverse complement strand
GAATCATCAAGTTCATGATTTGTGCTCACCAGGCCAGCTCACCCGCCGGCCATAGTGGCGGATGCTACATAAGTCCGGATATTTGGAACTCATCCGCAACGGCCGGCGCGAGGCGTCGGTCCGGGTGAGCCGGATAAGCGTCGTGAAGGTTCGCGGCGCGCCCAGCGCCAATGGGAGCCAAGCATGTCGGACATCATCATCAGCGAAAAGCAACTCTCCAAGTCCGCCTTCTCGGCGGTCATCAACCTGCCGATCGAGCAGGTTGACATCGCCGACTGGCTGTTCAATCTGCCGGAAGCCGAGTACCAGCGCTGCTGCCCGCCCGACCACATCTCGGCCGGCTCGACCACGACCGACGACGGCAAGCGCATGTCGATCAATGTGGAGATGATCGGTCGGACCTTGATGGTCCAGCACTATGTTGCCGAGGTCGCCACCCCGAGCCTGTGCAAGATGGTCTCGACCTCGGACGCCTTCACCCCGAACGGCCGCACGCGTGTCCAGGTCATCTGGACCCTCAGCGTCGAGAAGATCGACGATAAGAGCTGCAAGTACACCAACAGCGTGGTCGCCCACCCGACCCAGGAATTCCTCGATTTCATCGACAAGCACGGCACGCCGTTCGATGACGCCGCGGCCGCCCGTCAACGCGACGGCGGCGACCACAACAGCCGCGAAACCCCGCTGTTCGCCGCCAGCATCGAGCGCCGGGCCCTGGCCCGCAGCGTCGCCAAGGCCGCCTAAGCCTTCCTTCAACCCGATCGAGCGCAGGACGGCTCCCCCGGCAATCTGTCCTGCAGTCCATCGACGTTCAGCCCGGCCCTTGCGGTCGGGGCTGAACCGCCGTCCCGGCTACGCGTGGCTTCACAGTCTTGTCCTCGGAAGGGTGAAGCAAGCCCTGCTCTCGGGCCCGGTCGAGGAGGGCTTTGACGCTCGATGGCGCCCAGGTCCGGGCGCCGGTTTTGGTTGGGATGCCCTGACGCTCCAACTGGCGGCCGATGCGGGCGAGCGTCGGCTTCTCCCCATCGGTCGCGTTGTGGATGGTGGCGACCAATTCCACCAAGCGCCTGTCCTGCACCACCGCCTTCTTGGAGCGGCGCGGCGCCGCCTTCAGCAGGCTGGGATCGGCCAAGCCGTCGCCGACCAGGCGACGGACGGCCCGGATCAGCGCGTCGCGCGTCCAGGGCGCCGGGTTGTCGCCCGGGCGCTTCTTCACCGCCGTGTTGAGCACGTCGACGACGCGGTCCCACGGGTGCGCCGGCCGCAGCCGTTCGACGACCGGCAGGAACTCCCCGGCGCCCGCAGCGACCCGCTCGCTGAGGCGGTCGTCCCGGGCGCGGGCCACCCGGCGCCGGGCGAGCGGGTCCTTGGCGATCAGTCCCGGATTGCCCGGCTGCTTGCCGATCGCCTTGGCGGCCCTCACGCCGGCCTTCGTCCGCTCGCGGATCAGCGAGCGCTCGAACTCGGCTACGGCGCCGAGGATCTGCAGGGTGAACTTGCCCTGCGGGCTACCGGTGTCGATCGGGTCACCGAGCGATTTGAAGGCCGCTCCCTTGCGTTCCAGGCCGTCGATCACATCGAGAAGATGGGAAAGCGAGCGTGCCAGGCGGTCGATGCGCACCACCACCAGAGTGTCGCCCTTGCGGACCCGGTTCAGCACCGCCTTGAGCTGCGGCCGCTCGCGGTCGGCGCCTGAGGCGTTCTCCCGAAAGACCTCGGTGCAGCCGAATGCCTTCAGGCCGAGGAACTGCGCCTCGGTCGACTGGTCCTCGGTGGAGACTCGTGCGTAGCCGATGAGGGCCATGGGTGCCTGTTTCCTGTGTCCGATGGCTTCCCAGCCGGCAGGGCAAGGCAACCCCATCCGGCCGGCTGCGCCAGAATACCCTGTTTTCAGGTCTACCGCATGACTGTAACCATCCGGTTGATACCCAGCGGAAAAAATTCGGCCGCCACGCCTGCCCCCAATCCTCTCCGCAGGCAGCGAGACAAGACGCCAAACCAGACGGTCGGCCGGTAAGCGCCGGCCGAGATGGCCGGACGCGCAACCCCATGCAGGGCAAGGCTCGCCCGCTTCCCGATGTCGGTGCAGTTAGGAAAGATCGCTGCAATAGGCTATCCTGGCGCGGCTTTCCCGGAGCCGCGATGATCCTCCTCTCCCTTCTCCCCGCCCTGCTCGCCGCCGAACGCGCGCTCGGCCGCCTCGACCAGGCTCTCGCCGACCCGGCGCGGCGCCGGCGCCTCGCCGCCGATGCCGCCCGCCGCTCGGCCGCCGCCGTGATCCGGCTCGACGGCCACCGCCTCGACGCCCACGACTTTCAGCGCGCCCTGGCCGCCCCGGAGCACGCCCAGGGCGAGGCCGCCCGCGCCGCCCTGCTGGTGCCGCTGTTTGCCCAGCTGCCGGCCGGCCTGACCGGCGCCCTGCCGCCGGAGCGCGCCCCCGTCCGGCCCGCGGCGGCCGCGGCCGGGGAGGCGGACCCGGGGGACGTCGTGGCCGCGGTGCGCGCCTCGATCGCCGCCCTGGAGGCGGTCGACCTCGGGGGCGGTGAGGACCCGGAGGACGTGGAAGGCGACGGGAGCGGTGCCGTTTCGCCGCCGCTGACGCCGTGGACCCGGCCCTGGCTGGACGAGCTGCACCGGCGCTGGAGTGTCGCCCAAGGCGGCCGTCCGGCCGGGCTCGGCGAGGCCCGCGCCGCCGATGCCGGTCCGGCGCTGGAGGCGGTGGCCGAGGCCCTGGATGCCGCCCCCGGCCTGCTCGGCGCGGCGGCGGCGATCCGCGCCCTGGCGCTGCGGCCCGACCCGGGAGCACCGCAGCGCCGCGGTCCGGACGATGATGCCGAAAGCGTCGCCCTGCGCGCTGCGGTCGCGGCGGAACGGCCGCCGACCTCGTGGTGGAGCGTGGTGGTGTGGCTCGCCGCCCCCGATCTGGTCCGCAGCGCCTGCCGGCTGCATCATGCCGGACCACCGCTGACGGCGGCGTTCGCCCGCGACGTCATCGGCTACCGGCTCGCCCTGGCCGGGACCGAGGGCGCCTGGACGCGCTGGGTCCTCGACAGCATTCCCGACCTGGTGGCGCATGAGTTGGAACGGCTGCGCCAGCTCGATCTGCTGCAGGAGCATTGGGAGGCGCGGCTGGCCGCCACGCCGCGGCGCAGCAGCTCGCGGCTGCCCGACGTGCTCGACTGGCTGCACGACCGTCCGGCCTTCACCATCAGCCGGGTGGCGGGCGAGCTGAAGGGGCGTTGCGGCCTGTCGCTGCGCGGGGTGCATCTGCTGGTGGAGCAGCTCGCCAAGGCCGGCGTGGTGCGCGACATCGCCGACCGCGGCGGCGAGCGGGTCTGGGCCTGCGACCTCAGCTTCCTGCCGCCCGGCCGCTGAGTGGCCGGGCCTTATCCAACAAGCCATGGCGCAGGTGGACCGGCGGACCGTGATGCGGCGTCCTGAGGAAGGCCTCAAGCGACCCGCATCACCACAGCCCCGCCGTCAGGTCCTGAGCGCCACCACCTGACGCAGGGCCTGTTCGGCGGCGGCGAACACGCTGTCCCAGTCGCCGGGCGTGGTCTGGCGGAACAGGCGCATCGACGGATACCAGGGGGTGGTGTCGCCCTTATCGCCATAAACCCAGTAGGGCATGAACTGCAGCAGGTTCCACACCGGGCGGCCGAGCGAGCCGGCGAGATGCGCCACCGAGCTGTCGGTCATGATCACCAGATCGAGCCGTTCCAGCACGGCCGCGGTGTCGGCGAAGTCGTTGAAATGCGGCCCCAGCGGCGTGATGAGGGTCGAGGTGCCGAGCGTCGCCAGCTCCGCCTCCGGCGGTCCCTTCTGGATGCTGTAGAACCGGACCTTCGGCACGTCGAGGAAGCGCAGGAAGCGGCTGAGCGTGGTGGCGCGGCGCGCGTTGTCCTTGAAGGTGACGCGGCCGGACCAGATGATGCCGACCTTGACCGTGCCGTCATTGCCGGGCACCAGCCGGGCGGCCTTCTCGCGCGCTTCGGCCGGAACGGTCAGGCGGGTGGGCGGCGGCACCGTCTCGATGGTCGTGCCCAGCCGGTGCGGCAGGCTCATCAGCGGGCAATGGACGTCGTAGGCCGGGTAGGCGGTGCCGGCGCGGACGAAACCGTCGATGCCCTCCAGCCCGGACAGCAGCCGCTGCAGTTCCGGATGGCATTCCATCAGGACCCGGCCGCCGCGCGCCTTGACCATCGGCACATAGCGCGCGGTCAGCAGCACGTCGCCGAAGCCCTGTTCGGTGGTCAGCAGGATGGTCTTGCCGTTCAGCGGCCCGCCGTCCCACATCGGCCCTTCGGCGATGCGGTTCTGATAGGCGGGCAGCGACAGGCGGGAGTCGTAGTCGCGGAAGCCCTCGGCATAGCGGCCGACCTGCAGCAGCGTCAGGGCGCGGTCCCACAGCAGCGACGGATCGTTGGGCTTGGCGCGCAGGGCGACGTCCAGGATCTCCAGCGCACGGTTGAACCGGCAGCCGTGGCGCAGCGCCACCACCAGGTTGGACAGCAGGCTGGCATTGCCGCCCGACAGCACCACCGCATGCTCCTGCGCGGCGATGGCCTCGTCATAGCGTTCCACGTCGCCCAGCACGTTGCCCAGATTGGTCCAGGCGCCGACATGGCGCTGGTCGAACTCCAGCGCGCGCCGCTGGCAGGCGATCGCCGCCTCCGGCTTGCCGGCCTGCCGCAGCAGGGCGCCCAGCGCGCTCCACACATTGGGGTCGTTGGGCTGCTGCTCCAGCATCCGTTCCAGCATGTCGATGCTGAGGCCGTGGGAACCCTGGGGTTGGGCAGGTGCCGGAGCAGGTGTCGGGACGGCAGACACCGGACGGGGCGAGGCCTGAAGGGGCGAGGCTGCCGGGGAGGATGGCGCCGGGGCGGCCTGGGTGATGTTTGCCTTCATCTCTCGTCGTCGCTGGTGGTCTGCAATCGGTTTGGAGCAGGAGCAGAGCGCGGGTAGGGCATAGACGGCTCCTTAAGGAGAGTCAAACCGTCCCTTCGGCCGCACTTGTGCGTTTCCTGGGACGGGCTCAGCGCCGCCGCAGGTCCTGCAGGTCGATGTCGTCGATCCGGAAGCCGGCCTGCCGCAGGGCCTTCAGCACGATCACCTTCTGGGCGGTGCCTTCGCGTGCGGCGGCCTGCCGCAACTCCTCCACCAGATAGTCCGGCAGCATCGCCTGCCACGGCCGGGTCGGCGCCGGACGGACGATGGTGGGCGCCGGCTGGGGCTGGGATTGCGGGACGGGTTGGGAAAGGGTGGGCTGCGGCGCGGCGGGCGGTTCCGTCTCGGTCGGCAGAAACCCCTTGCTCAATCCGTACTGTCGGATCGGGTCGACATCGTCCGCCCCCAGCCCGCCGATCCCGATCCCGCCCAGCGGAGGACGGGCCGGCTTGGCCGCAGGCTTCAAGGGGGGCTTGGCGGGGCTTTCGGTCGACATGGGCACTCCGGTCAGGACGGCACCGGCATGGGCCGGCTGGATAAGCCATGAAGCAATATCATGACTTGCTGTCCTGTCTTTGCGACATGTGGCGGGTGCGAAGCGTGCCAAGACGGAAAGCCGGCCGGCGTGGCGCGGGAACCACAGGGGGGATGGAGGGGGGGATGTGTTGGAGAAATGTCATGAAATAAGGGCATGAGATGATGTGCGCGGTCGGCGGGGCGATCCGGGGGTGGTTCAATCCGCGTGGCCGAGTGTCTGATGAGATAAAGCCATGGCACGGTATCGGAAAAATAAATCATGAAATGATATTTTGATGTGGCCGGGGCTCTCGTGTGCCTCCGTCACCCTTGGGCCGCTGGCACTTTGAGTTGGCCCTTGCGTACCTGTCCATTTCGGCCTTGAGGAGGGTGTGGCGGAGGGACAGATGTGCGGGGAAAAGCATCGCTCCATCCCTTCTGTAAGAAGTTATTTAAAATATTCATGCCCTATTTTCATGATTAATAAACATGAAAATAGGGCATGTCCAATGGGTAGCCTCTGGCCGGCACCAGCATGCGAAGGGGCACCCCAGTCGGCGCGACTTCCCGATCAGAACGGTCCAGACGACCGCTCCACTCAATTTGGCTCCAGCTCCTTCGCTTGCTCGAACCACTGCCCCGCCTCTTTCTGCCGGCCCAATTGGGACAGGCAATGGCCGACAGCTTCCAGGCTGACGCCGAGGCTCTGGTGATTGATGTGTCCGTGGATGTCACCCTTCTGCTCGGCGTCGACCGCCTTTTCGAACCAGGGCTGAGCGTCGGCGAAGCAGCCTTGGCGATACAGGCAGTTGCCGATCTCATGCAGGCTGACGCTGAGGTCCTGGTGATTGATGCGTCCGTGGATGTCACCCTTCTGCTTGGCGTCGACCGCCTTCACGAACCAGGGCTGCGCGTCGGCGAAGCTGCCTTGGCGATACAGGCAGTTGCCGATCTCATGCAGGCTGACGCCGAGGTCCTGGTGATTGATGCGTCCGTGGATGTCACCCTTCTGCTTGGCGTCGACCGCCTTTTCGAACCAGGGCTGAGCGTCGGCGAAGCGGCCTTGGCTGCACAGGCAAATGCCAATCTGATGCAGGCTGACGCCGAGGTCCTGGTGATTGATGCGTCCGTGGATGTCACCCTTCTGCTCGGCGTCGACCGCCTTCACGAACCAGGGCTGAGCGTCGGCGAAGCTGCCTTGGCGATACAGGCAGTTGCCGATCTCATGCAGGCTGACGCCGAGGTCCTGGTGATTGATGCGTCCGTGGATGTCACCCTTCTGCTCGGCGTCGACCGCCTTCACG
>NZ_VTTK01000050.1:32640-33061 GCF_008365135.1 Azospirillum sp. Sh1 | reverse complement strand
GCCGAGGTCCTGGTGATTGATGCGTCCGTGGATGTCACCCTTCTGCTCGGCGTCGACCGCCTTCACGAACCAGGGCTGCGCGTCGGCGAAGCTGCCTTGGCGATACAGGCAGTTGCCGATCTGATGCAGGCTGACGCCGAGATCCTGGTGATTGATGCGTCCGTGGATGTCACCCTTTTGTTTGGCGTCGACCGCCTTCACGAACCAGGGCTGCGCGTCGGCGAAGCTGCCTTGGTTGAACAGACAGTTGCCGATCTGATGCAGGCTGACGCCGAGGCTCCGGTGATTGATGCGTTGGTGGATGTCACCCTTCTGCTTGGCGTCGACCGCCTTCTCGAACCAGGGCTGCGCTTTGGCGAAGCGGCCTTGGTTGAACAGACAGTTGCCGATCTCATGCAGGCTGACGCCGAGGCTCTGGTGA
>NZ_VTTK01000050.1:0-32542 GCF_008365135.1 Azospirillum sp. Sh1 | reverse complement strand
GATCGACGCCCTCTTCCGCCCCCTCCTGTTCGACGGCGTGGATCGATCGTTCGGCCCAAAGTTGTGCAATTCCGAATTCTGATGCAGGCTGACGCTGAGGCTCCCGTGATCGACGCCCTCTTCCGCCCCCTCCTGTTCGACGGCGTGGATCGATCGTTCGGCCCAAAGTTGTGCAATTCCGAATTGGCCGGTTTCTGAAATGGCGCGGTAGACAGCCCGGTAGTCCCGTGCCGAACCAGTGACGCCACAGCCATCCCATAGCGCGGGATCCGTCAGGAAGCCCTGCATGCCCGCCGCCAACTCCATCCGGTTGGGGGCATCGGCAAAGGCATCGGCGCTGTCCGCCAGTTGCCTCCACTGCGCCTGCCGGATCCTCGTCAGCGTTTCGCCATGACCGTCCGGGGCTGGTTGGTCGCGCAGGAAGGCGGCGATCAGCTGATGCATCCGCAGCGTCTCACCACCGCTTTCCAGCAGATGCAGATCCAGGCAGGCGTCCAGATGGCGGTCGAAGCTGTCCTCGTCCCAGCCGGTCGCGTCCGTCATGTCCTGCCGGAGATCGTCGGCCATCAGGGCCATGCCGTTGCGCAGGGCGGCGGTCTGCAGGATCAGGCGGGAGTCCGGTGGCAGCAACTCGTAGACCGGCCGGAAGCTGTTCTGGGTTTCCGGCTCCAGGCGCAGCTTGGCGGCCCCGGCCCGGCCACGGCGGCGGGCGCGTTTCAGGGCGGCAGCAGCCGGCACAAGCTGGACCGGCAGACCGCCGGCCCAATCGACCAGCGGCAGGTCATCGTCGCGGCAGGCATCCTCGCCGGCGATGGAGGCGACCAGTGCGACGCTGTCGTCCCGGTCCAGCAATTCCACCGGGAAGGCCGGACACAGGCCGTCCCACAGATCGAGCACGCTGGTCATGACCACATGGCAGGGGGTGCCGTGGGGCGGTAGCCAGGGCCGGATCGCGTCCGCCGAGCGGACATTGTCATAGACCAGCAGGACGGCGGATCGGGTCAGTCGGTGAAAGGCGGCCTTGCATCGATCGACCATCGACAGGTCGCGGAACGGCTCCGGCCCGAACAGCAGTTGGCCGATCTCCGCCAGCTTCACCGGCGTGTCGCCGCCGGCATCCAGGGTGAAGCAGCCGGCGGGATAGCGTTTGGCATGGCGCCGGGCATATTCATGCGCCAACTCCGTCTTGCCGACCCCCGGCGGGCCGTGCAGAGCCACCACCGACGGGCGCAGCGGGTCGTCGAGCGTTTCGGCGATGGCGGTCAGCAGGTCGGCGCGCCCGATGAAGGGGCGGTCATAGAGCACCGGGACGTTGCAGCGGGGACCGGCCGTCGCCCCGCCCTCCGCCGGTGGAGCGCCCTGATAGACGTGGACGGTTCCGGCGGTGAAGGTCCCGGCCGAGACCCCGGTGTGCTGTGTGCTGGCGGCGGCGACGGGCTGCACGGAATGCCCGGCGCCGCCGTCAGTGTTTTTCCGGTTCTCCATGGGACGGCTGGCCCCCGCTCTGCTGGACACCGCGGAAGACGAACTCGCCCTCGAAGCGGGCGTCCTTCGCCCGCAGCACGGTGCCGGCGGCCTTCACGTCGGAGATTTCGAAACGCTGGGCGGCGACCAGCCTGTCGAAGTCGAGCAGGGGCGGCGGTTGCGGCTGGTCGCGCAGGGCCAGCAAGGCGGCCAGCAGGGCCTGCGCGGTCTGGCGCAACTCCTCGTCGCCCGCGGCACCCGCCTCCGTCAGGCGGTCGGCCAGGGCCAGGCGGGGAGCCTCGCTCGCGGGAGCGGCCTCCAACTCCAGCAAAGCAGGCTCGGCGGTGGTGAAGCGGCGGCGGATCACCGCCTTCAGCCGCTTATAGGCGTCCTCGCCGGCCGCGGTGACGAAGCCGCTGCCTGCTATCCCCGCGATACCGCTGGCGGCGGCGATGACCGACGTGATGATGGGATCCATGCCGGAAGCATCCTCCTGGTTGGAAAAGAGGATGCCCAGGCGTTTTCGGGCGTGCAAGCCCTTCGCCGGTCGGGAGCCTGCGGCAGGTTGGCTGGACTTCTTTTCATGAAATCATGATAAAAGATCTTGCTCAGAAATCATGATCCCATGCCATGAAGCCCTGCCCGCCTTACCCCCGCGGGATCAGCGGGTTGGCCGGGGAGGCTTCGAGGAAGGCGACGAACTCGTCGGTCAGGGAGCGGACGTTCAGGTCGGCGTTGCTGTTCGGATTGACCTCGCCCGGACCATGGCCGGTGTAAGTCATCTCCTTCAGCAGCGAGCGCTCGATCAGCTCGGTGCGGAAGGCCGGGACGCCATGTTCGTCCAGCAGGCCGCGGGCATGGCGGTCGACGCGGGATTCGATGGCCGCCTGGGTACGGACGATCACCACGCTGGAGGCCGGGGTGTGCTTCAGCACGCCGACGGAATCCGCCACCACCTTGAAGGTGCGCACCGTCTCCTTCACGTCCATGAAGGATTGCTGGGTCGGGATCAGCACCCCGTCGCTGACCGAGAAGGCATAGAGCATGGTCAGGTTACCGAAGCCCGCAAGATCGATCAGCGTGTAGTCGAAGCGCGGCGCATTCTCCTGCACCGTCTGGCGGACGTTCGACTCCGTGATCTCCTCCAGCACCCGCACGCCGGCATCGTTGCGCCGCCGCGCCCATTCGGCCAGATGCCGGTTGGGGTCGCAGTCGAGCAGAAGCACGCTCGCCTCGCGCCGGCGCAGTTCGGAGGTGAGCGCCATGACCAGACTGGTCTTGCCGACGCCGCCCTTGGTGGAGGCGAAACTGATGATCCGAGCCATGCGGTGGTTCCCGGTAGCAGAGGATGGAAAGCGGGCTGACCCGAGCGGGAGCTTTGCGGATTTACACGGAAGAACAGGAAAGATGGAAGTGGTTTCACGTCATGAAGAAGAAGCATGAAATCATGATATATAAATGCATCGCGCTTGCCCGACCCGAAGCCCGCCCTAAAGCTTGGCCCAAGGCCGGCGTTGGGGAGTGGAGCGGATGGTGGTGATCCACGGCTCCGGCGCTTGTCAGCCCCTGCTTCGCCATGGCATAGGCACCGGACCCGGCCGCTCTCCGACCTGACCTGGTGCAAGCGTCACGGTGGCCGAAGGCTGGCCGGCTCCCTGATCGCCCTTCCCAGCCATTCCGTTCAGGACCCGCCGCATGACAGACCCCAGCCTCCTTCAGGCCCGTACCGACGCCGAAGCGGGACGTCCCTGGCATGCCATGGAAGGAATGCTGCGTCTCCTGCAGCGGGATCCTGCGAACGCCGACGCGCGCGCCTTGTCGGCGGCGGTGCTGACCGGCCTTTTCGTGAAGGGAAGCAACGCCTACAGGGCCGGCCGGCTCTTGGAGGCGCTCTGGTGCTTTGTCCCTCTGGCGGAATACGGCGCGCCGTGCGATTCCTTCCGCACCAACTGCGACATCCTGGTCTCCATGATCCTCCAGCGCGCCGTGGAGGATGCGAATGGCGGGCGCATCGGCGACGCCAGACACGCCTGCCGCATGATGCTGGTCCTCGCTCCGGCACTTCCCCAGGTGCTTCTTCTCGCCGGACAGATCGAACGTGGTGCCGATGGTGACGGGGCGGCGGCGGCCATGCTGATTGCCCGGGGCCTGCTGCTCGCTCCGGGAACGGCAAAGGCCGACCTGCTGCGCGACGCCGCCTTGCAGGCGGGCATCCGCGCACTTGCCGAGCGGCTCGGTCGGGACCAGCCGGCCGGTCTTCTTCTCGGTGCGCTCGACCGGCTGTGCCCGGCCGGCCGGGCGGAGGCCCTGGCCCATTGCCGCAGGCTGACGCTTCGGGCGGAAGGTTGGCAGGGCGACGGCCGGCCGCATGCGCGCCGGCAGGCGGCCTCGGCCGCGATGCATTGGCTGGGAACGCTGCTGCAGGAGGAGCATCTCTACCACGACGCCCTGGAGGCCCACAGCCGGGGCTTCGAGCTGTGGAACAGCCTTGCCGGTCTGGAGCACAAGGCGCAGGCACAGCAACACCTCGCGGTCGAGCCGCTTCTGGCGAGCCTGAGGGGCTTCGGCTACGCTTATGTCTACGACATGAACGCCCATGCCGCGGCGCGTGCCGCGTTCGACAGCCTGTCGGCGACGATGGAGCGCCTACTGGAGGCGCCCGGCATCGACCATTGGACGCGCACCCAGCGTTGGACCACCCTGCTCGGCCTGCGCGCCCTCGTCGGCTATACCGAGGCCCTCGGCCGCAGCCCCCTGTCCCCCCCTCCCGACAACCCCTTCGCCGAAACGGCGCCGGCCGTTCCGGCCCTTCCGGCGGCGCGGCGGATCTTCGACTGCTGCACCTACTTCAACGAGGCCGAGATCCTGGAGATCCGTCTGGCCGAATTGTATGAGGTGGTCGACGGCTTCGTGGTGGTGGAGGCGACCCACACCCATTCCGGCGAGCCGAAGGCGCTGACCTTCGGCGACCATCACGAGCGGTTCCGCCCCTATATGGACAAGATCCGCTACGTCGTGGTGGATGAACTCGTCGGCACCTTCTCCTGGCAGCGGGAGGCCTACCAGCGCGACGCCATTCTGCGCGGGCTGGACGGCTGCCGCGACGATGACATGGTCATCGTCTCCGACGCCGACGAAATCCTGCGGCGCGAGGTCGTGGAGCGGCTGCGCGGCGGCGGGCCGGCTTTCGACACCGTCTTCACCGCCGAACTCGACCTGTTCTTCTACCGCCTGAACTACCGCTTCGCCCGCAACTGGCGCGCGGCCGGGGCCGCTCCCTTCCGCTTCATCCGCCAGACCGGGGCCAATGCCGTGCGTTACCTCGCCAAGCAGGACATCGGCCACGTCATCCGCGACGCCGGCTGGCATTTCAGCTGGATGGGCGACCTGGAGCGCTTCGCCGCCAAGCTCAACGCCTACGCCCACCAGGAACATGCCCAGTCCTTCGGCGAGCGGAAGATGGCCGATGTCGCCAGTTTCCTCAGCAGCGGCAGCGCCATCCCCGATGGCGCGCCCGGCGCCCGCGAGGATTACGAGGTCGTCCCGGTCGACCGCCATCCCCGGTTGGTGAGCGACAGGCTCGACCGCTTCCGGGCGATGGGCTGGATCCGGTGAGGGAATTCGGACGCGGCGGACATCATCCCTGCTTCACGTCCGCCGTGGTTCCGGCCCGGCGCTTCAGCCGGTGCACCGCGTGCTGGCCGCCGCCGGTGGCGCGGACCGAATAGAAATAGGCGCTGTCGTCGGTCCAGTACCGGCCCTCGCCGTCGACCATCACCGTGCTGCTGTGGATGTCGGCCGGATAGACGGTCAGGCGCGGTGCGGCCTCCGCCGTGAAGCCGGCCAGATGCACGGCGGCGAGCGCCGCCTGGTCGAGGAACCAGACGGGCAGGCCGCGGTCGAGGAAATGGCGGATGTAGCGCCGGGTCAGGTCGAGGAAGCGCAGCGCCCCCGTGGTCGGCCGGATGTGCAGCACGTCGGCGTAGAGCAGGCTCCAGATGTCCAGCCGCTTCAGCGCATGGCTCATCATGCCCAGGTCGGAACGGGCGGAGGTCGCCAGCAGCGGGTTCAGGTCGCGGATCGCCAGCAGGTCGACGTCCAGCATCAGCACCGGCCGCTGCCAGCGGATCAGCAGGTCGGGCAGCACCAGGAAACGGCTGCAGGCGTAATAGGTCTTGGCATTGTCGCCCAGCGGCGACAGGTCGATGGTCTCGCGCAGGATGATGAAGCGGTCGGCGCCGTGGGCGGCGGCCAGGGCGGCCACCGTCGCCTCGGCCTCCGCATCGGGATTGACCAGATGCAGGGCGATGGCGCAGTCGAGCCCGCTGTCCTCGGCGATGGAGCGCACCATGGTCGGCAGGAACTTGCGCGCATAGACCGCGTCGCAGCAGGCATAGACCACCAGCGGCCGGGCGGCGGCCCCGGTGCCTTCCTGAATGGTGGCGCGGATGCCGGCGGGCGGCGGGGCCTCGCGCAGGGCCTGCAGGAAGGCCGGGTCGGTGCGGGTGACGGCGTCGCGCCCGCCATGGCGTTCGGCCGCTTGGGCGAACAGGGCGTCGGCCTCTTCCAGCCGGTGCTGTTCGGCGCACAGGCAGGCCAGCCGGCTCAGCGTGAAGGACACCTCGGGATAGAGATCCAGCGCCCGGCGATAGGCCCGCTCCGCCCGCAGCGCCTGCCCGTCGCGGCGCAGTGCGTTGCCCAGCGCCACCAGCCCGACGCAGTCCTCCCGCCCCTGGAAACGGGCGACCTCTCCGGCCTCTCCCAGATGGGTCAGCAACTGCCACAGGTTGGACCGGCGGGTCGGATCCTGGGGCGTCAGCCGCCAGGCGGCGAGCGCATGGTCGGCCGCCGCCGCCATGTCCTGGCCGACCAGAATTCTGGCGAGCGCGTCGTGCGCCGCCGGCGCCTGCCGGCCGGTGGGACCCTGCTCCAGCAGCCGGAGGCAGAGCGTCCTTGCGGTCTCGCGGTTCCCCGCCCGTTCGGCGTCGAGTGCGGCCTGGAGGGTGGCCTGAAGGGCGGCGTCGGAGGCTGGACGTGGCATGGGCGGACCGGTCGGCGAAAGGGGGCGTGGCTTCATCCCATGGCATCCCCGCCGCTGGCAAGCGGAGCCTCCCGTCCCTTCCGCCGGCCATCTCGAGTCGCGGCCGGCGGTCCCGCGCATCCCCGCTTTCGGGCCGGGGCGGTGCCCGGAAAAAGCGCGCAGGCACCGGCTTGCGGAAAATGCATGGCCGGCGAAGCGGAAACCTGACCGTTTCCGAAGAACGCGCTTGAACAAACGGGCAAATATCATCAACTGTTGCTATGGACCCGGGAAAGGGTTCCAGCCGAAACTGTGCCGCGCCGGTCCGTCCGGCGCGGCACTTTTATAATCAGCCATACAGTCGCCGCCGCGCGAAGCCCGGGCGGTCGCCAGTCCGGGAGACAGCTACGCCGTGAGCATCGCCGACGGCCTCAAGATCGCTTTCGATGTCCATCTATCCGGCGACCTGGAACGGGCGGAGGAGTTCTACCGCGCCATCCTGCGCGTCAGTCCGACGGACCCGATGGCGGTGACCCTGCTGGCGCTGATCCGGTCGCAACGGACGGCGATCCGCCAGAGCAAGCACAAGACGCTGACGCTTCTGCGCGCGCGTGGGTTCGCCCCCGCCACGGTGATCGACGTCGGCGCCCAGACCGGCACCCCGCCGCTCTACGAGGTCTTTCCCGAAGCCCACCATGTGCTGATCGAGCCGGTGGCCGAGAACGAGCCGGCCCTGCAGGCCCTGTGCGGGCAACTGCGCAGTGCCGAATACCACATCGCCGCCGTCGCCCGCCGGGACGGCACGGTTCCGCTGGCGGTGTCCGACGACCGGCTCTATTCCTCCGTCATTCTGGAGGGGGAGACCCCGGACAGCACCCTGCCCGGCCTGCGCACGGTGCCCGCCATCTCGCTGGACGGCCTGTGTGCCGAGCGCGGCTATACCGGGCCGATGCTGGTGAAGATCGACGTCGACGGCCTGGAACTGGAGGTTCTGGCCGGTGCCTCCACCCTGATGCAGCCGGACGCCGTCTTCGTGATCGAGGCGACCGTCGCCGGCCCGGATGCCCGCCTGCCCCGCATCATCGCCGCCATGGCGCCTTATGGGTTCCAGGTCTGGGACATCGTCGATCCGCTTTACCGTCCGAATGACGAGCGGATGTGGCAGGTCGATCTGGTGTTGGTCCACCGCGACGGACCCTACGCCGCACTTTGATCCTTATGCGGCGGCGCGGCTGCGGAGCGCATGCTCCAGCCGGTTCATGGCGCCGTCCCAGGAGCCGGGTCGGTCCTGCCGGAACAGCCGCATGGTCGGATACCAGGGGCTGTCGTCGCGGTCGAGCATCCAGCGCCAGTCGGGGGCGAAGGGGACCAGCACCCAGACCGGGACGCCGAGGGCACCGGCGAGATGGGCGACGGAGGTGTCGACGCAGACCACCAGATCGAGGCCGGCCATGATGGCGGCGGTGTCGGCGAAGTCCTTGATGTCGGGCGACAGGTTCAGCAGGGGGAAGCCGCCGGGCGGGTTCGCTGCCTGCCCCTCGGTCGGTCCCTTCTGGATGGAGACGAGGCTGACGCCGGGGATGGCGGCCAGACGTGCGAAGGGGGCGAGCCCGATGGAGCGGTTGCGGTCGTTGCCGTGGGTGGGCGCCCCCGCCCAGACGATGCCGACCTTCAGCCGGCCCCCGTCCTTTGCCACCTCCTTCAGCCGTTCGCCCCAGCGGGCCGTCAGATCGGGCTCCGCCGACAGGTAGGGCACGCGGGACGGCACGGTTTCCAGCCGGGTGCCGAACAGCGCCGGCAGGCTCAGCACCGGGATCTGGACGTCGAAGTCGGGCAACGGTTTACCGGTCTCCACGACGATGGTGCCGGACAGGCTGCGCAGCACCGGCATCAGCGGCCCCTGGCATTCCAGATAGACCGGCTGTCCGTCGGAGCCGGCCGCCTGGGCCAGCAGCGGCAGATACCGGACGAACTGCAGCACGTCGCCGAAGCCCTGCTCCCAATAGACCAGCAGCCGCCGCCCCTGCAGCGGCGATCCGTCCCAGCGCGGCTGGACGAAGCTGCGCTGCGGCGAGGGCAGCCGGCCATGCTTCCAGCGCCATTCATAGCCGCGCCAGCCCTGGACAAAATCGCCCAGCAGCAGCCGGACCAGGCTTTCGTTCCAATGGGCGCCGGCGAAATTCGGGTCGAGCCGGGTCGCCCGCCGGAAGGCCAGCAGAGCTTCCCAGAAGGCGCCCTTGTCCTTCACCGTGGAGCCCAGGTTGCTGTAGGCCCCGGCATAGTGAGGGTTCAGCGCGATGGCGCGGCGGAAACGTGCCGCCGCCTCGTCCAGCCGGTGGGCCATGCGCAGCATGGCGCCGTGGTTGTTGGCGATCTCGGCATCGCCGGGCGCCAGGGCCGCCGCGCGGGCGAAGGCGTCGCAGGCTTCCTCGGGCCGTTTCAGCCGCTCCAGCTGGATCCCCATCTCGTTGAGGGCGGCCGGCTGGTCGGGCTTCAGCCGGATCGCGGCGCGGTAGGCCCGCACCGCCTCCTCCGGCCGGCCGAGCCGGACCAGCAGCGCCCCCAGGTTGTTCCAACCGTTCAGCAAGTCCGGCGACAGGCTCAAGGCGCGCCGGAACAGCGCCACCGCTTCCATATCGTGGCCGGCATTGGCGCGCAGCAGACCCAGATTGTTGACGGCAGGGGCGAACAGCGGGTCGGCGGCGACGATCTCGCCATACAGCCGGGCGGCCTCCCCGGTTTGGCCGCTCTGCTGGAACCCGAGAGCCGTGGCGAAGGCTTGCTGGATGTTCATGAAGGACCGCATCGCCCCGGTTGAGGAACTGGTTTCGGATGGCATCGAGGGACCTGCGGGATCAGTAGCAGAGATGACCGGTGCTGCAAAGGACGGGGCGGTTGTCCGCTTGCATCGCCGCCCGTCCCCCCGCATCAATGGCGCTCGTCGAACGGGGAGCGTGGCGGGCGGCATGGCGCGGTTTCTGCTGATCAATTACGAATTTCCGCCGCTGGGCGGCGGGGCGGCCAACGCCACCGACAACACCGCGCGCGAACTGGCGGCATTGGGCGAGGAGGTGCTGGTGCTGACCTCGGCCTTCGGCGATCTGCCGCGGGTGGAACGCCGGGCCGACGGGGTGGAGATCCGCCGCATTCCCACCCTGCGCCGCCGCCGCGACCGCAGTTCTGTGGTGGAGATGCTGGCCTTCCTTGCCAGTTCGCTGGTCATGGCGCCCTGGATCGCCGCCCGCTGGCGCCCGGACGCCACCATCGCCTATTTCGGCCTGCCCTGCGGTCCGGCGGCCTGGATGGTGAAGGCGCTGTCCGGCGTGCCCTATGTCGTCAGCTTGCGCGGCGGCGACGTGCCCGGCTTCCAGTATGACGGCATCTCGCTCTATCACCGGCTGGCCGGGCCGGTGATCGGCTGGCTGTGGCGCCGGTCCTCGGCCGTCGTCGCCAACAGCGAGGGGCTGGCCGAGCTGGCCCGCCGTTTCGCCCCGGACCAGCCCATCGCCATCATCCCCAACGGCGTCGACGCCGCCCGCTTCTCGCCCGCCGACACCAGGAGTGATGGCGACCGCCTGTCGCTGCTGTTCGTCGGCCGTGTGGTGCGGCAGAAGGGGCTGGACGTGCTGTTCGAGGCGCTCGCCTCCCTGCCGCTCGAAACGCGGAGCGCCATCGACCTCACCATTGTCGGCGACGGCCCGGCCCGGCCGGAACTGGAGGTCCAGGCCGCCCGGCTCGGCCTGTCGGCGCAGGTGGCGTTCCGCGGCTGGCTCGGGCGTGACGAGCTTCCCGCCGCTTATCGCGCCGCCGATGCCTTCGTCTTCCCGTCGCGCGACGAGGGCATGCCAAACGTGGTTCTGGAGGCGATGGCCGCCGGCCTGCCCGTGGTGGCTACCCGCATCGCCGGCAACCGCGATCTGGTGGTGGAGGAGGAGACCGGCCTGATGCTGGACGCCGACGACATGCCGGCGCTTGCCGTCGCGCTGACGCGTCTGGCCCAGGACCCGGCCCTGCGCCGCCGCCTGGGCGAGGGCGGCCGCCGCCGGGTGGTCGATCATTTCTCCTGGCGCGCCGTCGCCGCCGCCTACCGCGACCTGGCGCTTGCCGGCAGCGCCTCGGCAGGGCGGGTTCCGTCGGCGCAGGCGGACTGAAGGGCGCTGCCTGACCCGGAGGACGGAACCCCGAGAGGATGCAACCGGGCGGCCGGCGGTCGGGTCGTCGGCAGGGGGCTTACCGAACGTCCGCTCCAAGCTGTTCGTCGACGAAAACCCGCAGGGCGCCGGCGACAGTCTCGACCACCGGCGCCCAGTCGCCCGGTGTGGTCTGGTGGAACAGGCGCATGGTTGGATACCAGGGAGTGGTCTGGCGGCCGGTCAACCAGCGCCAGCATCCGTCGAAGCGCGACAGGACCCACACCGGCTTGCCCAGCGCTCCCGCCAGATGGGCGACCGACGTGTCGACGCAGATGACGAGATCCAGGGTGGAGATCAGGGCCGCCGTATCGGCAAAATCATTGACCTCGTCCATCAGGTCGACCACCGCCATGCCCCGGGGCGGTGTGTGCGACTGCGTTCCGGCCGCTCCCTTCTGCAGGCTGAAGAAGACCGTGCCGGGCACGGCGGCCAGAGGAGCCAGTTGGGACAGGGTCATGCTGCGCCGCTGGTCCGTCGCGTTGGCGTGAAGCATATGGGGACGCGGATCGCCGGCCCACACCAGGCCGACCCGCACCCCGCCATGGACCGGAATCCGCCGTTGCCACGTCTCCACGTCCGCGGGGGCAGGGGCGAGATAGGGAATCCGCGCCGGGATGCTGTCCAGCGTCGTGCCGAAGAAGCCCGGCAGGCTCAGCAGCGGGGTGTGGACGTCGAACTCCGGAACCGGGTCGTTGACAGCGTGCACCGAAGCGATCCCCGGCATGCCTTTCAGCAGCCGCACCAGCCCCGGCTGGGCGACCAGCATCACCCGCCCGGCGCGCTCGGCCCCTGTCCGCTCCGCAAGAAGCGGCACATAGCGCGCGAAATGCAGCGTGTCGCCATGCCCCTGCTCGGCATAGACGAGGATGCTGCGGCCGTCCAACGGCTCTCCCTGCCAGCGTGGCTGGGACAGCTTCGGCAACGGAAGCTGCCCGGTCCGCCACCGCCACTCGTAATGCGTCCACCCCTCTGCGAGAGCGCCGGCCTTCAGCAGGGTCAGCGAGAGGTTGAAATGGGCATCCGCATTCTCCGCGCTGCGGGCCAGAACCCGACGGAAGCACTGCTCCGCCGCCTTCAGCTCGTTGCGGGACAGATGCACGATGCCGAGATTGTTGCCGGCCGCAAGGTTGCCCGGATCGAGACGCAGGGCGCGCCGGCACTCCTTTTCGGCTTCGTGGTAGTCGGCGAACCGCCTGGCCCGGGTGCGGAGCGCATGGCCGAGATTGGCATAGGCGTCGGGGTGGTCCGGCTTCAGCGCGATGGCCTGACGATAGCGGGTGCGGGCAGCGGCGGCCTCGCCCAGTTCCCACAGCGCATTGGCCATATTGTTGTGGGGGCTCGGATAATCGGGCCGCAGCAGCATGGCCCGGTGGTAATGGGGCTTGGCCGCCGCATAGCGCTTCTGCATCAGGCAGGCGCTGCCCAGCCCGTTCAACGCCTCCGGATGATCGGGCTTGAGTGCGATGACGCGCCGGTAGACATGCTCCGCTGCGCCAAGCTCCTGGCGCTGGATGAACAGGTCGCCCAGCGCCTGGGGGTGGTCGATGGCGAGCGGCTCCACCCGCATGGCGCGGCGCAGGGCGGTTTCCATCCTGCGGGGATCGCCGGACCCGCGGGCGACGCGGCTGAGATGGCCGATGGCTTCCGCATGGTCGGGCTGAAGCGACAGCACCCGGTGGTAGAAGGCCTGCGCCTCGCTGAAGCGCCCAAGGTCGAGCAGGGCATGGGCCAGATTGATCGCGCCTTCGGTCCGTTCCGGTGCCAGGGAAATGGCCCGGCGACCGCTGGCGCGGGCCCGGTCCGGCCGGCCGAGGAGCTGGAGGGCGCGGGTGAGATTGATGACGGGTTCGGCATAGTCCGGGCGCAGCGCGACAGCCCTGCGATACGCGGCGGCGGCGGCGGCCATGTCGCCTTGCGTCCGAAGCCCCTCGCCGACGCTGTTGTGGTACTCGGCACGGTCGCGCGTGATGCGCAAGGCACGGTCGAACAGCGCCAAGGCACCGGCTTCCCGCCGGGATTGCAGCTCGGTCAGCCCCAGCAGGTGCCAGGCATCGCCATGGGCCGGTTCCAGTGCGAGCAGGGCGTGATAGATCCCCGCCGCCTCGGGCAGGCGACCGCCACGGTGGGCGGCGATCGCCCTGTTCAGGAGGCTGCCGGCGGATGGCGTGCCGGTCCGTCCCGCCTGCGTCCGACCGCTCCCTCTGATCTCGCTGCTCGCGTCCAAAGCGGTGTGTTCCCAATCATCCCGAATAACTGCGGCCGACCGCAGCGTGAAAACTAGCCGGACAGGCTTAACCGTTGGCTAATCAAGACCGGCGGCTGCTCCGATCATGCCAATCCTTCGAGAGGATGGCGACCGGCGACCACCGCCTGCAGTTCGATGGAGATCGCCGCGATGACGCTGGTCCAATCCCCGGGCGTCGGCTGGCGGAACAGCCTTGCGGTCGGATACCAGGGACTGTCGGTCCGCCCCTCCATCCAGCGCCAGTCGGGGGCGAATGGCAGCATGATCCAGACTGGCCGGCCCAAGGCGCCGGCAAGATGCGCCGGCGCCGTGCAGGAGGTGATGACAAGGTCCAATCCGGCCATGATCGCCGCCGTGTCCGCGAAGTCGCTGATCCTGTCGCCCAGATCGGTGACGGTCGTTGGCAGGACATGTCCGGCCAGATCCCGCCGTCCGTCTCCCACCTGCAGCAGGACCATGTGCAGGCCGGGCAGCGTCAGCAGGGGGGCAACGGCCGCGAAGCGCGGAGACCGGTGGCGATCGCCGCCGAACGCCGGGTTTCCCGCCCACACCAGCCCGACCTTCAGCCCGGCGACGCCCGACAGCTGCGTGTGCCACGCCGCCGCATCCTCCGGTGCCGGATGCAGATAGGGCACCCCGCCGGGAATGCTGCCGTGGTCGGTGCCCAGCAGATGCGGCAGGCTCAGCAGGGGAGCCCATGCGTCGATCCGCGGCATCCGGTCTCCAGCCGCCACCACGTGGCGCACCCCGTCGGCGCGTGTCATCAGGCGCTTCAGCGCCGGCGAGCAGGTGATGGTCAGCGACCCGCCGCCGCGCTCCACCAGCTTGGCGTAGCGCACGAACTGGATGGTGTCGCCTTCGCCCTGCTCCGCCACCGCCAGCAGGGAGAGGCCATTCAGCGTCCCGCCGCGCCAGCGGGGAGCCGGTGTGTCGAGCACGGGCGCAGGCAGTGGTGCCGCGGCGTAGCGATGCTCGTACCAACCGAAGCCGGCACGCAGGTCGCCGCGGCGCAACAATGCGAAGCCCAGATTCTTCGCCGCATCATGATGGTTGGGGGCCAGGGCAAGCGCCTGTCGGAAACAGGCTTCCGCTCTGATGGTCTGGCCGGCATCGAACAGGATCGCACCGAGGTTGCACAGGGCGTTCGCATGTTTGGGCGCCAGGCTCAAGGCGCGCTTGAGGGCCATGACGGCGTCTTCTTCGCGATCGGCCCTGCGCAGTTGGCTGGAGAAGTTGGACCAGACCTCCGCATGGCCGGGGTCGACCGCAATCGCCCGTTGGAAACAGCGCATGGCCAGGGCGCTGTGGCCGAGCTGGCCGGCCAGGGTGCCGATGTTGGCATGAACGGGGCCGTACATCGGGAACCTGCCGGCCGCCCGGGTGAAGGCCGCGATCGCTCCCACCCGGTCGTTCTGCTGCAAGGCGAGCAAACCGGCCTGGAACTCCGGGCTGTGCAGGGGATCGGTCGCGGAGCTGTCAGGGAGGGCGGGCATGGGGGTCCGTCGTGGCGCCGCGGCCGGCTGGTGGCTGACCGCCATCCTAGAGTGTGATCGGTTCGGACGGAATCGTCTGAAGCGTGAATTGCACGGAAAATCAAAAGGCCAGCGTCTGTCTGATGCTTCAATGAGCGTCAGACAGACGCTGGCCGGGATCGGCACGTCCGCAAGGCCGTCCCATCCGGAACCGCCCTGCTGTAGAGTGGAGGCCCTCCACCCTGTGTCGCCTTTCCGAACTGCCGAGTTCCCGCGTGATCCCATACGCTCAAGGGCCAGATGCCCAGGGTCCAGATGGTCAGGCAAGAGCCCAGGCCGCCCTTGGCCAGGCGATCAATGCCCATCGTGACGGGCGCCTTGCCGATGCGAAGCGGTGCTACGCCGAATTGCTGTGCACGGCCCCGGCCGATTCCGGACTGGTCCTGCTGATGGCGCTGGTCGAGGTGAAGGAGGGGGGAAGCGGTCGCTGGCTGTCCAGGGTCGCGTCGCTGTCCGCCAGCGATCCCGCCTTCGAACGGCTGCGCGACGTCATGCTTTCGATGACAGCGCATCGCCTGTCCGTCCAGCTTGAGGAGGGGGCGGTCGATCGGGCCGGCGTCGCACTGGCGCGGCTGGTGGAGGTGCTGCCGCCGCATCGTGCCCTGCTGCGCCTCCTGGCGATGGTCCGTTTCATCCAGGGGGCCGCCGGCGAGGCCGGCGGGCTGCTCGCCCGGGTGTCGCGTCTTGCTGCCGATGAGGCCGCTGATGTGGCCGCCGGGCGGGGTGGTGGCGCCGTGCCGGTGCCGGTGACGGTGACGGTGCCGGAGGCCGGGCTGGAGCGGGCGCTGCACGCGCTTGAACGGCGGCGCAGGGACCATCAGGCGGTGGGCAGCGTGGTGATTCCGGCTCACCGGGTGGAGGGGTGCATCGGGCGTGCCCTGGACAGCGTGGACCGGGCCGTTCGCTATTACCGGCAGGCGGCGGGCGATCCGGACGCGCGCGTCCATATCTGCGTGGTGGACGATGCGTCGCCCGACGGCACCGTGGAGGTGGTCCGGGGGTGGTCACGGGCGCATCCCGAACACAGCCTGTCGCTGCTCGCCAACAGCCGCAACGGTGGGGCGGGGCGTTCGCGCAACCTTGGGGCAGCGATGGCGATGGGACCGTACCTCTGGTTTCTCGACGCCGACGACTGGTTTCTCGACCGCCACCTCTGGGTGACGGCCACGGCGCTCGACCGCCATCCGGAGATCGGCTTCGTGCGCACCGGTATCCGGTTCGACAGCATCGACCGCGACATCACACCGGTCTGGCGCTTGGCCTCCGAAGCGACCTATCCCTGCAACCTGGCTGTGCGTCGCGTCTGCCACGACCTGGTCGGCGGCTTTCCCGACGAGGAGCCGTTCAATCCGGCCGGGCCTGAGGATGTCTGCTACAGCAGGGCATTGCGGTCGCTGTTCGCCGGTGCGAAGACCGCGGAACCGACGGTGTGCTATACGCTCAGCGATGGCAATGTGTTCGACAGGTTGAGGGCGGACATGCTGAGCGGCAGGCCGCCGGGGCAGGGGGCGCCGCCGGAACCGGTCCATCTGGCGGCGGAGCTTCTGATCCGCCGCCGGCTCTACGCCCTGGAGGCCAAGCGTGGAATGGACTGGGACGGGCCGCCCATTCTTCCCGACGGGAGCGGGCGGATGATCGTCCTGTGATGGAACCCGGACGTCTCCGCACCCATCTCCGCGCCCATCTCTGCGCCCATGACGGTCGGCCGGACCCTGCCGCCACCGCGATGCGCGCGGCGTTGGCGCTTGATCCCCGCAGCGTCGAGGGGTGGAGCGCGCTTGCCATGGCGCTCCATGCGGCGCAGGGGCCGGCGGCTTCGGCGGCAGCCTTCCGCCGGGTGGCGCGCCTGCTGCCGGCGGCGGCGTCCGCCCACCTCAATCTGGGCAATGTGCTGTTCGATACCGGACGCTGGCTGAGCGCCGAGACGAGCTTGCGACAGTCCCTGGCGCTGGATCCGGCGCGCGCCTATGCGCTGTTTCAGCTCGGCCGGGTGGCGCGCCGGACCGGCCGGGCGGACGCGGCCTGCCGGCTGCTGGGCCTTGCGGCCCGGCTGGAGCCGCCGGCGTCGCCCGCCGCGGCCGACATCGGGGCGGAAATGGCCCTTGCGCTGCGCGACTGCGGCCGTTGGCAGGACGCCACCCGCCATGGGCGGCGGAGCGCGGCCCTGCTTCCCGACCGCTATGACGTTCACCTTGTGCTCGGCGCCGCCGCCGAGGCGGAAGGCCGTCCCGCGGCTGCGCTCTGCGCCTATGAGCGTGCGATCCGCTGCCATCCGGGATTCGGCGAGGCCTTTACCCGACATGCCGTCCTGCGGCTGCGGCAGACCTGGAAAGCCCCGACGCCGCGCCCGGTGGCCGGGCGTGCCGGACGGCGCCTCGCCGCGACGGCGTTGGGATGCAACGGCCGCTTCGGCAACCAGCTGCTTCAGTACGGCTTCCTGCGCCTCTATGCCGCCCGCCATGATCTGGATCTGGAGGTGCCGGAGTGGGTGGGGCGTTACCTGTATGATTGCGACGATCCGCTGCCTGGGGCTCCGCTTCCCCGGGTTTCGGAGGAGGACCATGATTTCTTCGCCTCGCTGTCCGGCGCGGCGCCGGTTCGGGCGGAGTGCGACGTCACCGGCTATTTCTGCCGCCATACCGCGGCGCTGGCACCGTACCGGGCGGACTTCCGCAGGCTCTTCATGCCCGGCCGGTATCTGTGGCCGCGCGCCGACGCGATCGAACATCGTTTGCGCGCACGGGGACGGACAATCGTCGCGCTGCATCTGCGGCGGGGCGATTATGGCTGGGGCCGGTTCTGGATTGCGCCGGAGCTGTGGTACCGGACGTGGCTGGAGCAGCTGTGGGCCGATCTGGAGAAGCCCGTTCTCTATCTGGCAACCGACGCGCCGGAGTTGGCCGCGGCTTTCTCCCCATTTTCCCCCATTCTCGCCACCGACCTGGGCACGCCTCTGGCGGGTGCCGAGTTCTTCACCGATTTCCATGCGCTGTGCGTCGCCGATGTGCTGGCGATCTCCAACAGCACCTTTTCCTTCGCGGCCGGCCTGCTGAACCGGACCGCCCGGCGGTTCGTCCGCCCGGACCGTCATCGGCGCATGCTGGTGCCGTACGATCCCTGGGACGCCGAAGTCCTGCTTTGAACCGACGCTGAACCGGCCGTCGCGGCCGATATCCCGGAAGGTTGTCCTGTGGGGCCGCTGGATTGCGGCCTAAGGGGAACTCCGGAAAAGCGATTTCCCCGTTTTATGCTAATTTTATGTTAACTAGGGTGGTAATACTTTTGTGATACCTGTTTTCAAGATGTTTGGAGATCTCTGTTCTGAATTATTTCCAGTAATAAGGCAATATCTGGAGGGTTATTATGATTGTTGGGCGATTTGCACAGCAACCTGGGCGCGCAATTTTTAGCTTGGGCAAGGGGCTGTTTCAGATATCATTGCTCTCCTTTCCTATGAGTGCATTCAAGAATTTTGCAAGCTCAGGCGATTCCTTTCGATTGTTCGGTGTCTTCATAAGGAAATATGCTTGCTGGAAGCGGTTGTTTGCTTTCCGGTATTAATACTGGCGTATGTGGGCGGTCCGGCCCCGCTGCCGATCGATTAGTCCCGACTCCGAGGCCCGGCGTCGTCTCCCGAAGGCTCCCGACATCGTCTTTCCCGACTCTTTCAAGCTGCCGCGTGTGAGGAAATTATGGCCGGAACCGTCAACGTCACAGGAACCACCACCACGACCTCGTCGCCGAGCACCATCATCGGCAGCACGGGGACGGATGTCGTCACCCTGGGCAACACCGGCAACACCACCACGGTGAGGGCGCTTGAAACGCTCATCGGCAACGGCGGCCTCGACCTCATCACTTTCGGCAGCGGCGGCAACACCACCACGGTAAGCTTTCTGAATACGCTGATCGGTGGTGCCGGCAACGATGTGATCTACGGCTCGACCAACGGGACGACGATGTCGGTCTCGTTGATCGAGACGCTGACCGGAACCACGAAGTCGGCGGTCGAAGACATCATTCTGGTGGGGACCAGCGGCAACACCATCCGGGTGGACTGGATCGACACGCTGGTCGGCACCACGGCGAAGGATGTGGTCTATTTCGGCAGCGGCTACATCAGCAGCGCCCCCTACAACGCTTCGACCAACACCACCACCGGCAGCACCATGCTGGTGTCGCTGGTGGAGACGCTCATCGGCGGCTCCGGAACGGAGGCGATCTTCCTCGGCGACAGCAGCAACACGATCTCCGTCCGGGATCTCTCCACGCTGTTTGGCAACACAGGCGTGGATGTCGCCCAAATCTCGTCGACCGCGGGCACGACGATGCTCGTGTCCCTGATCGATACGGTGATCGGCAACAGCGGCTTGGATCTGATCTCCGGACAGGGGGCGCCAAGCCCACTCAGCCTGGCCGTCCTGGGGGTGAATGCCATCTATGGTATGGCAACTAATTATCAAGACTACGTAAAGTTGCTGGAAACGAACGGCGCCACCATCATCGTCGGCGCGGTCGAAACGCTGATCGGCACGGCCGGTAACGACGTCATCGACATGAACACGGATGTCGGGTCTATCAAATTTAGCAGCAGCGTCGTCAGCACTATGCACGTCACCGGGGTGGAAACCCTGATCGGCGGAAAATCAGCCAACACGATCTATATCGATGATACAGCAGGCACGACCATTCGAGTGTCGTTGCTTGACACTGTGTTCGGCAACACCGGTAACGACGTCATGCTCATGACGAATACCGGCACCCTCGGCAACTCGATCCGCATCGATCTCTACGAAACGATCATTGGCAGCACCCTCACTGACATGATCGTCCAGGTCAAGGGCTACGGCTCGACGGTTCTGGTTTCGGGCGTGGAGCAGTTGGCCGGCGGCATCGGCAAGGATGTTTACATCCTTGCCGACATAGGCGGCGCCACTGTCACCACCATGGGCGTGGATACCCTGATTGGAACGTCTGGCATCGACGTTATGACAGGGATCAATTTCGGCCACTATGAGCAGTCCCCGACCGATCCGTCGAAGCCCGGGGGCTCCAATCTGTTCGGTTTGCCCCTGACGCTGGCGGTCTCGCACGTCGAAACCGTCTACGGCGCCCAATATCCGGGATTGAGTTCCAGCACTGCCGACTTTCTTGCGCTGATCGATTCCGAAGGTTCGACCGTGCAGATCAGCGGAATCGAGACGCTCGTCGGCTCCGCGGGGCAAGACATCGTCACGATGTTTTCCAGCAGCCACAGTTTCACCACCGGCCAGAACATGTGGGTGGCGGGGGTCGAGACGCTGACCGGCTCTGCCGACCGGGAGATCATCCTCACCGACACCAGCGGCATCACCATCCAGGTGAGCGCCATCGAATCCATCCTCGGCGGCGCCGGTCTGGACCTGATCGTGCTGGGCAGCACCGGCGCCACGATGCAGGTCAGCGGCCTGGAGACGATCGTCGGAAGCGGCGGGACGGATCTGCTGACCTTCATCAGCGGCATGACCGTCGCCGTCGGCGCCGTCGAGACGCTGACGGGCAGCGTGGGCGTCGATGTGGTCAGCCTGCTGGGTGGCGGGAACACCACGACGCTGTCGCTGATCGAGACGATCCAGGGACTGGGCAGCGGCACCGACGTCATCATCCTGACGGAAGCCTACAACACGGTGTTCGCATCGTGGCTGGAGACGCTGTTCGGCGGCACCGGCACGGATGTCGTGACGCTGGGCAGCGCCGGCAACACCATGCTGGCAGCCGGTCTCGAGACACTGATCGGCGGGACCGGCACCGATGCGATCCTTCTCCAGGGGTCGGCGGGCAACACCGTATCGGTTTCCAATCTCGAAACCGTTGTCGGCGGCGGCAGCTCCGACCTGCTGGTCCTCGGCTCCACGGGGGGGACGCTGTCGGTCAGCGCCATCGAGACGGTGGCCGGCTCCGCCGCCATCGACGTGCTGACGCTTGGCGGGACGGCGGGCAACAGCATCGCGGTCAGCGGGACCGAAACCCTGATCGGCAGCACGGGCCGCGATGTGGTGCTGCTGTCATCGGGCGGGAACACGGTCCGGGCCGCCGGGCTGGAGACGCTGACGGGCGGTGCAGGCATCGATGTCGTGACGCTGGGCAGCGTCGGCAACACGATGCTGGTCGGCGGTCTGGAAACGCTGCTCGGCGACATCGGCGTCGACGTCGTCACACTGGCCAGCGGCGGCAACACCATCACCGCGTCCGGGCTGGAAACCCTGGTCGGTGGAGTGGGCGTGGACGTGGTCACGCTGGGCACCATCGGCAACACGATTCTCGCCACGGGCATTGAAACGCTGATCGGTGGCGCCGGCCGGGATGTGTTCGCCTTCGATTCCACCGTCGCCGGCACCAGTGCTGTCAACGGCTTCAGCAAGGACGACGTCCTCCGCGTCATCGGCGCCACCCTGACCGGTCCGGTCACCAACGGCAACGGAACCGCCGTTGCCGCCGGATCGATTCAGCTCTCCTCCTCCGCAGGGGTGACGACGCTCTACATCAACACCGGGGGCACCACCGGTGCGGCCACCCGCATCATCACGCTGGACGGCCTTTACACGCCCGGCAATTTCTCGGTTTCCGGCAACAGCATCACGCTGACCCAAAGCTCCCTGACCGGCCCCTTCCTCGATGCCGCGTCTGATGGAGGGACCGTCGGCGACGACATCACCAACGTCACGACCCCAACCTTCACGGGTGCGGCCGAGGCCAACAGCGTCGTCACCCTGTATGAAGGGGGGACGGTGCTGGCCACCGGTACGGCGACGTCGAATGGCACATGGGCGATCTCCAGCACGCTGAGCGAAGGGACGCACTCCCTGACCGCGGTCGCCGTGACCACCGCAAGCAACACGGCCACCTCGTCCACGGCATTGACGGTCACCATCGACAGCACGATCGTGGCCCCGACCGGTCTGGCCCTGGCGGCCGGGTCGGACAGCGGGCCGAGCGGCAGCGACCGCATCACCAACGTCGTCGCCCCGACGGTGACCGGCACGGCGGAAGCCAACAGCGTCGTCACCCTGTATGACGGCACGGCGGTCGCCGGTACCGGCACGGCCAATGGCAGCGGCGTCTGGTCGATCACCAGCGCCACGCTCGGCAGCGGCACCCACACGCTGAGCGCTGTCGCGGTGGATGTGGCGGGGAACACCTCCACGGCGTCCAGCGGCCTGACGGTCACCATCGACAGCACGACCGCGGCTCCGACCGGCTTGGCGCTGGCCGCCGGATCGGACAGCGGGCCGAGCAGCAGCGACGGCATCACCAATATCGTCGCGCCGACGGTGACCGGCACGGCGGAAGCCAACAGCGTCGTCACGCTCTATGACGGGACGGCCGTTGCCAGCACCGGCACGGCCGACGGCAGCGGCGTCTGGTCGATCACCAGCGCCACCCTCAGCAGCGGCGCCCATACGCTGACCGCCCGGGCAGTGGATGTCGCGGGGAACAGTTCGACCGCCTCCACTGGCCTGACCGTCACCATCGACACAACCGCACCGGGTATTCCGACCGGTCTGGCGCTGGCGGCCGGATCGGACAGCGGGTCGAGCAACAGCGACCGCCTGACCAACGTCGTCACTCCGACCCTCACCGGCACGGCGGAGGCCAGCAGCGTCGTCACGCTGTATGACGGGACTGCGGTCGCCGGCACCGGCACGGCTGATGGCAGCGGTGTCTGGTCGATCACCAGCGCCACGCTCGGCAGCGGCGCCCATACGCTCACCGCCCGGGCGGTGGATGCGGCCGGCAACAGCTCCACGGCGTCCAGCGGGCTGACCGTCACGATCGACACCACGACTGCCGCACCGACCGGCTTGGCCCTGGCCGCCGGGTCGGACAGCGGATCGGGCAGCAGCGACCGCATCACCAACGTCGTCGCCCCGACGGTGACCGGCACGGCGGAGGCCAGCAGCGTCGTCACCCTGTATGACGGGACTGCGGTCGCCGGTACCGGCACGGCCAATGGCAGCGGCGTCTGGTCGATCACCAGCGCCACGCTCGGCAGCGGCACCCACACGCTGAGCGCTGTCGCGGTGGATGTTGCGGGCAACAGCTCGACCGCCTCCAGCGGGCTGACGGTCACCATCGACAGCACGACTGCGGCTCCGACCGGCTTGGCGTTGGCGGCCGGGTCGGACAGCGGGCCGAGCGGCAGCGACGGCATCACCAACATCGTCGCGCCGACGGTGACCGGCACGGCGGAAGCCAACAGCGTCGTCACGCTCTATGACGGGACGGCCGTTGCCGGCACCGCCACGGCCGACGGCAGCGGCGTCTGGTCGATCACCAGCGCCACCCTCAGCAGCGGTGCCCATACGCTGACCGCCCGGGCAGTGGATGTGGCGGGCAACAGTTCGACCGCCTCCACTGGCTTGACCGTCACCATCGACACAACCGCACCGGGTATTCCGACCGGTCTGGCGCTGGCGGCCGGATCGGACAGCGGGTCGAGCAACAGCGACCGCCTGACCAACGTCGTCACTCCGACCCTCACCGGCACGGCGGAGGCCAGCAGCGTCGTCACGCTGTATGACGGGACGGCGGTCGCCGGCACCGGCACGGCGAACGGCAGCGGTGTCTGGTCGATCACCAGCGCCACGCTCGGCAGCGGCGCCCATACGCTCACCGCCCGGGCGGTGGATGCGGCCGGCAACAGCTCCACGGCGTCCAGCGGGCTGACCGTCACCATCGACACCACGACTGCCGCACCGACCGGCTTGGCCCTGGCCGCCGGATCGGACAGCGGGTCGGGCAGCAGCGACCGCATCACCAACGTCGTCGCGCCGACGGTGACCGGCACGGCGGAGGCCAGCAGCGTCGTCACGCTGTATGACGGGACTGCGGTCGCCGGCACCGGCACGGCCAATGGCAGCGGCGTCTGGTCGATCACCAGCGCCACGCTCGGCAGCGGCGCCCACACACTGAGCGCTGTCGCGGTTGATGTTGCGGGCAACAGCTCCACGGCGTCCAGCGGGCTGACGGTCACCATCGACAGCACGACCGCCGCGCCGACCGGCTTGGCGCTGGCCGCCGGATCGGACAGCGGGTCGAGCAACAGCGACGGCATCACCAACGCCATCACTCCGACCGTGACCGGCACGGCGGAGGCGAACAGCGTCGTCACGCTCTATGACGGGACGGCGGTCGCCGGCAGCGGCACGGCGAACGGCAGCGGCGTCTGGTCGATCATCAGCGCATCCCTGAGCAATGGCACCCACACGCTGAGCGCCCGGGCGGTGGACGTGGCGGGGAACACCTCCACCGCCTCCAGCGGGCTGACCGTCACCATCGACAGCACGACCGCCGCACCGACCGGCTTGGCGCTGGCTGCCGGGTCGGACAGCGGGTCGAGCAACAGCGACCGCATCACCAAAATCGTCGCCCCGACGGTGACCGGCACGGCGGAGGCCAGCAGCGTCGTCACGCTGTATGACGGGACGGCGGTCGCCGGCACCGGCACGGCCAATGGCAGCGGCGTCTGGTCGATCACCAGTTCCACCCTCAGCAGCGGTGCCCACACGCTGACCGCCCGGGCCGTGGATGTGGCGGGGAACACCTCCACCGCCTCCAGCGGGCTGACGGTCACCATCGACAGCACGATCGCGGCCCCGACGGACCTGACGCTGGCGGCCGGGTCGGACAGCGGATCGAGCAGCAGCGACGGCATCACCAAAATCATTGCTCCCACCGTCACCGGTGCTGCCGAAGCGAATTCGGTCGTCACGCTCTATGACGGCACGATCGTCGTCGGTTCCGGCACGGCGAACGCCAGCGGAAGCTGGAGCATCACCAGCGCCACGCTTGCCAGCGGCGGGCATACGCTGACCGCGACCGCTGTGGACGTGGCGGGGAATACCTCGACCGCCTCCACCGGCCTGACGGTCACCATCGACAGCACGACCGCCGCGCCGACCGGCTTGGCCCTGGCGGCCGGGTCTGACAGCGGATCGAGCGGCACGGACCGCATCACCAACGCCATCGCGCCGACGGTGACCGGCACGGCGGAGGCGAACAGCGTCGTCACGCTGTATGACGGCACGATCGTCGTCGGTTCCGGCACGGCGAACGGCAGCGGCGTCTGGTCGATCACCAGCGCCGCACTCGGCAGCGGCGGGCATACGCTGACCGCGACCGCGGTGGACGCGGCGGGCAACAGCTCCACTGCCTCCAGCGGTCTGACCATCACCATCGACACCACCGCACCCGGCGCGCCGACCGGCTTGGTCCTGGCGTCCGGGTCTGACAGCGGGTCGAGCAACAGCGACGGCATCACCAACGTCGCCGCGCCGACGGTGACCGGCACGGCGGAGGCGAACAGCATCGTCACGCTGTATGACGGGACTGTCGTTGCGGGCACCGGCACGGCGAACGGCAGCGGTGTCTGGTCGATCACCAGTTCCACGCTTGCCGGCGGCGCCCACACGCTGAGCGCTGTCGCGGTGGATGTGGCGGGCAACAGCTCCACCGCCTCCACGGGTCTGGCGATCACCATCGACACGACCTCGGCCACGCCCGGCGGTCTGGCGCTGGCGCTCGGCTCTGACAGCGGGTCGAGCGCCAGCGACCTCAACACGAAGGTCACCACCCCCACCGTCAATGGCACGGCCGAGGCGAACGGGGTGGTGACGCTGTATGACGGCGTCACCGCCATCGGCACGGTGACGGCGGATGCCGTGGGCCTGTGGTCGCTTTCCACTCCCTCCCTGGCCGACGGTATCCATACCCTGACCGCGCAGGCGGTCGACGTGGCCGGCAACACCTCCACCGCGTCCACGGCGCTGACGGTGACGGTGGATGCGACGGCGCCGGTCGCGCCCACTGGTTTGACATTGGACCCGGCGTCCGACAGCGACACACCGGGAGACAACACCACCACGGTGCGGACGCCGACGATCACCGGCACGGCCGAGGCGAACTCGGTGCTGTCGCTGTTCGATGGAAGCAACCTGCTCGGCACCACGACCGTCAACGGCGTCGGCACCTGGTCGATCGTCTCGCCGGAATTGGGGGAGTTTGGCCATACCCTCACCGCGCTGAGCATCGATCTGGCCGGCAACACCAGCACCGTGTCCGGCAATCTGGTGATCACCATCGGCAATCCGCTGCAGGGCGCCCCCTCCACGCCACGGCTGGACTCGGGATCCGACAGCGGCACCGTGGGCGACCGCCTTACCAATGTGGTGACGCCGACGCTCACCGGTACGGCCCAGGCGGACAGCACGGTCTCGATCTACGAAAGCGGCACGCTGGTCGGATCCGCCACCGCCGATTCCGCGGGAGCGTGGTCGGTGACCACGACGACGCTGACCAACGGCGCGCATAATCTCTACGCAACCGCTGTTTCGAACGGCACGCTCCTCGGTTCCTCCTCGGCGCTGACGGTCACCATCGATGCGTCGGTGCCCACCACCCCGTCGATCCCGGTGCTGGCGGTGGCGTCCGACAGCGGCGTGGCGGGCGACGGCATCACGCGCGTCACCACGCCGACGCTGTCCGGCACCGCGCAAGCCAACGGCATCGTCACGCTCTTCGACGGAAGCACCGCCGTCGGCACGGTGACGGCGGATGCGTCCGGCTTGTGGTCGGTCACCACCGGCACGCTGCCGGACGGCGCACACACCCTGACCGCGCGCGCGATCAATGCGGCCGGCAGCACCAGCCAAGCGTCTTCCGCCCTGGTTCTGACCATCGACACCACCTCCACCACTCCCTCCGGCGTTGCCCTGGCGGCGGCTTCCGACAGTGGAACGTCGGGGGATGGCATCACCAACGTGGTGGCGCCGACCGTGACCGGCACGGCGGAGGCCGGAAGCACGGTCCTGCTTTATGAAGGAACCAGCCTGATCGGTCAGGCCACGGCCGATTCGGGTGGTGCGTGGACCGTCACGGCTTCCGCCCGTGGCGATGGCACGCACAGCCTGTCGGCTTCGGCAATCGATGTGGCCGGCAACACGTCGCAGGCATTCACCGGTCTGACGATCACCATCGATGTCACCGCACCGGGTGCACCGGACACCCTGGCGCTGGCGACCGGTTCGGACAGCGGATCGAGCAACAGCGACCGCCTGACCAACGTCGCCGCCCCGACGGTGACCGGCACGGCGGAGGCGAACAGCGTCGTCACGCTGTATGACGGGACTGCGGTCGCCGGCACCGGCACGGCTGATGGCAGCGGCGTCTGGTCGATCACCAGCGCCACGCTCGGCAGCGGCGCCCACACGCTGACCGCTGTCGCGGTGGATGCGGCGGGCAACAGCTCCACCGCCTCCAGCGGGCTGGCGATCACCATCGACACCACCGCACCAGGTGCTCCGACCGGTTTGGCGCTGGACTCCGGGTCGGACAGCGGATCGAGCGGCAGCGACCGCATCACCAACGTCGTTGCTCCGGCCGTCACCGGTACGGCGGAGGCGAACAGCGTCGTCACGCTGTACGACGGCACGGCAATCGCCGGCACCGGCACGGCGAGCGCCCGCGGCGTCTGGTCGATCACCAGCGCCACGCTGAGCAGCGGCGATCACACGCTGACCGCTGTTGCGGTGGACGCGGCGGGCAACAGCTCCACCGCCTCCACCGGACTGACGGTCACCGTCGACACCACGAGTGCCACCCCGACCGGCTTGGCGCTGGCTGCCGGGTCGGACAGCGGGTCGAGCGGCAGCGACGGCATCACCAACGTGGTTGCCCCGACGATGACCGGCACGTCGGAGGCCAGCAGCGTCGTCACGCTCTATGACGGCACGATCGTTGTCGGCACCGGCACGGCTGATGGCAGCGGCGTCTGGTCGATCACCAGCGCCACCCTCGGCAGCGGCGGGCATACGTTGACCACGACCGCGGTGGACGTGGCGGGGAACACCTCCACGGCGTCCACCGGGCTGACGGTCACCATCGACAGCACGACCGCGGCGCCGACCGGCTTGGCGCTGGCTGCCGGGTCGGACAGCGGGTCGAGCGGCAGCGACAGCATCACCAACGTGGTTGCCCCGACGATGACCGGCACGGCGGAGGCGAACAGTGTCGTCACGCTGTATGACGGCACAGCAATCGCCGGCACCGGTACGGCTGATGGCAGCGGCGTCTGGTCGATCACCAGTGCCACACTGAGCAGTGGTGGGCATACGTTGACCGCGACCGCGGTTGATGTTGCGGGGAACACCTCCACCTCCTCCGCCGGGCTGACGGTCACCATCGACAGCACGAGCGCCACCCCGACAGGTCTTGCGTTGGCTGCCGGGTCGGACAGCGGGTCGAGCAACAGCGACGGCATCACCAACATCGTCACTCCGACCGTCACCGGCACGGCGGAGGCCAGCAGTGTCGTCACGCTCTATGACGACGCCACCGCCATCGGTACCGCCACGGCCGACGGCAGCGGCGTCTGGTCGATCACCAGTGCCACACTGAGCAGTGGTGGGCATACGTTGACCGCGACCGCGGTTGATGTTGCGGGCAACACCTCCACCGCCTCCACCGGACTGACGGTCACCATCGACAGCACGAGCGCCGCACCGACCGGCTTGGCGCTGGCTGCCGGGTCGGACAGCGGGTCGAGCAACAGCGACGGCATCACCAAAATTGTCACCCCGACCGTCACCGGCACGGCGGAGGCGAACAGCGTCGTCACGCTGTATGACGGGACTGCGGTCGCCGGCACCGGCACAGCTGATGGCAGCGGCGTCTGGTCGATCACCAGTGCCACACTGAGCAGTGGTGGGCATACGTTGACCGCGACCGCGGTGGACGTGGCGGGCAACACCTCCACGGCGTCCACCGGCCTGACGGTCACCATCGACAGCACGACCGCGGCGCCGACCGGCTTGGCGCTGGCTGCCGGGTCGGACAGCGGATCGAGCAACAGCGACCGCATCACCAACGTCGTCACTCCCACCGTCACCGGGACGGCGGAGGCCAGCAGTGTCGTCACCCTCTATGACGGCACGGCAATCGCCGGCACTGGCACGGCTGATGGCAGCGGCGTCTGGTCGATCACCAGCGCCACGCTCGGCAGCGGCGGGCATACGTTGACCGCGACCGCGATGGACGTGGCGGGCAACAGCTCGACCGCCTCCAGTGGCCTGACGGTCACCATCGATACCACGAGCGCCACCCCGACAGGTCTTGCGTTGGCTGCCGGGTCGGACAGCGGGTCGAGCAACAGCGACCGCCTGACCAACATCGTCGCCCCGACAGTGACCGGCACGGCTGGAGCCAGCAGCGTCGTCACGCTGTATGACGGCACGGCAATCGCCGGCACCGGTACGGCGAACGGCAGCGGCGTCTGGTCGATCACCAGCGCCACGCTCGGCAGCGGCGGGCATACGTTGACCGCGACCGCGGTGGACGTGGCGGGGAACACCTCCACGGCGTCCACCGGGCTGACGGTCACCATCGACAGCACGACCGCGGCGCCGACCGGCTTGGCGCTGGCTGCCGGGTCGGACAGCGGATCGGGCAACAGCGACCGCATCACCAACGTGGTTGCTCCGACCGTCACCGGGACGGCGGAGGCGAACAGCGTCGTCACGCTCTATGACGGCACGGCAATCGCCGGCACCGGCACGGCTGATGGCAGCGGCGTCTGGTCGATCACCAGCACCACCCTCGGCAGCGGCGGGCATACGTTGACTGCGACCGCGGTGGACGTGGCGGGCAATAGCTCGACCGCCTCCACCGGCCTGACAGTCACCATCGACAGCACGACCGCGGTTCCGACCGGTCTTGCACTGGCAGCCGGGTCGGACAGCGGATCGGGCAACAGCGACCGCATCACCAACGTGGTTGCTCCGACCGTCACCGGCACGGCGGAGGCCAGCAGCGTCGTCACCCTCTATGATGGCGCCACCGCCGTCGGCACCGCCACAGCTGATGGCAGCGGCGTCTGGTCGATCACCAGTGCCACACTGAGCAGCGGTGGGCATACGCTGACCGCCCGGGCGGTGGATGTCGCGGGGAACACCTCCACCTCCTCCGCCGGGCTGACCGTCACCATCGACACAACCGCACCGAATGCTCCAACCGGTCTTGCGCTGGCAGCCGGATCGGACAGCGGGTCGAGCAACAGCGACCGCCTGACCAACATCGCCGCCCCGACCGTCACCGGCACGGCGGAAGCCAACAGTGTCGTCACCCTCTATGACGGGACTGCCGTTGCCGGCAGCGGCACGGCGAACGGCAGCGGCGTCTGGTCGATCACCAGCGCCACGCTCGGCAGCGGCGCTCACACGCTGACTGCCACCGCGCTGGACGCGGCCGGCAACACCTCCACGGCGTCCACCGGCCTGACCGTCACCATCGACAGTACGACCGCCGCGCCGACCGGCTTGGCCCTGGCCGCCGGGTCGGACAGCGGATCGGGCAGCAGCGACCGCATCACCAACGTCGTCGCCCCGACGGTAACCGGCACGGCGGAGGCCAGCAGTGTCGTTACCCTCTATGACGGCGCCACCGCCGTCGGCACCGGCACGGCGAACGGCAGCGGCGTCTGGTCGATCACCAGCGCCACCTTGAGCAATGGCGATCACACGCTGACCGCGACCGCGGTTGATGTGGCGGGCAACAGCTCGACCGCCTCCACTGGCCTGACGGTCACCATCGATACCACTGCACCCGGTGCGCCGACCGGTCTGGCGCTCACCCCGGACTCCGACAGCGGGCTGAGCAACACCGACCGGATCACCGGCGTGAGGCAGCCGGCGCTGGTCGGTACGGCCGGTGCCAACGCCACTGTGGTGCTCTATGACGACACGACCGCGCTGGGCACCGCCACCGCCGACAGCAGCGGGTTGTGGACCATAACCGCGGGAGCGTCGCTGTCCGACGGCGACCATACGTTGCTCGCCACGCAGATCAACAGCGTCGGCAACACCTCCGTCGCCTCGTCGGGGTTGGTAATCACCATCAGCGCGACGCCGCCGACGGTGACCAGCGTGGTCATCAGCGACGGGCCGTACGCGCTGGGGGCCGAGATCTCGATCGAGGTCACCTTCAGCGACACCGTCGTCTATACCGGGACGGATTCCACTCTGGCCCTGACCGTTGGGACCACCACGCGTCAGGCCAGCTTCGTGGAGAATTTCGGGTCCTACACAATCTACCGCTATACGGTACAGCCGGGCGACGTGGATGCGGACGGCGTGACAGCCGTCGCCAACGGCCTGACGCTGAACACCAGCACGATTCGCGACACCAACGCCAACAACGCGGTGTTGACCTATGCCGCGGTGACCAACGCAAACGCGCCGTCGCTGGTCTATCCGGTCGCCAGCACCGCTGGCACGACGATCACACTGGCCCAGTACAACACTATCCTCGGCAATGCCGGCACCGACGTCATCACGTTGGGCACACCCGGCAACACGGTCGAGATTTCTGCGCTGGAGACCCTGACCGCCTCGGACGGCACGGACGTCATCAGCATCGGTGCGACCGTGGGCACGACGCTGCTGCTGTCCAATGTCGAAACGCTTCTGGGCGGCACCGGCAAGGAGTGGATCACGCTGGGCACGACCGGTGGAACGCTGGTGGTGAGCGGCGTGGAGACGCTTCTGGGCGGCGTCGGCACCGATGTGGTGACGCTCCTGGATGTCGGCAGCACCGTCTACACCATCGGCATCGAGACGCTGACCGGCGGTACCGGCACCGATGTGGTGATGTTCGCCAACACCCAGGGCAATACCCTGACGCAGCGGTTGGTCGAAACGCTGATCGGCGATGCCGGGAGCGACGTCCTGCTCCTGGAATCCAGCGGCAGCACTGTCGCGGTCGGCCTGTTCGAAACCATCACCGGCAACATGGCGGTCGATCTGGTTTCACTGGTTGGCGGCTTCGGCAGCACCCTGCTCGTCAACGGGTTGGAAACGCTGCTGGGCGGGGCCGGTACCGATATCGTCACCATCGGGACCGCCGGCGGCACCCTGCTGGTTTCGGCGCTGGAGTCTCTGGCCGGCAGCAGCCTCAGCGACGTTGTATCGCTCGGCGCCGCCGGCAACACCCTGACCGTCACCCTGGTGGAAACCCTGCTCGGCGGAAGCGGCACCGATGTGATCACGCTGGGTGGGACGGCCGGCTCGACGCTGCTCCTCTCTTCGATCGAGAGCATCGTCGGAACCGTGGGCACCGACCTGCTGACGCTGGGCACCGTCGGAAGCACGCTGTTCGTCTCCGCCATCGAAACCATCGTCGGCGCGCAGGGATCGGACGTGCTGGTGCTGGCGGGTGCCGGTTCCACGATGCTCGTCTCCGCCATCGACACCCTTGCCGGTGCCGCCGGTGCGGATGTGGTGACGTTGGCCGGCAACGGCACCACCATGAAGGTCGAACTGCTGGAGACGCTGACCGGCACCGCCGGCAACGAGGTCATCACCTTCGGGACGGCGGGCATCACTCTGCTGGTCAATGCCATCGAGACGCTGACAGGTGGTGCCGGCACCGATGTCGTCACGCTGGCGCCGACCGGCAGCACGGTGGTCGTTTCGGGTCTGGAAACCCTTCTGGGCGGCCAGGGGACCGACATCGCCGCGTTGGGGAGCGTCGGCAACACGCTGTTCGTGTCCTCCATCGAGACGCTGACGGGCGGTGCCGGTACTGATTCCGTCTTCTTCGCCTCCGGCGGCAACACGCTGGCGCTCCGCAACATTGAGACGCTGACCGGCAACAGCGGTACCGATGTGGTGACGCTGCTGAATGACGGCGGCCCGATGCAGATCGGGCTGTTCGAAACCATCGTCGGCAGCGCAGGCAACGATCTCGTCACCTTGGGCAACTCCGGCAACACGCTGGTGGTGTCGCAGCTCGAGACGCTGCTGGGCGGCAGCGGCCTGGACGTGGTGACGCTGCTGGGGTCCGGCGGCAGCACTTTGGCGACGGTGGCGGTGGAGACGCTGATCGGCGGCAGCGGCCTGGACGTGGTGACGCTGGGCACGGCCGGGACGACGGTGCGGATCATCGGCATCGAGTCCATCACCGGCAACAGCGGGCGCGATGTCGTCCATCTGTCGGAGGGCGGCGGCACCTTCGTCGTCAATTTGCTGGAGACGCTGGTCGGCAGCTCCGGCAGCGA
>NZ_VTTK01000004.1:264032-277399 GCF_008365135.1 Azospirillum sp. Sh1 | reverse complement strand
AGCGGGAAACCCACCTCTAAACCAGAGCTCCCTTGAGAGCCGTGACAGACCATCACGTCGATAGGAGGCATGTGGACCGGCAGCAATGCCTGAAGCTAAGCCTTACTAATCGCTCGATCGGCTTGATCTCACCCCCACTAACCGCGCCATGCGCAGCAGCAAGCCTGCTCGAAAAACAGCAAGCTTGACCAGCGCATCGCCGTTCGATACATCCTCCTCACTTGCACTGAACAAGCACATGCTTCGGATGAAGCGTCGGTCTTGAGCCTGGGTGACCTGGTGGTCATGGCGAGGTGTCAAACACCCGATCCCATCCCGAACTCGGCCGTGAAAAGCCTCCGCGCCAATGGTACTGCGTCTTAAGACGTGGGAGAGTAGGTCGCCGCCAGGTCACTCAGCCTCAAGAGACGCATAACACGAAGCACAAGCTTGCATCTTCACACCACTTCGAAACGCCCCGGTTCATCAGAGCCGGGGCGTTTCGGCTTTTTCCCGGCTCGATCCGGGGGCCCAGGCATCGGCCGTCGCACCACCGCATCCTCTTCGTTCCAGCGCCATCGAGAGGATCGTCCTGATTGCACATGCCCGTGATAACACCCGGCAATTATCTGCAAACCAAAATAATGTTGTTGAAAATTGTTAAATCATACGAATCTCTCATTGAAATTGCATTAGTGCTCGATGTTCGCCTATCATAGCGGCACATAATTCTTATGGCGTTCTCCTGCGTTTATGATGGGGGCTAGGGTGAGCAAAGAAGTTGAGATGACTGATCATATTGCCACCAATGCTCCGTTGCGGGCGACGCAAGGGAGCGCGTCGGCTCCGCCGGCCGCCGCTCCGGTGGAAGTCGACAATACGACCTTCCGCGGAATCGTATCCGGCGATGCCGAGTTGAACTTCACCTGGTCCGCATTCCTGATCGATTCCCTGGTGGAGGTCGGCTGCACGCATGCGGTGATGTGTCCGGGCGCGCAGATGGCGCCGCTGGCGCTCGCCTGCCGCGCCAATCCCAAGCTGAAGGTGTCGGTCGTCATCGACGAGCGGTCGGCCGGCTTCTTCGCGCTTGGCCTGTCGAGCGTGACGCAGAAGCCGACCATCCTGATCTGCACGTCGGGCTCCGCGGTGGGACAGTTCTATCCCGCCGTGATGGAGGCGAATTACGGAATGATTCCGCTGATCGTCATCACCGCCGACCGTGCCCCGGAGAACCAGGACCGGAGTTCCGCACAGGCGATCGACCAGATCCGCGCCTTCGGCCAGCATGTGCGGGCGTCCCACAACATCCAGCTTCCCGATGCCAGCATCGATTCGCTCTCTCCGCTGGTTTCCCGCATCTATGAGCAGGCGACGGGCGCCACCCCTGGCCCGGTGCATGTGAACCAGGCGTTCCGCGACCCGCTGGTGGCGAAGCTCCGCAACAAACGCCCCGTTCCCACGCCGCCGGTGGTCTCCAACCCCATCCTGACGGTCAATGCGGACCACGCCCGGCGGTTGGCCGAGTCGCTTGCCGGACGCCGCGGCGTAATCGTTTGCGGCGCCAGCGAGATCGACGAGCCTGGCTTCCCCGCCGCGATCTACGAACTGTCGCGCCGGCTCGGCGCTCCGATCATCGCCGATCCGTTCAGCAACCTGCGGTTTGGGGCGCCAAGCGACGTTCCGGTGATCGCGCGCGCCGATTCCTTCCTGAGAGCGACGCGATTCACCGACACCCACAAGCCGGAGTGGGTGATGAATTTCGGCGGACCGCCGATTTCGAAGCCGGTGCTGACCTATCTGCAGACCACCAACTGCACCGAGTATATCGGCGTCGATCCGACCAACAAATGGCAGGATCCGATCCTGCGCATGACCGAGATCGTGCGCGCCAGCCCCGAATCGCTGTGCAAGGCGCTGGTGGAGTCGGGCGCTCTGCGTGCCGCTCCGGCGTCCTGGGCGCAATCCTTCGCCGCCTGTGACGCCTACGTCGACGGCCTGTCGCGCAGCGCCTTCGACACGATCTTCTGGGAGGCGCCGATCCTGCGGCGGATGGTCCAGGCGACGCCTGAAGGAGCCGTGTTCTTCTGCGGCAATTCGATGGCCGTGCGCGACGCCGACAGCTTCTCCGGCCGAACCGATGCCCGGCTCCGTCTGTTCGCCAATCGCGGCGTGAACGGCATCGACGGCTCCATCGGCACGCTGATCGGCGTCGCGGCGGCACAGCGTCCGAAGAAGACCCTGTCGGTCATCGGCGACATGGCCTTCTCGCACGATGTCGGCAGCCTGCAGCTTGCCGGCGACCTGGACATCGTGCTGGTCGTTCTGAACAACGGCGGCGGCGCCATTTTCGAATATCTGCCGACCGCAAAGACGCCGGAAGTGATGGACTTCATCTCTCCGCCGACGCTGAACATCGGGCTCGCGGCGCAGGCTTCCGGTTGGCGGACATGGCGGGCCGGCGATCTCGCGCAGTTCAACGGCGCGCTGGAGGAGGCGATGGCTGCCAGCGGCCCCTGCCTGATCGAGGCGGTCATCGACCGCAAGGAGAGCGTGCGCCAGCACAAGCTGTTCTGGGGCGCCGCCGACGGCATCAACGCCATCATCCGGCTGCGCGGACCGGAGGGGATGACCATCACCTTCGGCGTTCCGCAGATCACCGAATCCGACAAATCGGCGGTCGAGTTCGATCCGAACATCACCGACTGACGGCGCGGCATCGACCCCATGGACGGCCATCGAACCGAGACGGCGCGCGAGGGGAAGGAGGACAGGTCCGGGACCGCGTCCTCGTCCTCCCCGTTGCCCATCCTGCCGCGGGAGCGGGCGGCGATCTTCCTTCTGGGCTTCGCGGCGTTCCTGCCGCTCTATGCCCCTCAGTCGGTCCTGCCGCAGCTGGCCAGCAGTTTCCAGGCCAGCCCGGCGGAGACCGGAGCGGTGATCGGAGCGACGACGCTGGCGGTCGCGCTGTCGGCGCCGCTGGCCGGTCCGCTGACCGACCGGTTCGGGCGCAAGCGCTCGATGCTGGCGGCCATCGCCATCCTGGTCCCGCTGACGCTTCTGCTGACGCTGTGCGGCAGCCTGGGCGAACTTCTGGCCGTCCGTTTCAGCCAGGGCATCGTGCTGCCGGCGCTGTTCACCGGTGCCGTCGCCTATATCGGCACCCGCTGGGAAGGCACCCGCGGCGCGTCGGTGACCGGCATGTTCGTCACCGGATCGGCCATCGGCGGTTTCGCCGGACGCTTCGTCTCCGGACTGGTCGCCGACATCGCCGGCTGGCAGAGCGGGTTCGCCGCCCTGGCCGCGGTCTCGGCACTCTGCGCGGTCTTCGTCGCGCTCTGGCTGACGCCGGACCGCGGCCGCGGGACCGGGTCGATCCTGGGCAATTTCCGCGGCATGCGGGAGCATCTTCGCGACGGCCGGATTCGCGCGGTGAGCCTGTGTGGCGGCACCGTCCTGTTTTCGATGACCGGATGCCTGTCCTATCTGGGATTCCATCTGGCGGAACCGCCCTTCGAGCTGACTGCGGCGGGGATCGGCCTCGTCTTCCTGGTCTATCCGCTCAGCGCGACCGCCCCGCTGGTCAACAGCCGGCTGTTGCGTCTGCTGGGAACCGGCAACGCCTATCGTGTCGCCTTCGGCGTCTGCGCGGTCGGGCAGTTGCTGCTCCTGCTGCCCGATCTGACGGCGGTGGTCGCCGGGACCGGAATCTTCCTGGGCGGGGTGTTCCTGTGCCAGTCGCTGGCGCTCGGCTATGTCGGCCGGGTGGCGACGACGAACAAGGGGGCCGCCGCCGGACTCTATGTTTGCTGCTTCTATCTTGGCGGCAGCCTTGGCGCCATCGTGCCCGGCCTTTTGTGGAAAACCGCCGGGTGGCCCGGATGCGTGGCCCTGGTTCTTGCCGCACTCGCAACCGGTGCGCTCATTTCCCTGGCGATGCGCGAGCAGAGTCGCCGCGCCGCGGAGCCGGTCTGAGATTCCAAACCGGGAGCGCCCTTTCACCCTTCCCCCCATGGATGAGAAGAGCGCCATGATCCAACTCGCGAAACATCGGCGGACCGTCGCCGAAGCCGTCACGTGCCGTCGCCTGCGTGCGGGCGCTACCCTGATCGCCGCCGGTCTGCTGGTGGGATCGCCGGCCCTGGCCGACACCGCGGCCAACGGAGCGGCCAAGCCGCCGGCACCGCGGTCCACGGTCCTGCTGCAGACCACGACGCACGCCAACGGGGCTCCGATCGTTTATCCGACCGGCACGCCGCAGGTCACGGTGCGGGTCACGGAAATACCGCCGGGTGTCGACACCGGCGTCCACAACCACCCGATCCCGCTGATCACCTACATCCTGGCCGGCGAGTTGACCATCCGGGAAGTGACCGGTGCCGCCTATGTGTACAAGAAAGGGGAAGCCTTCGTGGAGACGGCGGAATTCCACCACGGGGTCAACGAGGGCAAGGAACCGGTCCGGTTGCTCGCCGTCTATCCAGGTGAGGTCGGGGCGCCGCTGTCGAACAAGCCGCCTTATTGACGGCATCGGCCGCCCGCGATCCCCAACTTGCCGGGATTGCGGGCGGCTGCGGCAAAAAAAGCGCCGGAGCGGGATGTCCCAGCTCCGGCGCCTCGCTGTTCGGGGGGCTGTTCGGGGGCTGTCCGGTCGGCAATCGGCCGGATCAGGCGACCCGGATGCGGTCGGTGAAGGAGTTGACCTCCTCCTTCAGCAGCGAGGTCTGGTGGCTCAGCGTGCCCGAGCTTTCCAGCAGCATCTCGGCGGAGCTGCCGGCGTCGGTCGCCTTGTGCAGCACATGGGTGATGGAGCTGGCGACCTCCGTGGTGCCCAGCGCCGCCTGACGCAGATTGTCGCTGATTTCCGTCGTCGCCTGGAACTGCTGCTGCACCGCCCCCGAGATGCTCATGGCGATGCTGTCCATGCGGTCGATGGTTTCGCCGATCCGCTTGATCGCATTCACCGCGCTGAAGCTGGTCGACTGGATGGCGTTGATCTGGACGCTGATCTCGCCGGTCGCGACGGTGGTCTGGTTGGCGAGCGCCTTCACCTCGTTGGCGACCACGGCGAAGCCCTTGCCGAACTCGCCGGCGCGGGCGGCTTCGATCGTCGCGTTCAGCGCCAGCAGGTTGGTCTGCTTCGCGATGTTCTCGATCATGTGGACGACGTCGCCGATGCGGCCGGCCGCGTCGGCCAGCGCCGAGACGACTTCGTTTGTCTTGCGCGCCTCGTTGACCGCGTCGCGGGCGATCTCGGTGGATTGGGAGGCCTGACCGCTGATGGCGGCGACGGAATGGGACAGTTCCTCCACCGCTTCCGACACCATCTTGACGTTGATGCTCGCCTCTTCGGTGGCGGAGGCGCCCTGGGTGGCCAGCTCGACCGTCTGTTCGGCGACGCTGGCGAACAGGCGGGCGTTGGTCTCCACGACCTCGGCCTCGCGGATGACGTGCTGGACCACGTCCATCACCGTGCTTTCGAAATTTTCGGCCAGGCTGTTCATGGCCTCGCGCTTCTCCGCCTCGTTGCGCAGCCGCTGCTCCTCCTGGGCGTTGCGCAGCCGCTCCATGTGGATGGCGTTTTCCTTGAAGACCTGGACCGCACGGGCCATGTCGCCCACCTCGTCCCGGTTTTCGATGGCCGGGATTTCGATCGAGGTGTCACCCTTGGCCAGAGCGCTCATGGCCGCCGTCATGCGGCGGATCGGGCCGACGATCGATCTGGCGATCAGCAGCGCGAAGATGATGCCGGCGAGCACCGCGATGACTGGCGTGATGACGGCCTGGCGCCAGCTGGCGTCCAGCGCGTCGGTCGCCCGCGCCTGCGTCTGCGTCTGCGTGTCGGAAAAGGCGGTGACGATGCTGCGGACGATCTGCTGCAGTTCGGACAGGATGTCGCGGATCCGCGCCTGCGATCCGATCAGCGTCTGGCTGCCGCCGATGGCGTCCTCCAACCCCTTGGTGAAGGTGACGAGCTGCGGCTCCATGGACGCGAGGAAGCGCAGCAGGCGCTTGTTGGTGATGACGGTCTTGGCTTCCTGGATCGATTCGCGCAGGCGCGTCAGCTCGCCCTTGGTGGCGTCGGCGTCGTTCGGATCGAAGGTGGTGAAATAGCGGGCGGCGGCCATGCGGGTGGCCTGCAGCGCCTGCTGCAGGCGCAGCGTGGCCTGAAGCCCCGGCGCCTCGCCGATGTTCTGCGTGCCTTCCACCAGGGCCACGGCGGTGGTGTTCAGCTGGGCCCCGACCAGGAAGGACTGGCCCACCCCGTCGCGGCGGCGGGTGACGGCGGCGACGGTCTCGTCGAAGGCGGCGCGGTAGCTGGCTGCGGCCTTCTGCAGGGCGCCCATGCTCGCGCGGTCGACCGTCAGGTCCGTGCCGGTGTCGGTTTCGGCAATCGCCTTCACGAAGACATCCACCTCCTTGCGCGCGCTGAGGAGGTCGGTCTCGGATTGCGAGGCGATGTAGTTCAGGACCGCGCGGTCCATATGCTCGCTGATCTCGACCAGGCGAGCCGTGCTCATGGCGTCGTGACCGACGGCTATGACCCCCTCCAGCTCGCCGCGGATGGTGTCGACGTTGTTCACAAACTGAACGCCCAGGAACACGATCAGGGCGATCGAGGCCATGAAGCCTGCGTAGATTTTCTGCGAGATCTTCATGTGCGAGGCCAAACGAAACATGCGGACACCCGTTGTGAAAAACGTCGCTTGGACGGCGGCGCGGGATCGCGTCAGGAGGGCGGGGAGGGTCCGAAGGGCGGAATGTCCAGGCCCGCCGGCCTCCCCGCTGGTATCGACGAACTTGAACGGTTACTTGGCGTTCTTGATCGCCATGATCTTTTCCATCGTGAACTGCTTGGCCGCCTCCTGATAGAACGGCTCAAGGGCCTTTTCGAAGGCCGCACGATCGAAGTCGGTGGTGATGGTGATCGGCGACGCCTTGAGGACCTTCATCCCCTCGCGGTCGCGATTGCGCACATATTCACGCGACGCCTTGCCGCCGGCGCGGGCCGCTTCGACGAAGGCGGTCTTCAACTCGGGCGACAGGTCGTCGAAGAACTCCTTGTTGATCAGGATGACGGCCGGCGAATAGGTGTGGTTGCTGATCGTGATGTTGCTCTGCACTTCGTACAGCTTCGAGCCGACGATCGTCGTGACCGGATTTTCCTGCCCTTCGGCCTGACCGCTCTTCAAAGCGGGATAGAGCTGCGCGAACGGCATGCTGAAGGGTTCGGCCCCCAGCGTCTGGAAGGCCTTCTTGAAGAGATCGCTTTCGGCGATGCGCATCTTCAGGCCCTTCATATCGGCCGGCGCCTTGATCGGCCGGACCGAATTGGTGAGCTGGCGGAAGCCATTCTCGGCCCAGGCAAGGGCGACCGTGTTGGTGTCCTTGAAGGAGTCGAGGAGCGAGGTGCCGATGGGACCGTCCAGCACCAGGTCGGCATGCGCCTCGTCACGGAACAGCAGCATCAGGTCGAGGATGCCGACATTCGGATTGAACTGCGCCAGCGCGCCGCCCGACGACGACAGCACCATGTCGATGGTGCCGAGCTTCACGGCCTCCAGCATGGCCGGGCCGGAGCCCAGTTCGCTGGCCGGATGTTCTTCGATCACATACTTGTTGTTCGTACGGCGCTGAATTTCCTCGTTCATCACCCGGATGGCTTCGCTGAACTGCGAACCCTTCGGCAGCACGTGGCCGATCCGAAGCTTTTCCTGCGCCTGCGCGCCGGCCGTTGCCATCAGCAGTGCCGCGCCGATTACCAAACCCCAGAATGCTCTCATAACGAACCTCCGTGCGTGAACCTCTGAACCTGCACTAGAATTGCAGCACCTATACCGTTTGGTGGTTGCAAAAGTAGAAAGCCGATGCTTTCAGGTCAAACCTATTTTAGCAATTCAGCCTACTCAAACCCTTTAAGCGAGAGCGATGAATAATTCATTACCGTAGGATCGGCGTTGCATTCTGGGGTATGCGTCCAAAGGTCGCATAAATACTCCGATATGTCCCGCATATCGGAGTATTTGGAAGCCCGTCCGTCTTCAAAGATGCCGCCGGCGTCCGCAAAGGCGGAGGAGGCTCCGAACGGAACCGGGGGCGTGCAACCCGAAAAGAGGGTGTCGAACCTGCAAATCCACCGGTGGCGCCGCATCCATGCTATCCCTGCGGGGCCGGCGATGTTGTTTCCGGCCCCGCGTATGACGGTCGGCAACCGGCGCCGCCGGGCCGGTCGGACGCAATGCGGACTGTCGGCCGCCCCATGGCAGCGAACGCCCTCAGCCCGATCGCGACCCGGCGCGAGTGCGCGGTCGGAAAGCCGAAGGGATGTGCCGGCTCAGCCGGTGGCCCGCAACAACTGCTTGTGTGGCTCCGGCTCGGGCTTTTCCTGCTTGGGTGAGGCGTCGAGGTCGGTCCATTGCAGGGACCGGAGGTAGCGGCTCGCCATGCGGCCTTGTTCGTTCAGACGGAACAGGTGGAGCCAGCCGTTGTCGAACAGCGCACGCAACTCGGGATGGCGGGACAGCACCCCATCGATCGCCTCCTGCGGCGCCTCCACCACCACCGAAAGCCGCAGCGGCTCGTGCATGTAACGCTCGCCGTCATGGATCGACTGCCAGGGCAGGCCGACGCGCAGGAGCCCGCCGTTGCCCTCGACCACGCCGATGCCGCCGGTGACGTTGTGCAGCAGCTTGTTGCCGGCGCCGAACATGGTTGGGGCTACGGTGGAGCCGTAATATTGCAGGCTGATCCAGCTCGCCACCACCACCGGCGCGGTGAGGATCAGCTCCAGCACCCGGAAGCCGTCGTCCTGCCGCCAGTCGTAGCTGTGCAGGAAGCTGCGGCCCCGCAGGTCGCGGTCGGCCGTGCGGCTGCGCGGCGCGGCGATGAAGGCGCTGCAGCCGGCAAGGCCCCATTCCGGACGGACCTCCGCCCAGTCGCGGCTGCGCCGGGAGACGTCGTCGGCGCCATTGGCCCGCGGCAGGCGCAGCGCCCGCTCGCCCCGGGCGATGGCCCCGGCGGCGGCGAGCCATCCGCGCACCCGCTGCAGGTCGGTGGCGTGGGGTGCCGAGGGATGGTCGGCGTCGTAGAGCGTCACCGCGTCGGTGGTGGTGTCGTGCAGCGCGCCGACGAACAGCGTGTCGGCCGGGATGACGATACCCTGGCCGGCCAGCGCGGTCCGCACCTCCGGATCGTTGAGCAGGCCGGCGAGCAGGCGGGCGTTCGCCTCCCCCGAATAGCCGCCGCAGGCGCCGCATTGCAGAGCGCTGGCGTGCGGGTTGTTGACGGTGGTGGCGCCATGGCCGGCGAGCAGGACGATCCGGGCGAAGCCGTCGGTCAGCGACATCGCCCGCAGGATGGTCGCCGCCATGCCGGCGCGCCGGTCCACCGGCAGCGCGGGGTCGAGGCGCGGGGCGGGGTCGTGGGATGCCTTGGCGCCGCCCAACGAGAAGGAGTCGCGAAGCAGCTTGCCGGCATAGACCGGACCCATCGCTTCCACGAAGGCGAAGGACGACACGGCGGCGAGCTTGAACCGGCCCCAGGCCCGCTTCGCCCGCGCCGTCAGCCGGGCCTTGGTGTCGTCGGACAGGTGTCCGTGGTCTTGATGGTGGCCGTGATGATGGCCGCAGCCGGTGGTCCGCGAGGTGGCGGCGGGGGTCAGCAGCACCGGGCAGTGCGCCTCGTCCACATCCGACGCATGGCGCCGGTGCGACAGGGCGAGGCCGAAGAAGCCGGCGAAGCCGATGGTCTCGATGCCCGGGCCGGTCGATTCCAGGGCGCGTCGGAACAGTTCCGACCGCACGTCGATGCAGAAGGCGGCCTGGAGGGTGGGGCGGCCGGGGGACGGCCTGGCTGTCCGCTCTTGCGCGAACGTCTCGGCCAACGCCCGCTGGGCGGCGCGGTCGGCGGCGTCCTGCAGGATGGCGTCAACGACATGGTCGGCCGTAGGCGCCACCGGCTCGGCATGGGCGGCACGGACGGCGCGCCAGCGCTCGGCGATCCGCTGTTCATAGCGGTCGTGGAGCGCCTGTTCCCAGATCAGCCGGATCGCCAGGAAATCGGTCAGCGTCGTGTCGGAGCCGCCGGCGAGTTCGGCCTGCCACAGCCGGTAGCGGGCGAACTGCGCCCAACCGCCGAGGCCGGCCAGCAGCTGGTGGAAGTAGGTCTCGCAGGCGGCCGTCGGCAGGCCGAGCCGGGCGACGGCGGCGGCCAGCGCCTGCCCGGCGGTTTCCGGACCATCGGCGACCTTCGTGGCGAAGCCGGCGAGGCCGAGGATCTCCGGCGTCAGGTCATGGGTGGCGACGGCGCGCCAGGCGGCATAGGCGGACTTGCCCTGCGGTGCCGCCCACAGCGCTTGGCCCATGTCGAAATACCCGGCGGCCCAGCCGCCGAACCGCTCGGCGATCAGACCCGGCCAGTCGGTGCCGGAGACTTCGGCAGCAAGATCGGCGACGGTCGGCAGCGCCTTCGGCGGCGGGGCGGCGGTTGCGGCGGCGGCCTTGAGCGCGGCCGGCGAGGCCGGGCGGTTGGCGTGGGGCGAGGCCGCCAGCGCGCCGGCGAGGTCGTCGTCGGTGATGGCACCGGACGCGATCCGCTCCAGATACCAGGAGCGCGGCATGGTCACGGCGATGCCGGCGACCCGGCCGAGCCGGGCGGCGGTCTGGGCGAGGCTCTCGCCGCTCTGTCCCAGGAAGGGGTTGACGGCGACGCTGGAGGCGAGCGGCCAGACCGGCGGGATCGCACGGACGGCGGCGTTGGCGACGGCGGCAAGGGCGGGGTTGCGGGCCGCGGCGGCGTCGATGGGCTGCGTGGTCATGGTGGGATCGTCCTTCCGGGATCAGGAAATCTTGCGCACGGACCAGCCGCCGAGCAGCCGGTCGAAGACGGCGTTGGCGTAGAGGCCGTTGGACAGGTGGACCCGCAGCCCGGCGGCGGCCGGGTGGTAGGCCCACAGCGGGAACATCGACTGGGCGACGGCGACGAGGCCGAAGCTGACCACCACCAGAACCATCAGCGCCCATTCCAGCGGGCCGGGGGCCGGCGTGTGCGGCATCGGGCCGGTCAGCGCCCATTCGGCGACGCTTTGCAGCGCGAAATAGGCGGTGGAGGCGGCGACGGCGTAGAGCGCGGTGCGCCGGGTCAGGAAGGCCGGAGCGGCGCCGGCCAACCCCTGGGCCAGCAGATAGGCGACGCCGAAGATCAGGATGGCGCCCAGCGCCACCGCCTGCGGCGGCTTGGCGGCGAAGCCGAACAGCGCGCCGAACAGAAGGTAGAAGGCGGCGTAGATCGCCAGTGCGGCGAGGAAGGCGCGGCCGACCGCGGCACCGTTGGGGATCGCCACCGGACCGGGGCGCCGGATCGCCGCCACCCCCTCCACCGCGCCGCCGGCGGCCAGGAAGGCATGCGCCTTGTAGAGCGAATGCGCCACGATGTGCAGCAGGGCGAGCGGGAACAGCGCCAGCCCGCATTGCAGGACCATGAAGCCCATCTGCGCCACGGTGGACCAGGCGAGCGAGGTCTTGACCGCCGGCTGCGTCAGCATCACCAGGCCGCCGAACAGGGCGGTGAAGCCGCCGACGATCACCAGCACCGACAGCACGCCGGGCGCCAGCAGCATCAGGTCGGCGAAGCGGATCAGCAGGAAGCCGCCGCCGTTGATGACGCCGGCATGCAGCAGGGCCGACACCGGCGTCGGCGTCTCCATCACCTCGGTCACCCAGCCATGGGTGGGGAACTGCGCCGACTTCAGCAGGGCGGCCAGCGCGATCAGGCCGGCGGCCCAGACCGCGACCGCATTGCCCTGGCCGGCGCGGGCCATCTCGGCGATGGCGGCGATGTCGGAGGTGCCGTAGCCGGCGGCGAGCAGGAGCGCGGCGCCGATCAGGGCGGCGTCGCCGACCCGCGCGGTGATGGCCTTCTTGTGGGCCGCCCGTTGGGCGGTTGGCCGGTTCGGGTAGAACAGCAGCAGCCGGTGCAGGAACAGGCTGGTGGCGATCCAGGCCAGGACGAAGTGGGCGAGGTTGCCGGCCTGCACCAGCAGCAGGACCGAGGCCAGCGTGGCGCACAGCCAACCGGTGAAGGCGCCCTGCCGGTCCTCGCCATCCAGGTAGGTGGCGGTGTAGCGGACGACGATCCAGCCGACGAAGGAGACCAGGGCCAGCATCGTCGCACTCACCGCGTCGAGCCGCACCGACAGGCCGATTCCTGCGGTGCCGATCAATGGGCTGGTGCCGGCGCCGGTGATGGCGAGCAGGCCGGCCGACAGCAGGGCGACGACGAAGGCGGCCAGCGCCGCCATCTCCGCCAGCCGCGGGACGGAGCCGGGGCGTCGGCCCGGAGTACGGAACCCGGCAAGTGCGGCCAGCAGGAGGGCTATGGGGCCGAGGAGCGGCAGGAGGTGAATGGACAAAGCGGTCTCTCCGGAACAGCGTGAGGAGCCTGTCCCTTCGATCTAGCAGCGCTGCCGCTTCGAAAAAAATTCATTGTTCTCGGGATATCGTTCGGTAAAATCGAACGATGCGCGAGCTGAACTATCATCACCTCTTCTATTTCCAGGCCGTCGCCCATGACGGCAACCTGACGCGCACCGCGGCGCGGCTGAACCTGACCCAGTCGGCGCTGTCGGTGCAGATCCGCAAGCTGGAGGAGCGGCTCGGCCATGCGCTGTTCGAGCGCGAGGGCCGGCAGCTCCGCCTGACCGAGGCGGGGCGGATTGCGCTCGACCATGCGGATTCGATCTTCGCGCTCGGTGAGGAGCTGGTGGGGACGCTGAAGGAAAGCGGCCGGAGCCGGCGGGCGCTGCGGGTGGGGGCGCAGGCGACGCTGTCGCGCAATTTCCAGATCGGTTTCCTGCGGCCGATCCTGGGGCAGGAGGATGTCGACGTCATCCTGCGCTCGGGCAGTCAGGCCGAGCTGCTGCAGTCGCTGGAGGCGCTGAACCTGGACGTGGTGCTGATGAACCGGGCGCCGGCCGGCGACGCGGCATCGCCCTTCGTCGCCCACCGGCTGGCGGAACAGCCGGTCAATCTGGTGGGAACGCCGCACCGGGTCGCCGGTGGCGGCACCATCGCGGAGCTGCTGACCGGGCATCCGGTGATCCTGCCGACGTCGGACAGCAGCGTGCGCATCGCCTTCGACGCGCTGGCCGACCGGATCGGCATCCGCCCGCAGATCGCCGCCGAGGTCGACGACATGGCGATGATGCGCCTGCTGGCCCGCGAGGATGTCGGGCTGGCCGTGCTGCCGCCCATCGTGGTGAAGGACGAGCTGGCGTCCGGCCGGCTGCACGCCGCCGACGTGCTGCCCGGCATCACCGAGACCTTCTATGCGGTGACGGTGCGCCGCCGCTTCCCCAACGCGCTGCTGCGCGCGCTGCTGAGTGCCGTGGAAGC
>NZ_VTTK01000004.1:0-264022 GCF_008365135.1 Azospirillum sp. Sh1 | reverse complement strand
GGGGGGGGGCGGCCCCCCCCCCCACCCCCCGGCGCGGGCGGGGCGGCTGGGCGGGGGCGGCGCCCCCCCCCCCCCCGCCGGGGGGGGGGGGGGGGGGGGGGGGGGGGGGCGCGCGGCGAGGATCTTCAAGAATCGCGGATTCTTCGCTCTCCACTAATCCACCCTGTGCATCCCCCTCACCCCGACCCTCTCCCCGGGGGGGAGAGGGGGAATTCATGGATGCACCTCGCTTACGCCTCGTACAGATACCTGCTGATCACCTCGGTCAGGCTTTGGGCGTGCTGGACGTTGTCGCGGTTGGACACCATCATCGCGGCGATCAGCGCCTCGGCCACCAGAAGCGGGCCGCACAGGCTGCTGGACAGCACCGGGTGGGTGCATTGGGCGATCAGCTGGGTGTGGGCGCGCTGCGCCAGCGGTGACGCGGGAGAGTCGGTGATCGCCACCACATGGGCGCCGCGGTCGCGCACGAAGTCGGTCAGGTGGATCGCGTCCTTGGCATAGCGTGGGATGGAGATGACGATCAGCACATCCTCCGGCCCGATGTTCATCAGCCGCCCGGCCGCAACCTCCGTCCCGCCGAACTCCACCACGTTGATCAGGGTGGGGCAGTAGGGCTGAAGCCCCAGGGTCAGCACGCCCGCGACATGGGCGCTGAGGCCGAAGCCCATGACATAGGCCGTGCGCGCCTTGCACAGCCGCTGCACCACTTCGGGGATGCCGGGACCGTCGATCTGCTCCGCAGTGCGGCGCAGGTTGGCCAAAGTCGCCTCCAGCCCGCCGGTCAGCGCCGCGTCTTCCGGATGGCGGTGTTCCAGCGTGTGGCGCAGCTTTTCCACCGGGCGCAGCATGGTGCGCAGCGTTTCCGCCATCGCGCTGCGCAGGTCCGGATAGCCTGAAAACCCCATGGTACGGGCGAAGCGACTGAGCGTGGCGTTCGACACGCCGATGTCGCTCGCCAGATCTTCGATGCTCCAGGCGGTGATGCGCACGGGGTTGCGCAGCAGATGCTCCGCGATCAGGCGGTTGGAGGCCGATCCCTCCTCCAGTGCCGCCATCAGGCGCTTTCCCAGGGCGGATTCGGCGAAGGCGACCTCGGTGGCGGCGGGTGCCATGGCGGACTTTTCCTGCGCTGATTTTTTCTGCAAAGATTTTTTCATGGATTGACCATATGAAAATTTCGGTGCACCGTACAGTCCGTATTCACGCTCGTCACCGTCGGGAGGCTAGAGCCGCATGATCCGCACCCTCGTCGTTGCCGCCGCCATCGCGGCCGCCGCCTTCACCGGCGCCAGTGTGACCGCCGCCCAGGCGCAAACCCAGAAGATTCGCGTGGGCGTGGAGGGCAACTATCCGCCCTTCTCGATGATCTCGCCGGACGGCAAGCTTGGCGGGTTCGACATCGACATCGCCAATGCGCTCTGTAAGGAAATGAAGGCGGAGTGCACGATGGTTCAGCAGGAATGGGACGGCATGATCCCGGCGCTGAACGCCAAGAAGTTCGACATGATCGTCGCCTCCATGACCATCACGGAGGAGCGCAAGAAGGCCGTCGACTTCTCCCAGCCCTATTACGACGTACCGTCGCGCTTCGTCGCCAAGGCCGGCGCCTTCAAGGACGCCTCGCCGGAATCGTTGAAGGGCAAGACGATCATCGTCCTGCGCAACTCCCCGCGTGCCGCCTACGTGCAGGAGAACTACAAGGACAGCACCACGCTGCTGACCGCCAAGGAAACCGACGTCTATCTGGAGCTGGCGGCCGGCCGCGGCGACATCGCGCTGGGGTCCTCCGTCGTGTCGGGCGAGGGATTTCTGAAGAAGCCGGAGGGCAAGGGCTACGCCCAGGTCGGCGAATCGCTGCGCATCGGCCAGGGCAGCGGCGTCGGCATCGCCGTTCGCAAGGGCGACGACGCGCTGCGCACGAAGATCGACACGGCGCTGAAGGCGATCAAGGCCGACGGCACCTACAAGACGCTGGCCGCCAAATACTTCGACTTCGACGTTTCCGGTGACTGATCGCGGCCGGCGGAAGGGAGGCATGCCGCCATGCTGTACGGCTATCTTCCGGCTATCCTCGACGGGTTGACTGCGACGCTGGGCGTCGCCTTCACCTCCCTGATGGTCGCCTGTCTGTTCGGCATGGCCGGCGCGGTCGCCAAGCTGTCGGACTCCCGCGTTGCCCGAGGGGTGGCGGGGGTCTACACGACGCTGATCCGCGGCCTGCCCGAACTGGTCCTGATGCTGATGATCTTCTACGGCGGCCAGATCCTGGTGAACCGGGTCGCCGATTATTTCGGGCACGAGTACATCGACGTCGACCCGTTCCTGGCCGGCACCACGACGATGGGCTTCATCTTCGGCGCCTACCTGACGGAGACCTTCCGCGGCGCCATCCTGGCGATCCCCAAGGGACAGATCGAGGCCGGGCACGCCTATGGGCTGAGCAGGGCGCAGGTCATCGGCCGGATCACCCTGCCGCAGATGATCCGCCACGCCCTGCCGGGGTTCGGGAACAGCTGGCTGGTGATGGTGAAGGCGAGTGCGCTGGTTTCCATCATCGGGCTGGACGACATGGTTCACCGCGCCAACCTGGCCTCGGCCGCCACGCGGCAGCCCTTCACCTTCTACGCCACCATCGCGCTGATCTATCTGGCGATCACCACCCTGTCGATCGCGGCGCTGAAAGGGCTGGAGAAGCGCTATTCGCTCGGCGTTCGTCACGCTGAATTCTGAGGCCCGAGGTTTGAGAGGAGAGTTCCGAGCCATGGACTTCGACCTCATCGCCGCCAGCCTGCCGGAGTTCTGGGCCGGGCTGAAGGTAACCCTGGCGCTGCTCGCCATCTCGCTGGTGTCGGGCTTCGTCTTTTCCGTGCCGCTGGCCATCGCGCGGGTGTCCAGCCGCTGGTGGCTGTCGAAGCCGGTGTGGCTGTTCACCTATGTGGTCCGCGGCACGCCGCTGCTGGTGCAGCTGTTCATGATCTATTTCGGGCTGCCGCAGTTCGAGTTCATCCGGGAGAGTGCCGCCTGGGTCTTCTTGAAGTCGCCGTGGTTCTGTGCCTGGCTCGCCTTCATGCTGAACACCACGGCCTATACCACGGAAATCTTCGCCGGCGCGCTACGCGCCACCCCGGTCGGCGATCTGGAGGCGGCGCGCAGCCTGGGGCTGGGCAGTTTCGACATCTACCGCCGCATCCTGCTGCCGGGGGCGCTGCGCCGCGCCCTGCCGCAATATGGCAACGAGGTGGTGATGATGATGCACGCCACCTCCATCGCCAGCACCGTTACGCTGGTGGAATTGACCCGCGTCGCCCGCGACGTCTACGCCAATCACCTGATGCCGGTCGAAGCCTTCGGCACGGTGGCGGTGTTCTATTTCGTCCTTACCTTCACCATCGTCGGCCTCTTCAAGCTTCTGGAACGCCGCTACCTGCGGCACCTGAGCCCGCGGACGGCGACCCAGCAGACGGCCTGACATGCACAGCGAAACCATCGACCTGCCGACCTCGACGCCCGGCACCCGGCGGACCCTGACGGTCCAGCGTTTCGGCACGCGCGGCGCCCGGCCGCTCGCCTATGTCCAGGCGTCGCTGCATGCCGACGAGGTGCCGGCGATGCTGGTCGCCGACAAGCTGCGCCGCATCCTAACCGGGCTGGAGGACGAAGGGCGGCTGGCCGGCGAGGTGATCCTGGTCCCGGTCGCCAACCCCATCGGCCTGTCGCAATCGGTGATGGGCGACCATATCGGCCGCTTCGATCTTGCCGACGGCCGCAACTTCAACCGCGACTATCCCAGCCTGACCGAGGCGGCGGCGGAGCGGTTGGACGGCCGGCTGACCGGCGATGCGGACGCCAACGCCGCGATGCTGCGCACAGCATTGGCCGAGGCGCTGGCCGCCTGCACGCCGACGACGGTGGCGGAGCAGATGAAGCACGCACTGCTGGGGCTGGCGCTGCGGGCCGACTATGTGCTGGACCTGCACTGCGATTCCGAGGCGGTGATGCATCTCTACACGCTGACGCCATCGGCCGAGGTCTTCGCGCCGCTACAGCGGCTGCTGGGTGCCGAGGCGGTGTTCCTGGCCGAGGAGTCCGGCGGCCATCCGTTCGACGAGGCGGTCAGCCGCCCCTGGAACGAGCTGGCGCGACGCTGGCCGGACAAGCCGCTGCCGATGGGCTGCCATTCGGTGACGGTGGAACTGCGCGGCCAGAGCGACGTGGAGCATGGCACGGCCCACGCCGACGCCCGCGCCATCGCCGGCTTCCTCGCACATATCGGGGTGGTGCGCGGCGAGAAGCCGGAGCTTCCGGAACCGCTCTGCCGGCCGACGCCGCTGGAATCGTCGGAGCCGCTGACCGCCCCGGTGGGCGGCGTGCTGGTCTTCCACCGCAAGCCGGGTGACCGGCTGGAGGAAGGCGAGGTCGTCGCCGACGTGGTGGACCCGGTCGACGGCACCGTCACGCCGGTGCGCACCGGCTCCAGCGGCTTGCTCTATGCCCGCATCGCCACCCGCTTCGTCCAGCCCGGCAAGCGCATCGGCAAGGTGGCCGGCACCACCCTGCGCCGCACCGGCCCGCTGCTGAGCCCCTGATCGCCGAGTCCGCAACGGAAGGACCGCAACCGATGACGTCGAAACTGCGCGCCCAGAACATCCGCAAGCGCTACGGCACCGTCGAGGTGCTGAGCGACGTGTCGCTCGACGCCGCCGCCGGGGACGTGATCGCCATGATCGGTTCCTCCGGTTCGGGCAAGAGTACCTTCCTGCGCTGCCTGAACCTGCTGGAAAAGCCGTCCGCCGGCCAGATCGAACTGGCGGGGGAGGAGTTGAAGCTGGTGGCGGACAAGCGGGGCGAACTGGTCGCCGCCGATCCGAAGCAGCTTCAGCGCATGCGGGCGCGGCTGTCGATGGTGTTCCAGCAGTTCAACCTGTGGGCCCATATGACCGCCCTGCAGAACGTCATCGAGGCGCCGATGCGTGTCCACGGCCTGAAGCGGGCGGAAGCGGTGGAGCGGGCGGAGCATTACCTGAACCGCGTCGGCGTCCTGCACCGCAAGGACGCCTTCCCGGCCCACATGTCCGGCGGCGAGCAGCAGCGCGTCGCCATCGCCCGCGCCCTTGCCATGGAGCCGGAGGTGATGCTGTTCGACGAGCCGACCTCGGCGCTCGACCCCGAACTGGTGGGCGAGGTGCTGCGGGTGATGCGTTCGCTGGCGGAGGAGGGGCGGACGATGATCGTGGTGACCCACGAGATGGCCTTCGCCCGCGACGTCGGCAGCCGCATCCTCTTCCTCCACAAGGGCCACATCGAGGAGCAGGGCCATCCGCGCGAGGTCCTCGCCAACCCGCAGAGCGACCGTCTGCGGGCCTTCCTGTCGAACAGCCTACATTCGGCGGCGTGACGGAAGGCGAAGGACCGGGGCGGGTGGGGGCCCCCGCTACGCCGTGCGGTCCTGGCTCAGGTTCAGCTCCTCGATCATGGTCTGGCGCATGACGAATTTCTGGATCTTGCCGGTCACCGTCATCGGGAAGTCTTCGACGAAGCGGATGTATTTCGGGATCTTGTAGTGGGCGATGGCGCCCTGGCAGAAGGCGGTCACCTGCTGTTCGGTCAGCGCCGCCCCCGGCTTCGGCCGGATCCAGGCGCAGAGCTGTTCGCCATACTGCTGGTCGGGCACGCCGAACACCTGCACGTCGGCGATGTCGGGGTGGGTGTAGAGGAATTCCTCCACCTCGCGCGGGTAGATGTTCTCGCCGCCGCGGATCACCATGTCCTTCAGCCGGCCGACGATGTTGCAATAGCCCTCGGCGTCGATGGTGGCGAGGTCGCCGGTGTGCATCCAGCCGGCCTCGTCGATGGCGCGCGCCGTCTGCTCCGCGTCGCCCCAATAGCCGCGCATCACCGAATAGCCGCGGGTCAGCAGCTCGCCCGGCGTGCCCGGCGGGACGATGCGGCCCTCGGCATCGACGATCTTCACCTCCAGATGCGGCTGGATGCGCCCGACGGTGGAGACGCGCCGTTCCAGCGGATCGTCGGTGGAGCTTTGGAAGCTGACCGGGCTGGTCTCGGTCATGCCGTAGGCGATGGTGATTTCGCGCTGGTTCATCTCTGAGACCACGCGCTTCATCACCTCGATCGGGCAGGGCGAGCCGGCCATGATGCCGGTGCGCAGGCTCGACAGGTCGTAATTGGCGAAATCGGGGTGATCGAGCAGGGCGATGAACATGGTCGGCACGCCGTGCAGTCCGGTGCAGCGTTCCTCCTGCACAGCCGACAGCACGGCGACGGGATCGAAGCCATCGCCCGGAATCACCATGCAGGCGCGGTGGGTGACGCAGGCGAGGTTGCCCAGAACCATGCCGAAGCAATGATAGAAGGGCACCGGGATGCAGAGCCGGTCCTCTTCCGTCAGGCGCATCGCCTCGCCGACGAAGAAGCCGTTGTTCAGGATGTTGTGGTGGGTCAGGGTGGCGCCCTTCGGGCTGCCGGTGGTGCCGCTGGTGAACTGGATGTTCACGGGATCGTCGAATTGCAGGATGCCGGCCAGCCGCCCCAGCTCCGCCACGTCGGCCGGCCGGGCCAGCGACGGCAGGTCGTCGAAGTTCAGCATGCCCGGCGTCTTTTCCGCGCCCAAGCGGATCAGATGGCGCAGGGTCGGCAGGCGTTGCAGAGACAGGGGCTTGTCGGAGAGAGCGCCATATAGTTCCGGCGCCAGCTTGGCCACCATGCCGAGATAGTCGCTGGACTTGAAGGACGGCGACAGGATCAGCGCGGCGCAGCCGACCTTGTTGATCGCGTACTCCAGCTCGTGCAGGCGGTAGGCCGGGTTGATGTTGACCAGGATCAGGCCGGCCTTGGCGGTGGCGAACTGGGTCACCACCCATTCGGCGTTGTTCTGCGACCAGATGCCGATGCGCTCGCCCGGCCTCAACCCCAGCCCGACCAGCCCCGCCGCCACCTGATCGACCCGGCGCTTGAACTCCGCATAGGTCCAGCGGACGTTCTGGTGGCGGACGACCAGGGCCGGGCGGTCGGGGGACAGCGATGCCATGCGGTCGAGATGGGCGCCGATGGTCTCGCCCAGCAGCGGGGTGCGGCTCGCGCCGTGAACATAGCTCTGGGTCAGCGGCTGGGTGTCGGTATGCAAGGCTGCGTTCCTCCGGAAATTGTTTTTGGGCGCAACCGTTGGGGTGGCCGCGCATTCCGGTACTGAACCCATACTGACCCGTATTGTCGATACCCTTCTTGGTTAAATTTCCGCGCCGAGATCGAGTTGACCGCGGCTCGATGCCGCGCGTGCGAGGCCGGCATAGTGGCGGACGTCGAAGGCGATGAACTCCACCTCGGCGTCGGTGACGTCCCGCAGATGCTTGGCCGGGCTGCCGGCCCAGAGCTGGCGGGCGGGGATGCGCTTGCGCGGGGTCAGCACCGCGCCGGCGGCCAGCATGGCGCCGCTTTCCACCACCGCCCCATCCAGCACGATGGAGCCGATGCCGATCAGGCAGCCGTCCTCCAGCGTGCAGCCATGCATCCGCACGCCATGGCCGATCACCACGTCGGCGCCGATGATGGTGGGATAGTCGTTCAGCATGACATGGATGATGGTGCCGTCCTGGATGTTGGTGCGCGGCCCCACCGTGATGCTGTGGTCGTCGCCGCGCAGGACGCAGCCGTACCAGACGCTGGCCTCCGCCCCGATGGTGACGTCGCCGACCACCACCGCGCCGGGGGCGATGAAGGCGTCGGCGGCGATGCGCGGCCACACGCCGCGCACGGGCTGGATGATGGCGCCGGGGTGGCGGGCGAGCAGGGACTCCCCCGTTTCGAAATTGCTCTCGGTGGTCATTCTTGTTGTCCTTTTTGGGTCCCGCCGGATCTTCGTGCCGGTCAGGAGGCGAGCCGTTCCGTCTCCTTCTCGGTCTTCGGAACGGCGACCACCCCGGCGGCGAGCAGCCGGTCGATGTCGTCGCGAGTGTAGCCCAGTTCGGCCAGCAGCGTCGCGCTCTGCGCACCCACCGGAGGCAGCGCCATGCGCGGTTCCAGCCGCCGGCCGTCCAGCGTCAGCGGCAGCAGGGGCACGCGGGTCTCGCCGCCGGTTTCGGTGGTGATGGAGGCGAGGCCGCCGCTCTGGTTCAGGTGGGGGTCGTCGAACAGCTCCTCCGGCCGGTTGATCGGGGCGTAGGGCAGGCCGTTGCGCTCGAACAAGTCCGCGATCTCGGCCTTGCTGTAGGCGGCCAGCCGGCGGCGGATCTCCGGCAGCATCCAGTCGCGGGCCTGGCAGCGCTTGGTATTGCCGTCCAGCCTGGGGTCGGCCAGCAGATCGTCGAAGCCGAAGGCGGTGCAGAAGGTCCGCCACTGCACGTCGCTGACCGCGCCAAGGAAGATCTGCTCGCCGTCCTTCACCTCGAAGGTGTCGTAGATGCTGAAGGCGGCGATGCGCTCCGGGAAGGGGGGCGGCGCCTCGCCGGTGACGGCGAACTGCTGCATGTGCTGGGCCGACAGCAGGACGCAGGTCTCATAGAGGCCGGACTGGATATCCTGGCCGCGGCCGGTCGCCTCGCGGGTGCGGAGCGCCGCCATGATGCCGATGACGCCGAACATGCCGCCCATGATGTCGTTGACCGAACTGCCGGCGCGCAACGGCCGGCCGGTCGGGCCGGTCATGTAGGCGAGGCCCGCCATCATCTGCACCACCTCGTCCAGCGCCGTGCGCTTTTCATAGGGGCCGGGCAGGAAGCCCTTCAGCGACAGGTTGATGATGCGCGGGTTGCGGGCGGACAGGCTGGCGTAGTCGAGGCCGTAGCGCGACATCAGGCCGGGGCGGAAATTCTCCAGCACCACGTCGGCGGTGTCGACCAACTTGTGGACGGCGGCCAGCCCGTCGGGGCTGTTCAAGTCGACGGCCAGCGATTTCTTGTTGCGGTTGAATGTGCGGAAGAAGCCGGCGGCGGCCCCCGGCAGGGCGCGCGTCTTGTCGCCCGTCACCGGTTCCACCTTGATGACGTCGGCGCCGAGGTCGCCCAGGATCATGCCGCAGGTCGGTCCCATCACCATGTGGGAGAATTCGACGACGCGGATGCCGGAAAGCGGCAGGACAGGATTGCTGTCAGGCATGGACGGGACTCCGGTTGAAGCGGCTTTGGTCGAAATGCTTGGGCAGGCCGGCGGCGGCGATCTTGCCGTGCAGCGTCTGGCCGGGAAGAAGGGTGGCGAGCAGGCGCTGCGCGTCGATCAGGGCGTCCAGGTCGATGCCGGTGTCGAAGCCCATCGCCTCCAGCATGAAGACCAGATCCTCGGTCGCGACGTTGCCGCTGGCGCCGGGGGCGTGCGGACAGCCGCCCAGCCCGCCGAGCGAGGCGTCGAACTCGCGGATGCCGATGTCCAGAACGGCGAGGCAGTTGGCGAGGCCGAGACCGCGGGTGTCGTGGAAATGGGCGCTCCGCAGCCGGTCGCCGGCGATGTCCTTCACCCGCTTGTAGAGGCGGCGGACCTGCGCCGGGTCGGCATAACCGACGGTGTCGGCCAGCGCCACGCGGTCGGCCCCGGCCGCCAGGCAGGCTTCGGCGAGGCGGACGACCTCATCCTCCGGCACCGCGCCCTGGATGGTGCAGCCGAAGGCGGTGGAGATGCCGGCGTCGATGCGGGTCTTGTGGCCGCCTTCCCGAATGCTCTCGTCGCGGGCGCGGCAGACGCGGGCCAGTTCCTCCACCGACTCCTCGCGGGTCTTGCGGATGTTGGCGCGGCTGTGCGCCTCGCTGGCCGACAGCGGCAGGACGATCACGTCGGAGCCAGCGGCGAGCGCCGCCGTGGCGCCCCTCAGGTTGGGTGCCAGCGTGTGGACGATGATGCCGGGCAGCTTGCGGGCGCCGGCCACCACCTCGGCCGCGTCGGCCATCTGGGGCAGCAGCTTCGGCGGGACGAAGGAGGCGGCCTCGAAGCGGCGGACGCCGGCGCGGTGCTCGGCCTCCAGCCAGCGCAGCTTGTCGGCGGTGGGCATCACGCGGTCGAGGATCTGGAGCCCGTCGCGCAGGCCGACCTCGACGATGGTCACGGTGGCTTTCGTCATGGCAAGAATCCTCCGTTCGGATGCGCCGGGACGGGGCGCATCCGGTGGAAACGGGATGGGAGACGTTTCGAGGGTCTAGGTCAGACGCCGAAGCCGGCGATCACGTTCCGAAGCCGGCGGCTTGCGGCAGCCAGAGCGAAAGGGACGGGAGCAGCCAGATGATGAAGAGGCCGGCCATCATCAGCAGGACATAGGGCAGGGCGCCGCGCGTCACCTCGGACAGGGACGAACTGGTGATGCCCTTGATGACGAACAGGTTCATGCCGACCGGCGGGGTGATCAGCGCCAGTTCCAGGTTCACCATCAGCATCACGCCGTACCAGATCGGGTTGATGCCCAGCGCGGTCATCACCGGCAGGATGATCGGGGTGGTGATAAGGATGATGGCGATGGTTTCCAGGAACATGCCGAGGATGAAGATCGCCAGCATCACCGCCAGGATGAAGCCGCTCTGCGACAGGCCCAGCGTCGCCACCGTCTCCATGATCTGGGCCGGCAGGCGGATGATGGTGATGGCGTGGCCGAACATGCCGGCGGCGGCGATGATCATGAACAGCATGACGCTGGTCCGCATGGTCTGCACGCCGCAGTCCAGCAGGTCGGCGACCGAGACGTTGCGGTAGACCAGCAGGGCCACCGCCAGGGCATAGACCGCGCCGACGGCCGCCGCCTCGCCGGGAGTGAAGACGCCGAGATAGATGCCGCCCAGGATCAGCGGCGGCATCATCACCGCCCAGATCGACTTGCGGAAGGCGGCGATGACGGTGCCGAACCCGGGCCAGGGCTGCGACTGCACGCTGTCCTGTCCCCTTGCCCGCAGCCAGCTGTAGCCGGCGAACAGAACCGCCATCAGCAGACCGGGGATGATGCCGGCGAGGAACAGGGCGCCGATCGAGGCATCGGTGACGATGGCGTAGAGGATCATCGGCCCCGACGGCGGGATCAGGATGCCGAGCGTGCCGCCGGCGGCGATCAGCCCGTAGGTGTCGCGCTGGCGGTAGCCGTAGCGCTTCATCTGCGGGATGGAGATCGAGCCGATGGTCAGCGCCGTCGCCACCGACGAGCCGGAAATGGTCGAGAAGATGGTGCAGGACAGGATGGTGGCGAAGCTGAGCCCGCCCTTGATGTGGCCGACCAGCGTGTTCGACATCTCATAGAGATCGTCGACCACCTTCGCCTTGATCATGATGTGCGCCATGAAGGCGAACATCGGGATGGTGGCGAGCAGCGGGTTGTTCAGGCTGGAGAACACCGCATCGGCCATGCTGTCGACGCTGCCCTCGAACAGGGCCAGCACGCCGAGCGAGGTGAGGGAGAGTGCCGCGAAGATCGGCATGCCGCTGAACAGCAGGAGCAGCAGCAGGCCCAGGATCAGGAACGTCATCAGTGGCCTCCACTCTGTTCTTCCGCCCCGTCACCCGCCATCGCGGCGAGCAGCTTGGCGAAGGCGACGATCCCCAGCAGGGCGGCGCCGACGGGAAGCGTGGCCTGCGGAATCCACAGCGGCAATTCCAGCTGGCCGGAGGAGAAGGCGTCGAAGTCATAGGAAAAGGCGGCGGTGTGCCAGCCGGTGCGGACCAGCAGCACGGCGAAGACCAGCACCGCCAGATTGGCCCAGGCATCCAGCCAGCGCCGGCCGCGCGGACCGACCAGACCCATGATCAGGTCGATGCGGATATGGTGGCCGGTGCGCAGCGCCTCGGCCGCGCCGGCCATCACCATGGCGACGACCATGAAGCCGCAGGCCTCGTCGACTCCTTCCAGCGGCTGGCCCAGGACATAGCGGGCGAAGACCCCTGCGGTGGTCAGGGCCAGCACGACGACGATCAGCAGGACGCTCAGCGCGCCGCCGATGCGCGACAGGACCGATGCGGTGCCGGTCAGCAGGCGGAGCGCGGTGTGGGACGCGCCCTTTTCGCGTGCGGGCGTGACGGTGTCGGGGGTGGACATGCTGCTCATGACCGGTCCCCTCTTCACTGGAGCTTGTTGACGAGTTCCAGCAGCTTGCGGCCGTCCGCGCCGGTCTCGTCGGCGAAGCCCTCGGCGAAGGCGGGCGCCATGGCGGCCTTGAAGGCGGCATTCTCCTCCGGGGTCGCGACGTGGACCTTGACGCCCTTCGATTCCAGTTCCGCCGGGGCGTTGGCCGCGGCCTCCTGCGAGGCTTCGATCGCCCAGATGGCGGCATCCTCGCCGGCCTTCTTCAGCGCGGCCTTGTTCTTGTCGGACAGCTTGTTGTACCAGCCGGGATTGACGTAGCCGTGCAGATAGGCGGCCAGCACCGGCACCACCGTCATGTGGTCCTGCACCTCGTAATATTTGCGCGACCAGGCGGCGGCGACGTCGGTGATGGCGGAGTCGATGACGCCGGTCGCCAGCGCCTGATAGACCTCGCTGCCGGGGATCGCCACCGGGGTGGCGCCCATCGCCTTCAGACCGCGGTCGAAGGCCGGGCCGAGGCCGCGCATCTTCAGGCCCTGGAAATCCTCCGGCTTGAGCAGCGGCTTGCCCTTGGAGGTGAAGACGCTGGTGTTGGTCTGGAACATCCAGACGATGTTCTTCACGCCCTTCTTCAGCAGGCGTTCCTCAAGGAAGGCAGCCGCTTCGGAGGTCGGCCACTTCTTCCACGCCTCGATCGAGGACATGGTGTAGGGGCCGACCGTGACGTTCATCAGCGGCAGGGTCTTCCCCCACTGGAAATTCAGCGAGAAGGCGCATTCGATGTCGCCCTTGGCGACGGCCAGGATGTTCTCGTTGGCCTTGATCAGGCTGTCGGAGCCGAACACCTGGACGTCGAGATCGCCGTCCGACAGCGTCTTCACCTCCGCCGCCCAGCGCTCGACGACCTTCGCGATGTGGTGGGCCGGCGGCAACTGGTGGCTGCAGCGCATCCGCGTCGCTGCCTCGGCACCCGCCGGCAGCGCCAGCAGAGCCGTGGCGGACGCGGTGGCGAGCAGGGCCAGCATGGTCTTGAAACGGGCGGACGTCTTGGTGGGCGTCATGTCCTGCACCTCCCTCTGGTGGTTCGTTGCGGCGGTCCAAAGGGTTGGAACGCCGGGGCCAGTCAACTGCTGGCCTTCGGATTGTTCGTCTGCGAAACAGAACAGCACGGGGAGGGAAGGTCGTAAAATACAAAGAAAAGAAGCGAGCTATCTGGTTTCGAGATGGCTTTCCCGCAGACGGCCCGGCCAGCGGCCGGTTGCATGCGCCTCGCGCACCACGTCGATCATCAGGCGCCGCGCCTCGACCACGGCGCGGGAGGCGGTCTTCATGCGCGAGGACACCAGATAGAGCGTGCGGCCCATCGACGGGTTCACCACCGGCCGCGCCACCAGTTCGCCGCGGGCGATCTCGTCACCGGCCAGCGCGGCCGACTGCACCGTCACGCCCAGTCCCGCGCTGACCGCCCGTTTCAGCGGCACGGCGGATTCGATTTCCAGATAGACCTTGGCGGCGATGGCGTTGCGCACCTGGGGGTCGCTGGCCAGCGCCTGCAACACGGCGGTGCGGCCGGGCATGATCAGCGGCAGGCGCAGCACGTCGTTCAGATCGATGGGACCGCCGTCGCCGATCATGGCGCGGGTGCCGAGGCAGACCAACTCCTCGTCCAGCAGCGGCACACCCTCCAGCCGGTCGTCGTTGGGCGGCACCAGGGTGAGGGCGAGGTCGGCCTGACCGGACAGCATCCATTGGTGCATGATCTCGCTGTGCGCCTCGATCACGCGCAGCTTGACCTCGGTCAGGGTGGAGGCGACGCGGCGGATGAAGGGCAGGCCGATGGCTTCCATCGCCGTATAGTTGAAACCGACCATCACCGGCCCGACCACCGCCCGCGACAGCGACAGCACGTCCAGTTCCGCCTGTTCCAGCGCGTGCAGCACGCCGCGCGCATGGGCGAACAGCCGGTCGCCCGCCTCGGTCCGGCTGACGCCGCGCGGCTGACGCAGCAGGAGCTGGACACCCAAATCCCCCTCCAGCGTCGCCACATGCTGGCTGAGCGCCGATTGCGCGACGTTCAGGAACTCGCTGGCCTTGGAGAAGCTGCCGAGTTCGCAGACGGCGACGAAATAGCGGAGACGGCGGAAGTCCAGCTTGATCGACATGCGGCTTTGTCCCACAGGCCCCGGTGCCGGACAAAGCGGAATATCGACCGTGGTGGGGCCGGCGAAGGACGATCAGGTCACATGCGCATCATGCGGAAGATGGCGATGAACATCACCACCACGCCCACTTCGGCCAGCGTCGCCAGCCAGGCCGGATGGAAGACGATCCCCAGTGGCATGATGAGCAGGAGGATGAGCGCCGGGAACACGATGTAGGGGGAGTCGAGCCGGCGGGAATGCTCCACCTGCGCCTCGGTGTCTTCATCTGCCGGCAGCGCAGGTTGTGCCATTTGCATGGTCATAGGATCGGAACCCTTGTTGATGGTTGGGTGCGCGGGCCGGCAAGAGCCCGGCGGCGCCGATCCTAGGCAGCGGCATACATCGGAAAAAGCGAAATTAACCGATGGTTCATATCGAGTTTTTCAATTCAACCGCGGGCCTCCGCGGGAGCGGCCAGAATGGTCTTCAGCCCGGTGAGCGCCGGGTCGATGATGGCCTCGTCGGCGTCGGTCGGGTAGGCGGCATAGATGGGAAGGCTCAGCGGGCGGGCTTCCGGCAGGATTTCGCCCTTGCCGGCGTCGATCAGCGGCTGGACGAGCTGGCGGGGAAAATGGCCGGTGCCGCCGCACTGCTTGACATAATCGAGCCCCAGCGTGCCGACGCCGATCGATACCGGCGCCGACTGTACGTCCTCTGGCCGGTGCAGGCGCACATTGCGGCGGAAATCGTCGCCCCAGTCGATGTGGACGTACGGCTCCTCCGAGTAGTCGTCGACCGCCGGCATCCGGAAGAGGACCAGTTCCTCCTCGATCAGAAGCCGGATCGACAGGCCGGGCAGGGCGCGCGGGGAATAGAGGACGGCGACGTCCAGCGTCCCGTCCTGAAGCCCCTGCAGCAGCCCGCTGGGCAGGCCGACATCGCAGCGGAGCGCAATCTCGTTGGCGTTTCGCCGCATCCAGGGGATCCAGCGGTAGAGCAGGCGGTTCCACAAGCCGGCCTCGCTGCCGATGCGCAGGAGCGCCTTGTGGCCGGCGGGCAGGGTGGCCTCCTGGCGCGCCTGCTCCCACAGGCGGAGGATGGCGACGGCATGGCGCTGGAAGCGCAGCCCGGCGGTGGTCAGCGTGGCACCGGTCTTGTTGCGCACGAACAGTCGGCAGCCAAGCTGCTGTTCCAACTGCTGGATCCGCGTGCTGACCGTCGATTGGGTGACATGAAGCCGGTCGGCCGCCGCCATGAAGCTGCCTGCCGCCGTGACCTCCAGAAATGTCCGCGCCATTTCCGTATCCATGACACCTCGCCTGATTGCCGGCCTTCGCATCCGGTTGCCCACCGGTTCCTTGGGACCAGACCTAAAGCATCGGCGGCTTGATCGCGACCGGGCGGTGTGAGACGATTCGTCGCATCCGCTGGGTGCGGCCGCGACCGGCGGATCCCCTAATGGGAGGAAATGGTATCGGGGAAATCGATAATAACCATCGGTTAAATTCGCTTTCTGGCTCTTCCGACCGCCAGTAGCCTCCGCTTCGCCAGCCGGAAGCAATCCGGCCGACCTCTCCGGACATCCGGAGGAAACGTTGAGAAATGGGAGTTCCGCTGTGTCCGTCATGCGCAATATTATGTTGGCGTCCGTCCTTCTCATCTCCGGTGGAACCGTTGCCGCCCAGGCCGCGGACGGCGATGCCGCGGCGGGCAAGACGGTGTTCAACGTTTGCAAGGCCTGCCACACGATCGAGGCCGGCGGCCCCAACCGCGTCGGCCCCAACCTGCACGGCATCGTCGGCCGCAAGGCGGGCACCCACGACGGCTTCAGCTATTCGGCGCCGATGAAGGATTCCGGCATCACCTGGGACGAGGCAAAGCTGAACGAATATCTGAAGGACCCCAAGGCGGCCGTCCCCGGCAACAAGATGGCCTTCGCCGGCGTGAAGGACGACGCCAAGCGTGCGGACCTGATCGCTTATCTGGCGAGCGAATCCAAGTAAGGTCGGATTGACCTGATCGACGGAAGGCACCGGATGCGGCCCATGGCGGGATCGCGTCCGGTGCCTTTTGCGTTTGTCGGATGATCGGTCGGATGATCGGGTGGATCAACCGGCGGCGACCGCCGTCAGCAGGTCGGAACAGATGTCGGCGACGTCGGCGGGGGCCTCCAGCGGCGACAGGTGGCCGACGCCGGGGAGGATGCGGAATTCTGCCGCGGGCAGGACTTCGCCGTAGATCTCCCGCAGACCGTCCGCGCGCTCGACATTGTCGCAATCGCCCACCGCGATCAGCGTCGGGATGCCGATGCCCGAGATTCCATCGAGGCGGGCGAGCATGCCGGCCGTCGTCCATTCCCGTTTGGCGCCCGCCGCCCCCCGCAGCGTATCCTCGACCACCTGCCGCCTGTCTTCCTCCGGGAGTTCACGGTGGCAGAGGATTTTCAGCGCTTCGTTTACGCCCTCCGCACTCTGATAGGAGGCGAGCATCGCCTCGCGCATTCCGGCCGGCACGGGCATTCCGGTCGGCGGGGAAGGGGCGATCAGGACCAGCCCCACAAGTGCGCTGGCGCCCTTCGCGGCCACGATCTGGGCAACCTTGCCGCCCATGGAATGGCCCACCAGAATGCAGCGGGTCAGCCCCAGCGACGCGATGACCTCCGACACGTCGCCGGCCATCGCGTCGAGATCATAGCGCCCGTCGAGGGCGACAGACCCGCCCCAGCCGCGCAGATCCAGGCTGACACAGCGTGCCCGGTCCTTCAGTTGCGCGACGACATGGCGCCAGGTGCGGGCGGAACCACCCCAATAATGCAGGAACACCAGTGCCGTGTCCCCCTGCCCTTCATCCAGGGCGTGGATGACCGCCCCGGTCGTTTCGATGTTTTTGGACATTGCCAAACTCCATGACATGCGTGTTGCGCCGAATTGGATTTAGCGGCCGAACGGAGCCGTGATAATCAGGCGCGGAATGGATTCATTCCGAACCGGGAGTGGATGATGGCGCTGGATACCCTGACTGGCATGACCGTGTTCCGCCACGCCATCGAAGAGGGAAGTTTGGCGGCGGCGGCGCGCCGGAACGGCATGTCGGCGGAAATGGCCGGACGCCATCTGAGGGCGCTGGAGGCGCGTCTGGGAGTCCGGCTGGTCAACCGATCCACCCGCAAACTGAGTTTGACGGAGGCGGGACAGGCCTACTTTCTTCGCTGCGTGGCGATCCTCGATGAAATCGCCCTGGCCGAAGCCGATGCCGGGACCCGGCAGGCGGAACCGCGCGGTCTATTGCGGGTGGCGGCGCCGCTTGCCTTTTCCAATGCGGTGCTGGGGCCGGCGGTGGCCGATTACATGCGCCGCTTTCCGGGCGTCACCCTGGCGCTGGATCTCAGTGAACGGGAGACCGATCTGCTCGGCGAAGGGTTCGACGTCGCCTTGCGTCTCGGCACGCTGCCGGACACCGCGCTGATCGCCAAGCGCCTGGGTGGCTTTCCGCTGATCCTGGTCGGTGCGCCGGGCTATTTCGGGTCCCGCAACTTGCCAGAGCATCCGGGATGTTTGCGGGAGCACAGGATTCTCGCCTATATGCAGACCGCGACGCCGGAGCGGTTTGCGCTGTCGGACGCCGCAGGACATCGGGTGCAGGTTGCGTTCGAAGCGCAGCTTCGGGCAACGGACGCCGGCTTCCTCGTCACGCTCGCGCTGTTGGGACAGGGGTTGGTGCTGGCGCCGTCCTTCCTCGTCATGGAGCACCTCGCCGAAGGCCGATTGGTTCACGTTCTTCCGGACTGGTCGGCACGGACGCTGCCGCTGCACGCGATCATTCCCCATCGCACTCTGATGCCGGCGACGGTCCGGAGCTTCATCGACGTCGTCGCCGAGTGGGTCGGAGCATGGTGACGACATCGACGGAAATTCCTGCTCCCGCTAAGACAGCTCCTCCTGCCCGGCGGACGACAGCGGCGGTTCGGCGCCGCGGTCCATGCGCTTGATGATGCCGGTCAGGTGGGTCGCGAAGGCATACACCGCCTCCGGCAGATGGCGGCCGAGCATGGTCTGGATCTGGTAATAGCGCTGGTCGAGGGTGGGGGAATCGATCGGGACCGACGCCACCGGATGGCCCACCGTGCTGGCATGGACGGTGAAGGGACTGGCGATGGTGATGCCGCCGCCTTCCGCGGCGAAGGCCCACAGCCCGGCGATGTAGTTTGAAACCAGCACCGGCTCGATCACCACCCCGGCCAGACCGCAGGCGATGTCGAACAGCTGCCGCACCGTCGTGTCCTTCTCCGGCAGCGCGATCGATTCACGGGCCAGCTGGGCCAGCGACAGGACGGGCCGGCCGGCCAGCGGGTGGTCCTTCGCCATCACCGCCAGGACCGGCGCGCGGCCTTCCCCCATCGCCCTGACCCCCGGTTCGGGAGCAAAGGAGAAGGTGGCGCCGATATCGACCTCCCCCTCCCGCACCATGCGGGTGACGGCGGCCGGCGCGACGATGCGCAGTTCGATGCGGATGCCGGGATGACGGTCGCGGAAGCTGCGGATGGCCGCCGGGATCAGGCTCATGCCGAACCCTTCGGTCGCGGCGACGCGCACCCGGCCGCTGGCCAGCCCGCGCAACCGCTTCAACTCGGTCACGATGGCTTCTTCCTCAAGGAAGACGCGCTGGGCATGGCGGGCGAGCAGGTCGCCGGCATAGCTCGGCACCATGCCGCGCGGCCGGCGTTCGAACAATTCGACGCCGAGGTCGGCTTCGAGATGGGCGATCTGCCGGCTGATGGCGGAGGAAGCGACATGCAGCCGGGCCGAGGCGTCGGCGATCGAGCCGGTGCGGGCGACCTCAAGGAAATAACGGAGCGCGGTGGCGTTCATGGCGATTCCCCTGGCCGGCGCCGGTTTGCTAAACTGACGGAAAATCAGGGCCGTCAATTATACCGTTGCCGGTTCAGCAACGGGAACTTCCAACTATTATAATTGCGGCATGCCAGTCTGCACAATACCGTGTCATGACTAACTTTCGTGCAAATGGACCCTCTTGGACGGAGTTCGGACATGGCGCCCTTTGCGTACGGTAAGTCGATGATGTTCGCCGCCGCGGCGGTCGCGGCCCTGGCCCTGCCTTCAGCAGCTTTCGCCAACAAGGCGAACGACACGCTGGTCTATGCTTCCGACAGCGAGCCGGAGAACATCAGCCCCTATCACAACAATCTGCGCGAAGGCGTCATCATCGCCCATCTCGTGTGGGACACGCTGGTCTACCGGAATCCCAAGACCGGCGAGTATGAGCCGGAACTGGCGACCTCGTGGAAATGGGTCGATCCGGTCACGCTGGAACTGAAGCTGCGCAAGGGCGTGACCTTCCAGGACGGCTCGCCCTTCACCGCCGACGACGTGGTCTTCACCTTCAATTACGTGCTGACGCCGGAAGCGAAGGTGGTGACCAAGCAGAACGTCGAATGGATGGCCGGCGCCGACAAAATCGACGATTACACGGTGCGCGTCCGTCTGAAGGGCCCGTTCCCGGCGGCGCTGGAATATCTGTCCGGCCCGACGCCGATCTATCCCGCCGCCTATTTCAAGAAGGTCGGGCTGGACGGCTTCTCCAAGGCGCCCATCGGCACCGGTCCCTACCGCGTCACCGCGGTGGAGAACGGCAAGGGCGTGATGATGGAGAAGTACAAGGACTATTTCAAAGACAGCCCGCTCGGCCAACCCACCATCGGCAAGATTCAGTTCCGCGTCATCCCCGACGGCGAAACCCGCATGGCCGAGCTGATGACCGGCGGCGTCGACTGGATCTGGCGTGTGCCGAAGGATCAGGCGGAGCAGTTGAAGGCGGTGCCGAACCTCACCGTGCTGGCGGCCGAGACGATGCGCGTCGGCTTCCTGCAGTTCGACGCCGCCGGCCGCACCGCCGCCGACACGCCGATGAAGAAGGAGAAGGTGCGCCAGGCCGTCGCCTATGCCATCGACCGTCAGGCGATGGTCAAGAATTTGGCCGGCGAGGGCGCGCGGGTGATGCATTCCGCCTGCTTCATCGACCAGACCGGCTGCACCGACGACGGCGTGCCGCGCTACGAATACAATCCGGAGAAGGCGAAGAAGCTGCTGGCCGAGGCCGGCTATCCGGACGGGTTCGACACCGACCTCTACGCCTATCGCGAGCGCGACTATGCCGAGGCGGTCATCGGCTATCTGCGGGCGGTCGGCATCCGCGCCAACCTGCGGTTCCTGAAATACGCCGCGATGCGCGAGGCCGCCCGTGCCGGCAAGGTTCCGCTGGAGTACCAGACCTGGGGTTCCTTCTCGGTCAACGACGCCTCCGCCTTCACCGGCGTGTGGTTCAAGGAGAACGAGGACGACATGAGCCGCGACCCCAAGGTCAAGGCTCTGCTTGATAAGGCCGACACGACGACCGACACCGCGGCGCGAAAGGACCTCTACAAGGAAGCGCTGTCGATGATCGCGCAGAAGTCCTATCTGCTGCCGCTGTTCTCCTATCCCAGCAATTACGCCTTCACCTCCGACCTCGCCTTCACCGCACAGCCGGACGAGCTTCCGCGCTTCTACGCCGCTCACTGGAAATGAGGCCGCGGCTGCGGGCCGGCATGGTTGAAGGCCGGCCCGCAGCGCCTCTCCGCACGCTCCTTTTCAGGAGACCGCCATGCTCGCCTTCCTGCTTCGCCGGCTCGCCGTGGCGCTGTCGGTGGTGCTGACCGTATCGGTCATCGCCTTCCTGCTTCTGCATCTGTCCGGCGACCTCGCCACCGATCTCGCCGGTCCCGAAGCGTCGCCCGAACAGGTGGCGCAGGTGCGGGCCGAATATGGCCTGGACCAGCCACTCGCCGTCCAGTACGGCCACTGGCTGGCCGGGGCCGTCCGGTTCGATTTCGGCCAGTCCTTCTATTTCCGGGAGTCGGTGGCGTCGCTGGTCGGCGGCCGCATCCCGATCACCCTGAAACTCGGCGCCATCGCGCTCGGCCTCGCCCTGCTGTTCGCCATTCCGCTGGGAGCGCTGGCCGCCGTGAAGCGCGGCAGCTGGTTCGACCGCGCGAGTCTGGCCTTCTGCGCGCTGGGGCAGGCGGTGCCGACCTTCTGGCTCGGCCTGACGCTCATCATCATCTTCTCGGTCAATCTGCGCTGGCTGCCGGTGTCCGGCAACGCGACCTGGAGCCATTACGTGCTGCCGTCGGTGGCGCTCGGCTGGTACGCCATTCCGGCGGTGATGCGGCTGACCCGCAACGGCATGCTGGACGTGATGGCGTCCGACTATATCCGGACGGCACGCGCCAAGGGGCTGCGTCCAAAGACGGTGATCTTCAAGCATGCGCTGCGCAACGCCGTGGTGCCGGTGGTGGCGCTGGCGGCGGTGCAGTTCGGCTTCATGCTCGGCGGCTCCATCGTGGTCGAGGCGGTCTTCTCGATGCAGGGGCTGGGGCAACTCGCCTGGGAAGCGATCGGACGCAAGGATTTCCCGGTCGTCCAGGCCATCGTGATGCTGCTGGCCACGATCTACATCCTGCTGACCTTCCTCGCCGATATCCTCAACGCCTGGCTGGACCCAAGGATCCGCGTCGCATGAGCACCACGAGCGCTTCAGGTGCCGCCGCCACGACTGCTGCTGGATTCGATGCCGTGCCGGTCCGCCGGTCGCCGTTGGCCCGCTTCACCAAACGGGCGGCGCGCCACCCCGGTTTCATGGCCGGCGCCTTCATTCTCGCCGTCATCCTCGTCATGTCGATCGGCGCGCCGCTGTTCACCACCCACGACCCCTATGCCCAGGACATCTCCAAGCGGCTGATCCCGCCGATCTGGCACGCCAAGGGGACCTGGGAGCATTGGCTGGGCACCGACAAGCTGGGGCGCGATTACTTCGCCCGGCTGCTCTACGGCGGGCGCATCTCGCTGATGATCGGTGCGGCGACGGTGCTGCTGTCGGGGGCCATCGGCACGGCGCTGGGCGTCGCCGCCGGCTTCTTCGGCGGGCGGGTCGATCTGGTCATCGGCTATATCATCAACGTGCGGCTGGCGCTGCCGGTGGTGCTGGTGGCGCTGGCGGTGGCGGCACTGGTCGGCACCTCGCTGAACACGGTCATCGTCGTGCTGGGGCTGCTGCTGTGGGACCGCTTCGCCGTGGTGGCGCGGTCGACGACGCAGCAGATCGCCCATGCCGATTTCGTCGCGGCGGCCCGCGCCATCGGCTGTTCGACGCGGCTGATCGTCTTTTCGGAAGTGCTGCCCAACATCATCAACCCGCTGATCGTGGTCGCAACGCTGGAAATGGCCCATGCCATCCTGCTGGAGGCGGCGCTGTCCTTCCTGGGTCTTGGCGTGCAGCCGCCGCTGCCGTCCTGGGGCCTGATGATCTCGGAGGGCAAGCAGTACATGTTCTTCAGCCCCTGGGTCATCACCATCCCCGGCGTGGCGCTGGTGGCGCTGGTCCTGGGCATCAACCTTCTGGGCGACGGCCTGCGCGACGTCACCGCCCCCGACAACCGGAGCTGACGGCCATGCCCCTGCTCGACGTCGACAATTTGACCATCCAGATCCCCACCGAGGCCGGACTGCTGAACGCCGTCAACGGGGTATCCTTCACGCTGGAGCGCGGCGAAACGCTGGCGATCGTCGGCGAGAGCGGGTCGGGCAAGTCGCTGACCTCGCTCGCCCTGATGGATCTGCTGCCGTCCAGGGCGGTGCGCAAGGCGCGGTCCATGCGCTTCGACGGCATCGACCTGATGGCGGTCGGCCAGCGCAAGATGGAGGATCTGCGCGGCGACCGCATGGCGATGATCTTCCAGGAGCCGATGACCTCGCTGAACCCGGCCTACACCGTCGGCGACCAGCTGAGCGAGGCTCTGCGGAGACATCGTCCGGTCAGCCGGGCGGTGGCGCGGGAGCGGGCGGTGCATCTGCTGGAGCGGGTCGGCATCACCGCCGCCGCATCCCGGCTCGGGCAATATCCGCACCAGCTGTCGGGCGGCCTGCGCCAGCGGGTGATGATCGCCATGGGGCTGATGTGCGAACCGGATCTGATCATCGCCGACGAGCCGACCACCGCGCTGGACGTGACGATCCAGGCGCAGATCCTGATGCTGCTGCGCGACATCCAGCGCGAGTTCGGCATGGGACTGATCCTGGTCACCCACGATCTGGGCGTGGTCGCCCGCGTCGCCACCAAGGTGGCGGTGATGTATGCCGGCCGGCTGGTGGAGACCGGCCCGGTCGAGGCGGTGTTCGGCGCCCCCAGCCACCCCTACACCCAGGGCCTGCTGCGCGCCATCCCGGTCCCCGGCCGCACCCGGCCGGGCGAGCCGCTGGGCACAATTCCGGGGCAGGTGCCGAACCTGATCGGCCAGCTGACCGGCTGCGCCTTCCGCAACCGCTGCGACCACGCCACCGACGCCTGCGCCGCCGCAATTCCGGAGCGGGATCTCGGCCCCGGCCACCGCATGGCCTGCGTGCTCGACCCCGTCGCCACCGCTGTTTGACCGGAGACCGATGATGACCGTTCCGGTGCTCGAACTCGAAAACGTCACCAAGATCTATCCCGTGGCCCAGGGGATGTTCAAACCCAAAGCGATGCTGACCGCCGTCGGCGGGGTGTCGCTGTCCGTCGCCCGCGGCGAGGTGCATGCGCTGGTCGGCGAAAGCGGATCGGGCAAATCGACGCTGGCGAAGATGCTGCTGGGGCTGACCAAGCCGACCTCCGGCGAGATCCGCATCGACGGCGTGCCCATCGCCAAGACCGACCGGCGGGAGGTGGCGCGGCGCATCCAGCCGGTGTTCCAGGACCCCTATTCCTCGCTGAACCCGCGCAAGTCGGTGGCCGACCTGATCGCCCTGCCGCTGGTCGCCCACCGCATCGGCACGTCGGAAAGCCGGCAGAAGGCGGTGGCGGAGATGCTGGACGCGGTCGGGCTGCCGCGCCGGATGATCGACGCCTATCCCGGCCAGATGTCGGGCGGCCAGCGTCAGCGCGTCGCCATCGCCCGCGCGCTGGTCATGCGGCCCGACGTGCTGATCTGCGACGAGCCGACCTCGGCGCTCGACGTGTCGGTGCAGGCGCAGATCCTGAACCTGCTGATGGATCTGAAGCGCGAGTTCAAGCTGACCTACTTCTTCATCAGCCACAACCTCGCGGTGGTCGAACATCTGGCCGACCGGGTGGCGGTGATGTATCTCGGCCGCATCGTCGAGGAACGCGGGCGCGAGGCGCTGTTCACGCACGCCAGCCATCCCTATTCCCGCGCGCTGCTCGACTGTGTGCTGACGCCCGATCCGACGTTGGGCATGCCCGACACGGTGATTTCCGGCTCCTTCCCCAATCCCATCGCGCCGCCGCCCGGCTGCGCCTTCCACCCGCGCTGTCCGCGCGCCACCGACCGCTGCCACTCCGTAGCTCCCGGTCCCGTGCCGGTCGCCGACGGTGTCGCCGCCTGCCATTACGCCAATTGACGACCCATCCCCCACACCCGAGTTCCGCCATGACCCATCAGCCATCGCGTGACGGCGCCATTGCGCGCGCCGCCCATCATTTCGCGTCCGGCGCCTTCCTGGCCGACCTGACGCGGCGTGTCGCCATCAAGTCGGAAAGCCAGTCCTCCGACCGTGGGGCGGAACTGCACGCCTATCTGGACGGGGAGATGATCCCGTCGCTGGCGAAGCTCGGCTTCACCGGCACCATCGTGGAGAACCCGGTGGCCGGGCGCGGGCCGTTCCTGATCGCCGAGCGCCAGGAGGCCGACCATCTGCCGACCGTGCTGATCTATGGCCATGGCGACGTGGTGCCGGGCCATGAGGGGCGCTGGCGCGACGGCATCGACCCGTGGACAGTGACGGTCAAGGGCGACCGCTGGTACGGCCGCGGCACCGCCGACAACAAGGGCCAGCATTCCGTCAACATCGCGGCGCTGGCCCAGGTGATGGACGAGCGCGGCGGCAGCCTGGGCTTCAACGCCAAGTTCGTGATCGAGATGGGCGAGGAGGCGGGATCGCCTGGCCTGCGCGCCCTGGCGGAAAGCCATGGCGAGGCTCTCTCCGCCGACGTGCTGATCGCGTCGGACGGGCCGCGGGTGATCGCCGAACGGCCGACGGTGTTCCTCGGCTCGCGCGGGGCCATCAATTTCGAACTGACGGTCGATCTGCGCAAGGGCGCCCACCATTCCGGCAACTGGGGCGGGCTGCTCGCCAATCCGGGCACCATCCTCGCCAACGCCATCGCCTCGCTGATCGACGGGCAGGGGCGGATCAGGCTGGATGCGCTGAAGCCGGCCGGCATCCCGCCGGCGGTCAAGGCCGCCATCGCCGACCTGTCCGTCGGCGGCGGGCCGAACGATCCGGAGATCGACCGCGAGTGGGGCGAGGCGGGGCTGACGCCCGAGGAGCGGGTGTTCGGCTGGAACGCGTTGGAGGTGCTGGCCTTCGAAACCGGCAACCCGCGCGCACCCGTCAACGCCGTGCCCGGCATCGCCAAGGCGACGCTGCAGCTGCGCTTCGTCGTCGGCACCGATCCGGCGACGGTGATCGACGCCGTGCGCGCCCATCTCGCCGCCAACGGCTTCGAACGGGTGCAGGTGACGCCCAGCCGGATGGAGGCCTTCACCGCCACCCGTCTGGATCCCAACGACCCCTGGGTGGGCTGGGCGCTGGACTCGCTGGCGCGGACCACGGGCAAGAAGCCGGCGCTGTTGCCCAACCTGGGCGGCTCCATCCCCAACGATGTTTTCTCCGAGATTCTGGGGCTGCCGACCATCTGGGTGCCGCATTCCTACCCGGCCTGCTCCCAGCATGCGCCCGACGAACATCTGCTGGCGCCGGTCGTCGAGGAGGCCCTGCGGGTGATGGCCGGGCTGTTCTGGGACCTGGGCGAGACCGGCCCCGCCATCCGGGACTCTCGCAAGGAGGCCCGCCGCGCATGACCCCGCTCGCCCAACGCGCCAGCGACTGGCTGGCAACCCGCCGCGCGGAGATGGAGGACATGCTCCAGCGCATCGTCGACATCGATTCCGGCAGCCGTGACGGCGCCGGCATCGATGCGGTCGGCGACATCATGGCCGCGATGCTGGAGGCCGACGGCATCGCCGTCACCCGCTTCCCGAACGAGACCTACGGCGCCGTGCTGAAGGCCGATATTCCCGGACGGGATGGCGGGGCGCCGGTGCTGGTTATGGGGCACCGCGACACCGTCTATCCCAAGGGAACGGTCGACGCCCGGCCCTTCACCCGCGACGGCGACACCGCGCGCGGGCCGGGGGTGGCCGACATGAAGGGCGGGCTGGTCGTCGACGTCTTCGTGCTGCGGGCACTGAAGGCGGCGGGCGGCACCGGCTTTCCGCTGATCGGCCTGTTCACCGCCGACGAGGAGATCGGCTCGCCCTCCGGCCGCGAGATCATCGAAGAGGTGGCGCGGGGCGCGCGTGCCGCCTTCAATGCCGAGCCGGGGCGGGTGTCGGGCAATGTCGTCACCGCGCGCAAGGGCGGGCTGACGCTGGACATCACGGTGACCGGGCGGGCGGCGCATTCCGGCGTCAACCATGCCGACGGAGCCAGCGCCATCGGCGCGCTGGCGGCCAAGATCACCGCGCTGCATGCGCTGACCGACTATGACAGCGGCATCACCACCAATGTCGGCGTCATCCGCGGCGGCCGGACCCACAACACCGTCGCCGACCATGCGGAGGCGGCGCTGGACATCCGTTTCCGCTCGGTCGAGCAACTCGACGGCATCCTGGCGCGTGTGGAGGCGATTCTGGCGGCGGAGGACGTGCCGGGAACCAGCGCGACCTACCAGCGGGGACACCTGTTCATGCCGCTGGAGGAACGGCATTCGGCCGATCTGTTCGCCCGCTACAAGGCCGCGGCGGCCGAGGTCGGCTTCGAGGTGGATGGCGAGTTCACCGGCGGCTGCGCCGATTCCGGCTTCACCGGGGCGCTGGGCGTGCCGTCGCTGTGCGGGCTGGGGCCGGTCGGCGGGGCGGCGCACACGGAGCGGGAATGGTGCCGGCTCGAAACGCTGGTTCCGCGCGCCCAGGCGCTGGCGGTCACCATTGCGGGGTTGGAGGGGTAGGCCGGTTCATACGGGGCGGGATGAGGGGGATGCACAGGGGCGGATTCTCAAGAATCCTCGCGATGCCACCCCCTCACCCTAACCCTCTCCCCGGGGGGGAGAGGGGATCTTCCGTTGGGAGAGAGACTCAACCGTTGCGATACGTATAGCTGTAGCCGTTCAGCGCCGGGGCGCCGCCGAGATGGGCGTAGAGGACCTTCGAGCCTTCGGGGAAATAACCCCGCTTCACGAGGTCGATCATGCCCTGCATCGACTTGCCCTCATAGACCGGGTCGGTGATCATCGCCTCGGTGCGGGCGGCAAGGCGGATCGCCTCGTTGGTCTCGGCGCTCGGCACGCCATAGGCCGGATAGGCGTAGTCTTCGAGGATGACGATCTCGTCGTCGCGGACCTTGCGGCCGAGTTCGACCAGTTCGGCGGTGTTGTCGACGATCTGGCGGACCTGGGCGCGGGTCTGCTCCGGGGTGCCGGAGGCGTCGATGCCGATCACGCGGTCGGCGCGGTCGTCGGCGGCGAAGCCGACGATCATGCCGCCCTGGGTCGAGCCGGTCACCACGCAGACCACGATGTAGTCGAACTTGAAGCCGAGGTCGGCCTCCTGCTTGCGGACCTCTTCGGCGAAGTTGACGTAGCCGAGGCCGCCGTACTTGTGGACCGAGGCGCCGGCCGGAATGCCGTAGGGCTTGCCGCCGGCATCCTTCACCGACTGGATGGCGTCTTCCCAACTGCGGCGGATGCCGATGTCGAAGCCGTCGGGAACGATGCGGCTGTCGGCGCCCATCAGGCGGGTCAGCAGGATGTTGCCGACGCGGTCATAGACGGCGTCCTCGTGCGGGACCCAGCTTTCCTGGACGACGACGCACTTCATGCCGAGCTTCGCCGCGGTCGCCGCCACCATGCGGGTGTGGTTCGACTGCACGCCGCCGATCGACACCAGCGTGTCGGCACCGGCCGCGATGGCGTCGGGAATGATGTATTCCAGCTTGCGCAGCTTGTTGCCGCCCATGGCGAGGCCGGAGTTGCAGTCGTCGCGCTTGGCGTAGATCTCGACCTTGCCGCCGAGCGCCTCGGTCAGGCGTGGCAGATGTTCGATGGGCGTCGGGCCGAAGGTGAGCGGATAACGTTCGAAGCGATCGAGGCGCAGCATGGCGGGGCTCCACTGTCTAGGTGAAGGGACGGTATCATCGCTGAAATGAAAGGTGCTCTCGAACTTCCCTGGCAAATTGCCGTATGACGCTCCTAGAGTGCGGTTAGATGCAGTAATTCATGCAAAAGCCGGTGCTAAAATGAGAGAAACATCCACCGCCGATGAGCTGAGCCCCACGGATCGCAAGATTCTCCAGCATCTTCAAAGGGATGGCCGGATGACGAACGCCGATCTGGCGGTGGCGGTCAATCTCAGCCCGGCCACCTGCCATCGCCACACCCAGCGCCTGTTCGCCGAGGGCTACATCCGCTCCGTCCGGGCCGAGATCGAGCCGGCGAAGGTCGACCGCGGCACGCTGGTGATGGTCGGCGTCGAACTGGACCGCTCGACCCCGGAGAGCTTCGCCGCGTTCGAACGGGCGATCCGCAAGCTGCCCTTCGTCCTCGACTGCCATCTCGTCGCCGGGGATTTCGATTTCTTCCTGAAGATCCGGGTCAGCGACATCGCGGATTTCAACCGCCTGCACGGGCAGGAGTTGATCGCGCTGCCCGGCGTGCGGCAGACGCGCACCTTCTTCGTCATGAAGGAAGTGATCGACAACGCGATGCTGGATTTCTGAATCCGTCGGCACCTGTGGCGCAGGCCACAGCGGATTGCAGGTGGCTGCGGCAGGATGGGCGTCTCCCCGGCTCCGGCCCTTTTCGTGGAGGAAACGCCCGATGCGCCGCCTTGCCGCCGTCATGCTTTGCCTGTCCGTCCACGCGGCGATTCCCGCCGCCACCCGGCCGGCCTCCGCGTTCGAGGTGCAGTCCGGCGGCATCCCGCTGTCGGCCGCCGCCGTTTCCATGCTGGCGAACCGGGCCGGCGCCGCGCCGCCGACCGCAAGCGGTGCCGGCGGCGCCTTTCCGCCCTGGATGGGAGGTGGCCGGAGCGAGGCCGTCGGCACCGGGCTGCCGGGAATGAAGGGCGCCTTCCTGCCGCCGCCGGGCCGGGCGAGCGGTTCGGCTGTGCCAGACCGGGCAGCGATGAACGAGCAGCTGTTCGGGATCCGGCGCTGAGCGGCGATGGCCGCAATGATGGGGAAGGCGGCCGTATTTCTCCGCCAATTCGGAAGAAGTCGCCGCAGAACCGGTTCGTTTCGAACGGGATGGGATTACCCAATAATTCGGGGGGACCCTGCTTCCCGGCGGAAGACTAAGATCGACGTCATCGGACAAAGGGCAATGAAGAACACAGGGGGGACATCATGTTGCGGACTGCCATGATCGCAGTCGGCGCCCTGCTGCTTCTGCCGCTGTTTCTGGCTGGGCAGGGAATGGCCGACCGGGCGAAAGCGCCCGATGACGCGCGTGCCTACATCCTGTGGCCTCCCAACGGGGCGGTCATCAATGGCGGGAAATTCTGGGTGCGCATGGGGCTCCAGAACATGGGGGTGGCGCCGGCCGGCGTCAGCCATGCCGACACCGGACATCATCACCTGCTGGTCGACACCGACCTGCAGAACCCCGACGAGCCGATCCCCAACGACAGGCAGCACCTGCATTTCGGCGCCGGCCAGACCGAAGCACGGCTGGAGCTGCCGCCGGGAGTCCACACGCTGCAGATGGTGGTGGGCGACGCCGAGCATGTTCCGCACAACCCGCCGGTGATGTCGGACAAGGTGACCATCACCGTCCGCTGACCGGTCCCATCCGGTTGATGTCCGCCAGGGAGGGCACCATGAAGACAGGATTCCCGATGTTTGCGACCGGCTCCACGCCGCGCGCGGCCAAATGGGCGGCCCGATGGGCGGTGTTGTGGGCGGTGCTGGCGGTCACACCGCTGGTCTATACGGCGACCCCCGCGTCTGCCGAGGAGGCATCCGGCGCACAGAGCGCCGATCATAAGGCCGATCATAAGGCCGACCAGAACTCAGCCGCCTCCCCGCAGCGGACGCCCGGCCGCAAGGATGCCTGGCTCTACATCGGCTGGCCCAACAACGGCGAGGTGGTGGGAACGCGGTTCAAGGTGTGGTTCGGGCTGCGCAACTTCGGTGTGGCGCCCGCCGGCGTGCGCAAGGACGGCACCGGGCACCATCACCTGCTGGTCGACACCGACCTGAAGAATTTCGATGAACCGATTCCCAACGACAAGCAGCACCTGCATTTCGGCAAGGGCCAGACCGAAACGGTGCTGGAACTGCCGCCGGGACGGCACACGCTGCAGCTGGTCCTGGCCGATGCCGACCATGTGCCGCACGACCCGCCGATCATGTCGAAGAAGATCACCATCACGGTCCGGGCCGATCGAGGTCAGCAGCTGTCGGCCAAGTGACGGTCCGTACCCTTGGACCTGCAAACCGAGGTCTGCAAACCGAGGGCGGGGCCGGACGCACTAACCCAGAGGAGACAGCGCCGATGAGCATGGTCCGGGTCCTTGGTTCCGTCGCGGTTTCCGTCGGGCTGACGCTGGCGCTGGGCGGCTGCTTCACCTCCGGCGAGATGGCGCGCGTGGTGCAGCAGCCGAAGACCCCGGCTGTCCGCACCATCAGCAGCTTCAGCGAGGCGCTACGCTGCATGGACAGGCTGCTGTGGACCCACGGCAAGCGAGATATCTACATCACCGCCAACGGCCTGCCCGACGCCACCGGCCGGGTGGCCGGCGGTACGAAGGAGATGCTGATCACCGCCGTCTCCCGCATGTCGGAGACCTCCAGTGCCTTCCGCTTCGTCGATTTCGAACCGGCGCTGGACGACGTCAACGCGCTGTACTGGATGATCGGCGTGCAGCCGAACTTCCGCGCGCCGTCCTATTACATCCGCGGCGCCATCACCCAGCTGGACGACAATGTGGTCAGCGAGGCGGCGGGGGCGGGGCTGTCGCTGCCCAAGCTGGACATCGGCGTGTCGGCCGATCAGGTGGTGTCGATGGTCTCGGTCGACCTGAATGTCGGGGAGCTGGTGACCCGCCAGATCATCCCCGGCATGTCGGCGTCCAACACGCTGGCCGTGGTGTCGTCGGGGCGCGGCGCGGATGCCGGCGGGGTGATCGGCAAGGCAGGCCTGTCCTTCAACATCTCGCTGAACCGGTCGGAAGGGCTGCACCAGGGCGTGCGCACGCTGGTCGAACTCAGCACCATCGAGGTGCTGGGCAAGCTGACCCGCGTGCCCTATTGGCAATGCCTGGGCATCGACCAGACCAACCCTGCCTTCATGGCGGAGGCGCGCGGCTGGTTCGACGGAATGGCGCCGGCGGAGCGGGTCACCTTCACCCAGCGCGCGCTGTCGGCACAGGGCTATTACGACGGGCCGGTCAACGGGCAGCTCGACCAGCGGACCGCCGAAGCCGTCGGGCGTTTCCAGGCCGACCATGACCTGATCGCCACCGGCCGCATCGACTTCGACCTCTACCAGCGCCTGCTCGCCAAGCCGCCGGGCGAGGGCGGCCAGGGCGGAGCACTGCCGGCCCGGCTGCAGAGCGTCAGCAATGCCGGCGGCGAAGGCTTGCCGCGCGCCCAGCCGTCGCCGGCCCGGCTCGACCTGCTGCTGTCGTCGGATCGCGGGCCGGCACCGCGCTACCGCGCCGGGGAGGCGCTTGTCGTGCGGATGCAGCCGACGGCGGACGGTTTCGTCTACTGCTATTACCGCGATGCCGCCGGCACGGTCTCCCGCATCTTCCCCAATCGTTTCCAGCCCGACGCCTTCGTCGAGGCCGGCCGGCAGGTGGAGGTTCCACCCGGCGTGCAGAAGCCCTTCAACCTGCGCATGGACCGGCCGGGGGCGGAGGAGACGGTGGCCTGCGTGCTGTCCCACGACGAGATCGGCGTGCGCATCCCGGAGGCGTTCAAGAGCGAGGATCTGCAGCCCATTCCCGGCGCCGCCCTGGACGACGTCATCAATGCGTTCGCCACGGCGAAGGGAAGCGACGCCCGCGCCAAGCGGCTGACGGTGAAGGTGCTGCCCGGCACGCTGGCGCAGGGGGAATGAGGCCCAGAGCTTCTCGGAAACTGGGGCCGACTGTTGGCCGGCTCACAGCGCGGGGGAGGGGGTGGCGCTAGAACCAGGGGCAACGCCGTTCCTTCTCCTGCCCATGGAGCCTCAAATGACCAACCATCCCGTGACGAAATCCAACTTGTCCCGCGTCCTGGCCGCCACCCTGCCGATGCTGGCCGTCTGGGCCGGTTCGGCGTCCGCCCAGACGGTGGAGGGCTCCGGCCAATCGAAGGTGATGATGTTCGACCGGCCGCCCAGCGTGGAGGAACTGCGCGAGGTGGTGACGCCGGAACCGAAGATCCGTACCCGCAGCATCGAGATCATCGGCGGCGCGGCGGGTGCCGCCGCCAAGCGCCCGCGTCCCATCGACGAGATCAATTACGGCACGTCGCCCATGCCGGCGCCGCAGCCGGCCCCGCAGGCGGAGATGCAGCCGGTTGCCCAACCTGCTCCGCAGCCGGCGCCCAGCCGTCCTGCGCACAAGCATCGCCGGCAGGAGGCGCGGATGGAAGCCGCCGCCGCGCCGCAGGCCGCCGCCGAACCGCCGGCCACTGCGGAACAGGAAGCGGCGCCGCAGGCTTTCGGCTTCCGCATCAACTTCGCCCTCAATTCGGCCGAGATCCCGGCGGAGTCCGCCTCCTACATCGACTCCGTCGGGGCGCTGATGAAGGAGGATCCGAACCTGGGGCTGACGGTGGAGGGCCATACCGACGCCAGCGGCAGCCTTGCCTACAACATGCTGCTGTCGCAGCGCCGCGCGGTGTCGGTGGGCGAGTATCTCGTCCGCGTCCACCAGATCGATCCCAAGCGCATCACCGTGGACGGCAAGGGGCCGACCGAACCGCTCGCCGCCAACCCCTATGACGGCCGCAACCGGCGCGTCGAATTCAAGCCGACCCACTGAGCGGCGGCCGGAACGGAGGGGAATGCCATGAAACACGCCTTGCTCCTCGCCGTCTGTCTCGGTTTGGCGGTCTTCCATGGGGCCGACGCCACGGTGGTCCGCAAGAAGGATGGCGAAAGCTCCGGCGCGGCGAGCGGCGGCGTCGATGTCGCCCCCGCCGGCAAAAAGGTCCGCGTCCAATGCTGGCAGGACGGCCACAAGATCATCGACGAAGCGGACCTCGCCGTCGTGTCGCTCAGCATCGCCAGCCAGTTGAACGGGCTGCGCTTCCGCCGCAACGGCGCGACGGACGGGGCGGTGTCGGTGGTGACGCAGTCGCGCACCGCCTGCCTGCTCTCCCCCGATGACGGAAGAGAGCGCGGCCGCGACTGATCCGCCTCCCGACCAAGCCTTCCAACCAGGCCTCGCAACCAGAAGGTGACAACCATGCTCAAGCGATCCTTTTCCCATGCGTTCGGCGCCGCCGCCATGCTGGCGCTGGGCTGCGGCCATGCCGGCGCGGTGCGGGCGGAGGCCGTGGTCGTGTCGTCCAGCGCGCCCGGCTTCATTCAGGGCCAGCTCGTCGCCGACGGGCAGGCCCTGCGGCTCCCCGACGGGGCGAATGCCACGCTGCTGTTCGCCAACGGCCGGCTGCTGCGGCTGCGCGGCCCCTATGACGGGGTGCCCGGCGACATCGCCGACAGTGCGGCTTCGGCCCGTGCCGGCCCCGGCGACGACCGCTTCATGCAGAGCGACCTGGGTGCGGCACGCGCCCTTGGGAACCCGCTGGACGCGGCGCTGGAGCGGGCTCTGGCGATCGACCCGTCGGCGTCCGGCGTCCAATGCGTCAAGGCGGGAAGCCCGCCCGCACTGCGCCGCCCGGCCGAGCCGGGGCTGGACCGCCTGACCTTGCAGGACATGGCGGGTGGGGAGCGTGCGACGGTCAATTGGGCGAACGATGGTCCGGCACCCTGGCCGCGGTCCCTGCCGTTGACGGACGGGACCGACATCGGCGCGCTGCGGCCGGACGGAACCCTGGTCGGCACGGTGCGTGTCCGCATGGTCGGGGCGGCGGGAGGGGCGGCGCTGGCGGTGGGCATGGCTTCGGCCGGCTGCGCCGGGCAGATCGCCGCGGCGATGGCGGCGCTGCGCGACGCGTTGGTGCCGCTGGACCTCTTCCTCTCGGCGGATCATGGCGGCGGACCCGCCTATCGGCCGGGCGAGGACATCCGCCTGCTGGTCCAGACCGACCGCGACGCCCATCTATACTGCTATCTGCGCAACGCGCGCGCGCAGCTGATTCCAATCTTTCCCGCCGGCGCCGCGATGAGCGCCCGGGTGGCGGGCAATGTGCCGCTCAGCCTGTCGGGCGACCGCATGCCGTTGCGCGCCGGGGAGGGGCCCGCCGATCTGGAGGTGCGCTGCATCGCCGCCAGCCGCAATCTGGACGACGAGATGCCCGGCCGCGCCGCCGCATTCCGCCCGCTGTCCGAGGAGGCCGCCGTTCAGCTCGACCGCGCGGTGTCGAGCCTGCGCGAGACCGAAGTGGCTTCCGCCCAGCTGTTCCTGAAGGTCCGGTGAGGGGCGCATGGACGGTGCGCCGGCGACACCGCAGGGGAGACCGCATCCCTCCCCCATCGCCGGGCCGGCGGCGCAAGATCGACCGGCACCCGGCCGGCGCCGCTGGCCGGGAGGCTGGCTCGCCCTTGCCATCGTGCTGGGCAGCACTCTGCTGGCGCTCGCCGCCGCGCGGCTGGTGCCGCCGTTGCGCACCGCCGACGAGAGTTTGGGCGACCGGCTGATCGCCACCGCCGCCCCGGCCCAGCCGCAGCATCCGGCCATCGCGCTGGTGCTGTTCGGGGAGGACAGCTTCGCCGGGCTCGCCTGCCGGTCGCCGGTGGATCGCGGCATGCTGGCCGACATCATCGGCGTGCTGGAGGCGGCCCGGGTCCGCGCCATCGGCATCGACGTGCTGTTCGACCAGCCGACCTTGCCGGCCTTGGACGAGCGGCTGCGCCGCGCCATGCTGGGCGCGTCGGTCCCGGTGGTGGCGATCACCGCACTGGAGCAGACGCCGCTGACCGAGCGGCAGCGCCGCTTCCTCGGCGAGTTCACCGACGGGCTGCCGCGCGGCCATGCCAATCTGGCGAAGGACCGGCTCGACGCCGCCGTGCGCTGGCACGTTCCCTTCGGCGGCGACGGCACGCCCAGCCTGCCGGTGCAGCTCGCCCGCCTGGGCGGTGCGACCGGGGTTCCGGCGGAACCGTTCCGCATCGACTGGCACGGCCGGCCCGATGGCGCCACCACCCCGTTTCCGATCTATCCCGCCGAGACGGTCGCCGTTCTGCCGAAGGGCTGGCTGACCGGGCGGACGGTGCTGGTGGGCACGGCGCTGGCCGGCATCGACCAGCACCGCACGCCGCTGTCTTCCGCCGGGGCCTCGACGCCGGGCGTGGAAATCGAGGCGCATGTGCTGGCGCAACTGCTGGACGGGCGGAGCAGCCCGCGGCTTCCCTTTGCGGGGGAGGCGGCGCTGGCGCTGCTGATGGCGGCGGCGGGGGTGGCGGTGGCGATGGCCGGGCTGCCGTTGGGGCTGCTGGCTGGGGCGGGGTTGCTGGTTCCGGCGGGGGCCTGGGCCGGTTCGGCGGCGCTGTTCGCCGCGGGCGGGCCGCTGGTGCCGCTGGTGGCGCCGTCGCTGGCCTGGGCCGCCGGCATCGCCGCCATGACCGTGCAGATGTCGCTGCGCGAACGGGCCGACCGCCGCGTCATGATGCAGCTGTTCGCCAACCATGTCTCCCAGCCGGTGGCGGAGGAGATCTGGCGGGAGCGCGCGACCTTCATGGCCGGCAACCGCCCGCGCCCGCAGCAGCTGACCGCCACCGTGCTGTTCTCCGACATCGAAGGCTTCACCACCATCTGCGAGGCGCTGGAGCCGGAGCCGCTGATCCGCTGGCTGGAGGGATATCTGGATGCCATGGTGCGCATCGTCACCGCCAACGAGGGGGTGGTGCTGCGCTTCGTCGGCGACGCGATCCTGGCGGTCTTCGGCGCGCCGGTCGCCCGCAGCACGCAGGACGAGATCGATGCCGACGCCTGCCGTGCCGTCCGCTGCGCCCTGCAGATGGGACGGGAACTGGTGGCGTTGAACCGGCGGTGGCAGGCGGAAGGGCTGCCGCCGGTGGGGATCCGCGTCGGCCTGTATACCGGCCCGCTGGTGGCCGGCAGTCTGGGCGGGTTGCGGCACAGCGAATATTCGCTGCTGGGCGACACCGCCAACACCGCCGCCCGGCTGGAAGCCTATGGCAAGATGGTGGACGCCCGGTCCTCCCGCCATGCCCGCATCATCGTCGGCGAACCGACCTGGCAGGCGGTGCGCGACCGCTGCAAGGCGGTGCCGGTTGGGGAGGTGGCGCTGAAGGGCAAGACCCGTGCGGTGCGCATCTGGCTGCTGATCGACGATGAGAATGCCGACATCCGCGGGTGAAGGGATTCAGCATTCGGTTGCCGTATATGAAGTAATCACTTCGGCATGCCACCTCCTCTTTTGCCGGGTTCAGGCGGAATGGGCGGATTGGCAATTGCCTCGTCGCTGGGTATGCTTCTTCCAACCATGGCGGGCTGCCGGCAATTTCCGCAAATACAGTCGAAGCTGCCCGCTATGCGTCGCAAGCCTTGCCGGCGACCCCCATGGCCGGACGCAATCGATCGACGTGGTCAATCGACGTGGCTGAAGGGGGCTCATTGCTCGGGGACGGAGGCGGGGATGATGGGACCGGTCGGACCCTGCCGGACGCTTTTCGCGGTGCTGCTGCTCCTGCTGGCGGTCGCGGTGCCGGGCGGCTTTGCGCATGCGGCCCGCTCGGCGGGCGGCGGGCAAGGGCCGGGAGCCGGCGCCGCGGCGGAAAGCCGGCTGGCGCTGGTGATCGGGGTCAGCAAATACCGCAACGCGCCGGAACTGCTGAACCCGCGCAATGATGCCCGTGCCATTGGCGAGGCGCTGCGGGCGCTGAACTTCACGGTGGACGAGGAGTACGACCTGGACGCCCGCGGCTTCGCCGTCGCCCTGCGCCGGTTCGGCATCAAGGCCTCGCAGGCCGACGTGGCGGTGATCTTCTATGCCGGGCACGGCATCCAGGTGAACGGCGTCAATTATCTGCTGCCCGCCGACGCCCAACTGGAGCGCGAACGCGATCTGGTCTATGAGGCGATCCCATTGAACCTGCCGATGGGGGAGCTGGCCGGCGCGCGCAAGCTGGGCATCCTCATCCTCGACGCCTGCCGCAACAATCCCTTCGTCGACCGCCTGACCCGCAGCGGTTCCAATCGCAATCAGGCGCATCCCGGCTTCGGCAGCGTCGACGACACGCCGAGCGACACGCTGGTGGCGATGGCGACCCGCGCCGACCAGTTGGCGGAGGACGGCACCGGCGACCACAGCCCCTTCAGCGCGGCGCTGCTCCAGCATCTCCAGACGCCGGGGCTGGAACTGAGCCTGTTCTTCCGCAATGTGCGCGATACGGTGAAGCAGGCGACCAACGGCCGGCAGGAGCCCTTCGTCTACGGCTCGCTCGGCGCCACGCCCTTCTACTTCAACCCGCGCCCGCCCAACCGGCCGCCGGTGCTGGGGGAGCTTCGGGTATTGACCGTGCTCGACCATTCTGGCCCGGAGCCGCTGGGGGCCGGCAAGCCGACCGATCCCGACGACGACCAGATGTACGCCCGCATCACCGGCCTGCCGCGCGGCGGCACCGTCCGCGTCGGCGAACGCAGCGTGCTGATCGGCGACTATCTGACGGTGGAGCAACTGGCGGCCACCAGCTTCAAGCCCGACGGCAGCTTCCGTGGGGAAGCCGGCGCCTTCGAGTTCCTGGTGGCCGACGGCCGCGGCGGCATGGTCACCGGCACCATCCCGGTCACCATAAAGCCGAGCAACCAGCCGCCGGCCGTGGTGGCGGAGCGCAAGCTGCGCGTCGCCGGCAACCCGATGGGGATCGATGCCCCGGCCGATCCGGACGGCGACCCGCTGACCGTCACCGTCACCGCCGTGCCGGAGCGCGGCAGTGTCCATGACGGCGCGGCGGTGGTGAAACCGGGCGACCGGCTGACCGTCCAGGCGCTGACCGCGCTGACCTTCGACCCGGAGGCCGCGGCCCCCGGACCGGCGGGAACCCTGCGCTACAGCGTCGACGACGGGCGCGGCGGCACCGCCACGGCGAGTGTCGGCGTGGAGATCGCGCCGCCGGGAACCACGCCGGTGGCGGAGCTGGAGGACAGCCTGTGGAAGCGCGTCCAGTCCAGCAGGGAGCCGGGCGACTATCAGGCCTTCCTGCAGCTGTTCGGCGGCAGCGGCTATGCCCCCCTTGCCCGCCGCCAGCTGGAAACGCTGACACTCGCCGGCAAGCGGGCGGAAGAGCCCCCAAAGGCGGAGACCAGGCAGGAGGCGGCCAAACAGGAGCCGGCCAAGCAGGACGCGACGTTGGGCCCCGGCCTGGAGCCGGCGGAACCCGGACGCTACACAGCCACGGTGGACAGCGTGCTGCGGGCGGCGCCGGCCAACAGTGGCGCGCGGGTCGGCCGGGTGGCGCGCGGATCGGCGGTGCAGGTGCTGGGCCGTGTGCCGGAGGGCGGGTGGTACCGCATCGCGCTGGAGGACGGCACCCAGGGCTTTATTGCCGCCAACCTGTTGAAGCATGAACCGCTGCCGGCACAGGCGGCGGCACCCCCAGTGGCACCCCCGGTGGCACCCGTGGTGGAGGCAGCCATCAAACCGCCACCGCCCGAGCCCTCCAAGGCCGAGCCGCAGGTGGCGGCGACCGCACCGCCCGCACCGGCGCAGGGCAACGGGACGGCGCGCAACCATGGCAACGGCAACAGCTTCCAGGATTGCCCGACCTGCCCGGTGCTGGTGCGGGTGCCGGCCGGCAGCTTCATGATGGGGAACGATCGGGGCGACCCGTCGGAGCGGCCGGTCCACCGCGTCACCATTGGCAAGCCCTTCGCGCTCGGCATGTATGAGGTGACGGTCGGCGAATGGCGCGCCTGCATCCAGGAGGGCGGCTGCACCGACATGCCGCGCATGGTCAACCCCACCGACGGCACGCCCGTCCACAATCTGCATTGGCAGGATGCCCAGGCCTATGTGGCATGGCTCAGCCGCAAGACCGGACAGCGTTACCGCTTGCCGAGCGAGGCGGAATGGGAATTCGCCGCGCGCGCCGGCACAACGACGCCCTACTGGTGGGGAGGGGAGGGCGGGACCCATGCCGACTGCGACGGCTGCGGCGGCCCGCACGAACATCTGACCCCGATCGCGGCCGGCAGCTACAAGGCGAACCCCTTCGGCCTGCACGACATGAACGGCAGCGTGGCGGAATGGGTCGAGGACTGCTGGAACAGGAACTATCAAGGCGCGCCGGACGATGGCAGCGCCTGGACCCGCGGCGACTGCCGCAAGCGGGTGCTGCGCGGAGGCTCCTGGCGCGACAAGCCGGAGGCGATCAATGGCACGGTGCGCAACAGCTACGACATCGACGTGCGCTACCTCACCAATGGCTTCCGGGTGGCGCGCGAGGTGAACTGACGGCGTTCAGCGCTGGACGGTGACGGTGTTCTGGGTTGCGCGGTTGTGCGTGCCGACGGCGGTGTTGGTCACGGTGTTCACGTTGTTGAACTGCACACCGCCATTGGCCAGTGCCGTGGGCAGATGCGGCAGCGGCCCGGCCGTGCTCATCAGCAGATCCAGCGTCGACGGGCCGGCGGGCTTGGCGGACGGAGCGGGGGCCGGGGCCGGGGCCGGGGTCGGTTCGGGTGCCGGCGGGGCCGGGGTGGCGGTCTCCACCGGGCCGGCGCTGCCGTCGCCGAGCTGCTGCTGGCTGACGTTGCCGTCGCCGAAGGCGAAGTTCAGCGCGCTGTTGAAGTTGTTCACGATGAAGGGCGCATCGATGATGGTGAAGCCGGGATCGGGCTGCACCGGCGGCTGGCGGCTGGCGGCCAGCGGCTGGCCCTTGTTGAAGCCGGCGAGATAGCCGGCGTCGCCGCGGATGCGGGTGATCGCCTGCTGGTTCACGGAAGACCGGCGGACCGACGGGTTGGTCACCATCGCGCCGGGGGGCGCGCCGCGGGGTGTCGGGTTCACCGACACCGGCAGGCGCGGCGCCTGGGAGAAGGCCTGCGCCATCGCGGCGCCGGGGATGGGGCCGGGTGGAAAGGCGATGCCGCCGGTGACCTGGGCTGCGGCCGTCCCGGCGGTCAGCAGCAGGGCGGCGACCGTGGGTAGAAGGGCGGTTCGCGGCGACATCGTCATGGGGGGCTCCCTCCGGAACGGCGGCCGGGTCTGGGGGCCGCGTATGGGAGCAGGGTACGGCGGACGTCCGGGCGGGCGCTGTGGCGCGGCTCACAGGATGGTGTCGATCGGGCGCCTCAACCGCAGGATTCGGCGATTTCGTCCAGCGCGCCGGTGTCGCGGATGACGATGCAGCCGGCATCCATTTCGATCACCCCGGCGCGCTGCCATTCGTTCAGCAGCTTGTTGACGCTCTCCCGCGACACGCCGACGAGGCAGCCGAGCTGCTGCTGCGACAGCTTGATGTCCAGCCGCAGCCCCTGCGGCCCCGGCTTGCCGAAGGCCTCGCCCAGCCGTTTCAGGGCGCGGGCGAAGCGGGAGGACGCTTCCAGGAACAGCGTGTCCTCCAGATGCTCGCTGGTCGTGCGCAGCCGCTTGCACAGCACGCCGATGATGCGGAAGGCCAGATCGGGCCGGGCCGTCAGCACCGGCATCAGCTGCGACCGGTCGAGGACCAGCAGGTCGGTCTCCTCCAGCGCCACCGCGTCGGCTGTGCGCGGCTCGCCGTCCAGGAGCGCGATCTCGCCGAACAGGCCACCCTTGTTGATGATGCTCAGCACCAGCTCCTTGCCGTCCATCGAGTGGCAGCAGATCTTCACCCGGCCGCGGATGACCGCCATCATGCTGTCGCCCGGGTCGCCCTTCTGGAAGATCATGGCGCCGCGCGGGTGGTGGGACAGCCGGGCGGTATTGGCCAGACGCTGCCGTTCCTCCCGCTCCAGATGCTTGAGCAGGAAATGCCCGGCGAGGACGAGATCCTTGTCGAAGTTGATCCGTATCGCGGTCATGGCCGCCACCCCCCTGGCTGACATCGTGGCTGACATCGCGGGCCGCTTCTCCAGCCAGGGAATGGTACGCCGGCAACCGGGCCGTCTTACTCCGTCAAAGGCGGTACGCCGTCGTTGGCGCTTCTGCGCCGTCCGTGCGCTGGGCGGACACGAAAAGGGCGGCCGGCGCTGGCCGGTCGCCCTTCGATTGGAAAGTCCGTGATCAGCGGAAGATCGCCTTCGGCGGCAGCGGCTGCGGGTTCAGGGCGCGGTCGCCGCCGAAGGTCGGACCCGGCGTGAACCCCGGCAAGGTCGTCCGGCCGCAGGTCAGGCAGGGCGGCGGCTTCGGGATGCCGGGGGCCGGCTGGAGGATCAGCGGGCCGAGCGTGGTGGCCCGTGTGTAGGACAGGGTCGGCGTCGCGGCGAAGGCCGGCGCTGCGGCAATCGTGGCAAGCGCCAGCGACAGGGTCAAAAGGCGGGACATGGCGGAGTCTCCGGTTCGGGTGTGGTGGGGATCAGTCGATATCCGGGTCGTCGTCGTCATCCAGGTCTAGCGAGCGGGCCTGATGGCCGAACGGGAAGCCCCGGCGGTCGAGGAGGCCGTGCAGGTCGGGGGCGACCGGGCGGGGCAGCAGAAGGGTTTCCGCATCGGGAACGACCTCCGACCGCCGGTCGGACGGCGTGGCGGAGCAGCGGGTCAGGCCATCGACCGTCACGCAGCTCAGCGTTCCCGATCCCCGCATGCAGACGGTCTTGCCGTTGACCGTCTGGCAGGCGAGGGAGCCGGCCTGCACCGGTGCCGAAAGAGCGGCGAACAGCAGGACGGGCGCGGCGATGGTCAGGATTGTCGGGAATTTGAGCGGGAGCTTCGGCATCGGTGGCCTCCCGGGCGAGGGGGGTTAGGGATGGAAGTGGGGGGTCAGCGGCGCAGGCCGGTCAGCGATTGGCTGGCGCTGTTGCCGAGACCGGCGGTGACGTTGGTGCCGACCCCGACATTGGTGCTGACCAGAGGACCGCGGCCGCTGAAATTCAGCCCGACCTGAACGCCGCTCCCTTGGGCGTTGCCCTGGAAGCCGAGCAGCCTCTGCCCGGCACTGTTGCCGATGCCGGCGGCGACGTTGGTGGCGGTGCCGACGTTGGTGCTGACCAGCGGGCCGACGCCGCGGATGGGCGCACCGCCGCCGCCCTGGAAGACGGCGCCCTGCTGCTGCGCCGAGTTGCCGATGCCGGCGCCGACATTGGTGGCGTTGGCGACGTTGGTGTTGACCAGTCCGGGAACGGCCATCATGGCGGGCAGGCCGGGGCCGGCAGCGGATTTGGGCTGCGCCAGGGCGGGGGTGGCGAGCAGGGCGGTGGCGAGAGCGCCCAGAACGATATTGCGGATCATGGCGAGGGTTCCTTCGATGGGGGGTGAGGCTTCGGGCTTCCGCGCCCCGATGTTCTCTTGAAGGAAGCTTAGTGGAGTGCCCGGAAGGCTTCTGTGAGCTGACCCACAGTTGGCCGGCCTTTTCCGGGAAGGTCCCTTGCGGCGGCATTTGGGCAAAAGAAAGCTCCGGCCGGGTAACCGGCCGGAGCGAGGTCTGGGGAGGAAGCCTGGAAGGAGGGGCGGCGGTCAGCGCTGCTTGACCAGGGCGCTCTGTCCGGCAAAGTTGCCGACGCCGGCCGACAGGTTCTGCATGGAGCTGTGGTTGAAGGGACCGAGCAGCCCGCCGGAGCGCTGCAGCACGGTGCCGTTCTGCAGGGCGGTGTTGCCGATGCCGGCCGCCGTGTTGCCGACATTGGCGACCGAGCCGCCGCTCAGCAGGCCGCCGCTGCGCTGCATCACCGTGGCCATCTGGCCTGCGTTGTTGCCGATGCCGGCGGCGGTGTTGCCGATGGTCGCCGCCGAGCCGCCGCCGAACACGCCGCCGCTGCGCTGCTTCACGAAGGCGCCCTGGTTGGCCGTGTTTCCGATGCCGGCGGCGAGGTTCGACACGGTGGCGACGTTCGGCCCGGCGAAGGGACCCTTCGACTTCTGCATGACCAGCGCGCTCTGGTTGGCGGTGTTGCCGATGCCGGCCGCGGTGTTGGAGATGTCGGAGATGTTCTGGGCCATCGCCGGGGCGGCGAACAGGGCGAGGGAAGCGAAGCCGGTCAGCAGGGAGGTGCGGATCATGATCTGGTCTCCTGTCTCGGGGCCGCGGGATGCGGCGTGTTGCCGATGGACAGACCCTACCCAAACCCCGGATTCCAGGATGTGAGCCGCACCACAAACTTGCGCCTTTTCCCGATCAGCGCGGTTTTGCGTCGGGATGCGCCTCTCGCCAGTGCGGATAGGTGACGTAGGCGGTAAGAGCGCCCTGCTCGTGCGAGCGGATCGTGACGGACGAGCCCTTGGGCATGTGGACGATCTCGCCGGGGCCGGCGGTGACCGTGCCGGCGTCGGACGCGACCGAGACCCGCCCCTCCAGCACCACCATCACGTCGTCGACGGCAATATCCTCGTCGATGCTCTGGTTGGGCTCGTAGCGGCCGTAGCCGATGGTGATCGGGGCGCCGTGGCGCTGGTCGATCGCGTTGCCGACGAACACGTCGGCCTGCTGGCCGGGGGTGCGCTCCAGCGAAACGTCGGTCAGGGCGAATTTGCGGACGGTCATCTGCGCCTCCTTGGAATGGTGGGTCCGATCCACCTCAGCTAGTATCGCGCGGGCTTCCGCATAAGGCGGCGACGGTTCAACAGCATGGTGGGTGACATTCAGCAATGCGCAGACGCCTGAAGCCGGGGGAATATGCGGAGCTGCGGGCCTTCGTCGCGGTGGCGGAAGCATGCAGCTTCCGCCGGGCGGCGGCCGAACTGGGCCTGACGCCATCGACGCTGAGCCACGCCGTCCGCGCCTTCGAGGATCGGATCGGCCAGCGGCTGTTGAACCGGACCACGCGGGCGGTGACGGTAACGGAGGCCGGCGCCAAGCTCCTGCAGGATTTGCGGCCGGTGTTGGCGCGGCTGGACGACGCCGTGGCGGCGGTCGGCATACCGGAGGGTGCGCCGGTCGGCACCGTTCGGTTGGCGGCGCCGCGGCTGGCGATCCAGATGCTGGTCGAGCCGGCGGTCCGGCGGCTGGCCCGCGACTGTCCGCATGTGACGCTTGACGTGCGCACGGCCGAATGGCCGGGCGACCTGACCGAGGGATTCGACCTTGGCATCCAGTACGGCAACGAAGTGGCGCAGGACATGGTGGCCGTGGCGCTGACCAAGCCGTTCACCGCCGCGGTGGTCGGTTCGCCAGGCTATTTCGCGGATCATCCGCCCCCGCTCCATCCTGCCGATCTGGTGCGCCACCGCTGCATCGGCTGTCTCAGCGGCCCGGCCGGCGCGCTCTACCGCTGGATCTTCGAGCGCGACGGCGAAACGGTGGTGCTCGACGTCGGCGGCACGCTGGTCACGGACGACGCCGACCTCATGCTGAATGCGGCGATCGGCGGCGTCGGCCTGTGGCATGGCATCGACCGCGTCGTGCAGCCGATGATCGACGACGGACGGCTGCGGCGGGTCTTGACCGACTGGTCGCCGAGTTTTCCCGGATTCCATCTCTATTATGCAGCGGGTGCGCCGTTGTCTCCGGCCGTGCGCGCCGTCGCGGACGCGCTTCGGAGCAACGGCTGACCGCAAGCGCGATCCTCAGGCCGATGCGAGCGCCACCGCGTCGGCACCGGCGGCAAGGCGCATCGGGCAGGACGGATCGGTCGCCGCGCGCCACACCGCTTCCGCGACATCGGTGGCGTGGGTGACCGGACCCGGCTGCTGCCATGCCGCGAAGACGCTTTGCGCCAGGGGCGCATAAGCCTCCGGAATGGCGTCGCGCATGCGGGACCGGGCATTCTCGCCGAAGGCGGTGTCCGGCGCCCGGCCGGGAAGGACCAGATGCGTCCGCACATTGAACGGCTCCAGTTCCAGAGCCAGCGATTCGGTGAAGGCGTTCACCGCCGCCTTGCTCGCCGTATAGACCGAGAGCAGATGCAGCGGCTTCAGCGTCACGCTGGAGGTGACGTTCACGATGACCCCCGACTTCCGCGCCCTGAATTGCGGCAGCAGCGCCTGGGTCATCGCCATGGTGCCGAAGGCGTTGGTCGCGAAGATCTCGCGCACGCTGTCCATCGTCACCCCTTCCAGCGCGCCCAGCAGGCCGATGCCGGCATTGTTGACCAGCACATCGACCGCTCCGGCCTGTTCCACCGCCCGGCCGATGCTGTCCGCATCGGTGACGTCGAGGCGGAGGATGCGCAGGCGGTCCGAGCGCGGCAGAACATCCTCGCGCGGGGTGCGCATGGTGGCGATGACGGTCCAGTCGCGGTCGAGGAAATGACGGGCAGTCTCCAGGCCGAAGCCGGACGAGCAGCCGGTGATGAGGATGGTTTTCATGGAAGGGCTCCTGCTGAAATGGTGCGAAGCGGAAGATAGACCGCAACGGCTGGACCATCTACAATCGGAAGTCCGGAAATCATTTGCAGGAGTCCGAATGTGGTCGATCCCCTGGCGCAGGTGGTCAGCCTGCTCCGTCCGAGCGCCTCGTTCTCGAAACTCACCTATGGGGCCGGTTGCTGGCGGGTGCGGCGGACGGAGGCCGGGCGGCCGTTCTATTGCGTGGTCCTCGACGGCTCGTGCCGCCTGAGCCTCGGCGGGGGCGATCCGATCACCCTGGAGGCTGATGACTTCGTGCTGATCCCCGCGGCCAACGAGTTCACGGTGGCGAGCATCGCGCCGATGCCGCCGGGGGCCGCCGATACCCGTCCGGTCGAACTGCGGCCGGGAGAATATCTGCTGGGCAGTCCCGACCGGTCACCGGATGTCTGCAATCTGGTCGGCTACTGCGCCTTCGCGTCGCCCGACGCGGACCTGCTGGTGTCGCTGCTGCCGCAACTGGTGCATGTCCGTGGCGAGAAGCGGCTGAGCGCGCTGGTGCGGATGGTGAACGAGGAATCGCGCGCGCTGCGGCCGGCGCGCGAGGTGATCCTGGCGCGCCTGCTGGAGATTCTGCTGATCGAGGCCCTGCGGTCCACGACGGTGTCGACCGGATCGCCGGGACTGCTGCGGGGGCTGGGCGACGACCGGCTCGCCGTCGCTCTCCGGCACATCCATGAACGACCGACCGCGCCCTGGACGGTCGCCCAACTGGCGAAGGAGGCGGCGCTGTCGCGTTCGACCTTCTTCGAGCGGTTCCGGCAGGCGGTCGGCGTCGCCCCCATGGAATATCTGCTGCAATGGCGCATGGCCCTGGCCAAGGACATGCTCCGCCGGCGCGACGGCGGGATCGCCGATGTCGCCGAGCGCGTCGGCTACAGCTCCGCCAGCACGTTCAGCGTCGCCTTCACCCGCCATGTCGGCGTGCCGCCGACGGTCTATGCGCGCCGGCAGGAGGAGGGGGAGGCGACGCCTGCCGGGGCCGCGATGGCCGGCGTCGCGCCGTGAGGATGGATCGCTCGGCGTCGCTATCAGATGCAAAGGAACCGTTCAGACCGCCGCCACATCGTCCCGGATGCACGACACCGAATGCCCCGGCGCCACCTGCCGCAGTGCCCTCGCCTCCGGCTCCGCGCAGGCGGGCAGGGCGAAGGGGCAGCGGGTGCGGAAGACGCAGCCGGAGGGCGGGTTCATCGGGCTCGGCACGTCGCCGTCCAGCAGCATGCGGGACTTCGGCGCGTCGGGGTCCGGGTTGGGGGCGGCGGACAGCAGGGCCATGGTGTAGGGATGGCGCGGGCGCTCGTAGAGGGAATCGCTCGGCGCGATTTCCATCAGGCGGCCGAGATACATCACCGCAACCCGGTCGCTGATGTAGCGCACCACCGCCAGATCATGGGCGATGAACAGCACCGCCAGCCCCAGCTCGCGCTGCAGATCGCCCAGCAGGTTCACCACCTGCGCCTGAACCGAGACGTCGAGCGCCGATACCGGCTCGTCCGCCACGATGAAGTCGGGCTCCACCGCCAGCGCGCGGGCAATGCCGATGCGCTGGCGCTGACCGCCGGAGAACTCGTGCGGGAAGCGATCCATGGCGTCTGCGGCCAGGCCGACCTTCTCCAGCAGCGCGGCGACGCGGTCGCGGCGGTCGGCGCGGGTGCCGATGCCGTGGATCACCAGCGCCTCGCCGATCGCGTCGCGCACGCGCTGGCGCGGGTCGAGGCTGGCATAGGGGTCCTGGAAGACGATCTGCATGCGGCGGCGCTGCGCCCGCATCTCGGCCGTCGGCAGACCGGTGATTTCCTGCCCGTCGAAGCGGATGGAGCCGGCGGTCGGCTCGATCAGACGCAGGATGCTGCGCCCGGCAGTGGTCTTGCCGGAGCCTGATTCGCCGACCAGCCCCAGCACCTCGCCGCGATTGAGGTCGAAGGACAGGTCGTCCACCGCCTTGACCCAGCCGACCGGCCGCTGCAGCAGCCCGCCGCGCACGGGAAATCGCTTTTCCAGGTTGCGGACGCTCAGCAGGGGTTGTTCGGTAACGGTCACGGCGCTCATTGCACGTCTCTCCAGCGGCGGCAGCGGGCGGAATGGTCGGGGCCGACCGGCTCCAGCACGGGTTCGGCGGCGGTGCAGGCGGGTTCGGCCAGCGCGCAGCGCGGGGCGAAGGTGCACCCCAACGGGCGGTTCACCGGGCTGGGGACGCTGCCGGGGATGGCGTACAGCCGGCCGCCGTCGCCGCGTCGCTGGCCCAGATGCGGCATGCAGGCCAGAAGCCCGCGGGTGTAGGGGTGCTTGGGCGATTTCAGCAGGGAGCGGACATCGCCCTCCTCGACGATGCGGCCGGCATACATCACCACCACCCGGTGCGCCACCTCCGCCACCACGCCCAGATTGTGGGTGATGAACAGGATGGAGGTGCCGGTTTCCTCCTGCAGCCGCCGCATCAGGTCGAGGATCTGCGCCTGGATGGTCACGTCGAGCGCGGTGGTCGGCTCGTCGGCGATCAGCAGGGTGGGGCGGCAGGCCAGCGCCATGGCGATCATCACGCGCTGGCGCATGCCGCCCGACATCTGGTGCGGATACTCGTCCAGCCGGCGGTCCGCCGCCGGGATGCCGACCTTCTTCAGCATGGCCAGCGCCTCCGCCCGCGCCGCCCGGCGGTCGAGGCCCTGGTGGTAGCGCAGCGCCTCGCCGATCTGGTCGCCGACGGTGTAGACCGGGTTCAGCGAGGTCATCGGCTCCTGGAAGATCATGCCGATCTCGTTGCCGCGGACGCTGCGCATCGCGCGCTCGCTGAGGCGGGCGAGGTCGCGCACCTGCCCGTCGCGGCCACGGAACAGGATCTCGCCGCCGGCGATGATGCCCGGCGGCGACGGGATCAGCCGCATCGCCGACAGGCTGGTCACCGACTTGCCGCTGCCGGATTCGCCGACGACGGCCAGCGTCTCGTTGCGGCGCACGGCGAAGGACACGCCGTCCACCGCCTTCGACACACCGGGATCGGCGGTGAAGTGGGTTTGCAGGTTGCGGATGTCGAGCGTGAGGTCAGCGTCCATGGCCGGATCCAGGGGTTGGGGTCAGCGGGTACAGCCGCGTGCCGGCACCGGCCAGTCGCCGACGACCTCGCCGTTGCGGCTGATCGCCATGCGGTCGTGCAGGTTGGTCACCACGCAGACATGGTTGGGCAGGATCATCACGCGGTCGCCGATCTCCGGCCGCTCCGCGCTCTTGCTGAGGTCGACCACCGCATGCTCCTCGTTGACGCGGACGATCACCGCGTCGGGGTAATCGAGGATCAGGCCGAAGCCTTCGCCGACCGACGGGGCGACGCGGTCGCTCGACAGGGTCTTGCTGCCGCAATCCAGAACGGCGCGGTCGGGGGTCGGGCGGCTGACCACGGTGGCGTGGACATGCACGGCGCATTCGTCCAGCGTCGCCACCCCGGCGCCGACGGTGGCGCGGTCGTGATAGATGTAGGTGCCGACGCGCAGTTCGGTCACGCCGGGAAGCTCGTGCGTGTCCCAGCAGCCGGGGGTGCCGCCGACCGACACCGTCTCCACCGCGATCCCGGCGCCGTCCAGCAACCTGCGGGTCTCGGCGACGAAGGGAACGGTGCGGGGGCCGCGCGGGTAGGTCATCAGGCCGCGGAAGCGGGTCAGGCCGTTGCCGGCGGCGCGGCGGGCCAGCGTCAGCACCTCGTCCGGGGTCTGCACGCCGCAACGGCCGTCGCCGCTGTCGAACTCCACCAGGATGCCGATCTCGACGCCGGCCTGCGCGGCGGCGGCGGCCACGGTGTCAAGGGCGACGGCGTTGTCCAGCGCCACCGTCAGCTTCGTCTTGCGGGCCAACTCGGCCAGCGGCTTCACCTTGGCGGCGCCGACGATGGGGTAGGTCAGCAGGATGTCTTTGCAGCCGGCTTCGGCCATCACCATCGCTTCGCTGATCTTCTGGCAGGTGATGCCGACGGCGCCCAGCTCGATCTGGCGGAGCGCGAATTGGGGAAGCTTGTGGGTCTTGATGTGCGGGCGCAGCGCCAACCCGTGCCGGTCGCAATAGGCCTGCATCTTGGTCAGGTTATGTTCGACCCGGTCGAGGTCGATGACGGGGACGGGGGTGTCGAGATCGTCGACGCGCATGGGACCGCTCCGGAACTCTGATTTGGGAAAGGGGCCGACCCCGGCGGGATCGGCCGCTCGGAATGTTACGCTGTCGGCAGGACGGCGATGCAGTCGATTTCGACCTGGATGTTGTTCAGCTGGCAGCCGATGGTGGTGCGGGCCGGCGGCTCGGTCGGGAAGAACTCCGAATAGAGCGCGTTGTATTCCTGGAAGCGGCCGAGGTCGCTGAGGTAGCTGTTGACCTTCACCACATGGGCGAGGTCGGTGCCGGCGGCCTTCAGGATGATCTCCAGGTTGCGCAGGGTCTGGCGCACCTCGCCGGCGAAGTCCTCGGGCAGCGCGCCGGTCTCCGGATGGTGCGGCCCCTGGCCCGACACATAGACGAAGCCGTTCGCGACGATGGCGTGGCTGTACTGGCCGGCGGGCTTCGCACCCTTTTCGGCGAAGATCGGCTTGCGGTTGGTCATCGGGTCCTCACTGGTTGAAATGTCAGGCGCGGGTCAGGGTCTTGCCCGGGCGCGCGCCGGTGTGCCCGCCGTCCCGCAGGACGAACTGTCCGGCGACGAGCACGTCGGTGATGCCGTGGGGCGGGCGCGTCGGATCCTGGAAGGTCGCGCGATCGGCCACGTCGGCGGTGAACAGGGTCAGGTCGGCCACCATGCCCGGCCGGATCAGACCGCGGTCGGACAGGCCGAAGCGCTGCGCCGGGACGGCGGTCATGTGGCGGACGGCGTCCTCCAGCCCCAGCCTGCCCTCGCCCTTGATGGCGCGGGCGAGGTAGCGCGGGAAGCTGCCGAAGGCGCGGGGATGCGGCTTGCCGGTCTCGCGCGGCAGACCGTCCGACCCCAGCATGTGCAACGGGTGAGACAGCGCGGTTTCCAGATCGGCCTCGGCCAGCTGGAACATGACGATGTTGGTCCGGCCACGGTCGGCGCGGATCAGCCGGACCAGCGTGTCGAAGGGCTGCTCCTTCGCGACTTCGGCGATCTCGGTCAGCGACAACCCTTCCAGGCTGCGCAGGTCGTCCGCCGAAACGCCGCCGATGCGGACATTCTCCCAGCCGATCAGGCGGATCTTGGATTCCCAGCCGGCATCGTTGGGAGCCTCGCCGTCCTCCACCGCGCGGCGCAGCGCCGCCAGACCGTCGGCGTCGGCCATGCGGGCGAGCAGCGCCTCCACCCCGCCCGCCAGCGCCGAGGGCGGCAGCAGTTGCAGGATGGTGCTGGACCCGGCCGGGTAGGGGTACATGTCGAAGCTGACGTCGGTGCCGTCGTGCCGCGCGATCTCCATCCGCTCCACCGCGCGCGGCAGGCTGCCCCAATAGGGCCGTCCGGCGGCTTGCAGGTGCGACAGCAGGCCGCTCGCCCCGCCGGCCTTCAGCAGGTCGAGGAACTCGTCCACCGAGGCGATCAGCCCGCCCTCGTAGGAGCGGACATGGGCGGTCAACAGCGCGCCATGCGCCGCCACCACCTCCGCCAGCCGCACCAGCTCTGCCCGGTCGGCCCAGGCGCTGGGCGGATAGACGAGGCCGAGTGACAGGCCGTGAGCGCCCTGGCGAAGCTGGTCCGCCAGCAGGTTTGCCATCGCCTCGCGCTCATCGGGGGTGGCGGCGCGGTTCTGCCAGCCCATGACTGCGAGGCGAAGCGCGGCGTGCCCGACCAGCGAGACGAGGTTGATCGCGGTGCCGCGCCCGTCGAGCGCGGCGCGGTAGCCGGCGAAGTCGGCAAAGGTTTCTTCGCTCGCCACCGTGCCCAGCAGGTTGCCGAAATGCTCGCGTAGAGGGCCGCTGCTCTCCGGGTTCTGCGGGTAGAGGCCGAAGGAGCAGTTGCCGACTACCACGGTGGTGACGCCCTGCGCCACCTTCTCCGGCCGGCCGGGCTGGCGCAGCTGGATCAGATCATCGTGGCAATGGGCGTCGATGAAGCCGGGGGCGAGGAAACGGCCTTGCGCCTCCAGCGGTTCGGCGTCCGGCGTGTCTAGCATCGGGCCGACGGCGGCGATGCGTCCGCGCTCCACCAACACGTCGGCCGGGAACCAGGGGGCGCCGGTGCCGTCGATGATTCGGGCGCCCTTGAGGAGGAAAGTGGCACTCATCTCACTTCACCTTCTGGAGCCGGGGGTCGAGCGCGTCGCGCAGCCCGTCGCCGACGATCTGCAACGACAGCACGGTCAGGACGATGGCGCAGCCGGGGAACAGGATCAGCCAGTCGGCCTGCTGGAAATACTGCTGGGCGCCGGCGATCATGTTGCCCCAGGTCGGCGTGGTCGGCGGCACGCCGACGCCGAGGAAGGACAGCGCCGCCTCCGTCAAAATGGCGTAGGCGAAGATGAAGGTGGCCTGCACCAGGATCGGGGAGATCAGGTTGGGCAGGATGTGCAGGAAGACGATGCGCGGGGTGGAGGCGCCGAGCGCCGTCGCCGCCTCGATGAAGGGCATCTCGCGCACAACAAGGCAGGCGGCGCGCACCACGCGGGCGACGCGCGGGGTGTAGACGATGCCGAGCGCCAGCACGACGTTGTAGAGCGACGGCCCCAGCGCCGCCATGAAGGCGATGGCGAGCAGGATGTCGGGGAAGGCCATCAGCGCGTCGGTCAGCCGCATCAGCAGCCCGTCCAGCGGCCGGACATAGCCGGCGGCAAGCCCCAGCAGCGTGCCGAGCAGCGTCGCCACCACCACCACCAGCAGGCCGACCAGCAGCGACAGCCGGGCGCCCAGCATCACGCGGGACAGCACGTCGCGGCCATACTCGTCGGTGCCGAACCAGTGGGCGGCGGACGGCGGCTTCAGCCGACCGAGGATGTCCATCTTCATCGGGTTGAACGGCGTGATCCACGGTGCCAGCAGCGCCACCGCCAGGATCGCCAGCATGATCAGGAAGGACAGCACCACCAGCCGGCGGCGGAACAGCTGGCGCATCAGCAGGGCGGCCGGCGACCGGCTGTGCCGCGATTTGGCGGAGGAGGGAAGGGGGACGCTGCCGTGACCGGCGGGGACGCTTGTCATGGAAACCCTCCCTCTCAATAACGGACCCGCGGATCGACCACGGCATAGAGCAGGTCGACCGTCAGGTTGATCAGCACATAGATGGCGGACACCACCAGCAGGGCGCCCTGGATCACCGGGTAGTCGCGGCGCAGCACGGCGGAGACGATCAGGTTGCCGACGCCGGGCAGGCCGAACACGGTTTCCGTCACGATGGCGCCGGCGATCATCACCGCGGTGGTCAGGCCGATCACCGTCAGGATCGGGATCATCGCGTTGCGCAGCGCATGCTTCAGCACGACGACCAGCGGCGGCAGGCCCTTGGCCCGCGCGGTGCGCACATAATCCTGGCTCATCACGTCCAGCATGCTGGTGCGGGTGAAGCGCAGGATCAGCGCCGAGTTCGGAATGCCGAGCGCGATGGCCGGCAGCACCAGATGGCGCATCCGCTCGATCAGGTCGGCTTCGGGCGGTCCGTAGCCGGCGACCGGGAACCAGGCATGGTCGACCGCCAGATACTTGATCAGGGTCAGCCCGATCCAGAAGCTGGGAATGCTCGCCGCCAGCATGGCGAGCCCGACCGCGGTCTGGTCCACCAGTCCGCCGCGCTTGGCCGCCGACAGGATGCCGACCGGCACACCGATCAGCATGGCGATCCCCACCGACATCATCGTCAGCAGCCCGGTCAGCTCCGACCGTTCGGCCAGCGCCTGCGCCACCGGGCGGTTCAGGAAGATGGACTCGCCCAGATCGAAGCGGACGATCTGCCCGAGGTAGAGCAGGAACTGCGTCAGCAGCGGTTCGTCGAGCCCCAGCCGGCCGCGCAGCGCCGCGATGTCCTCCGGCGTGGCGGAGGACCCCAGCATGACGGCGGCGGGATCGCCCGGCACCACGCGGGCGATCATGAAGACCACCATGGCGACGAGCAGCATGACGACCATCATGCCGGCAAACCGGCGGACGATGTAAACGAGCATGGTTGCGGTCCCGGACCGAGGGAAAAATCAAGCCCTCTCCCGTCCCGGGAGAGGGAGGGGACCCACGAAGTGGGGAGGGTGAGGGGTGAGCCAAGAAACCAAAAGCGCATGGTTCCTTGCCCAACCCCTCACCCTTCCCATGCTCCGCATGGGCCCCTTCCCTCTCCCGGGGCGGGAGAGGGAGCCTTATCGCCCCTCAGCCCTTCAGGTCGGTGTTCCAGAAGAAGGGCCAGGGGGTCGGCGTGTAGCCGGTCAGCTTGTCGCTGCTGGCGGCGAGGTTGTAGAAATCGCCGACCTTGATGCTCGGCACCTCGCTGTAGAACAGCGTCTGCAAGGTCACCCACTTGGCCTTGCGGGCGGCCGGGTCCATCTCGCGGTTGAAGGCGGCGAGCGCCTCGCGCTTGGCCGGGCTGTCCCACCAGCCGGGATAGCTGGGGTTCAGCACGGTGATCAGCGACGGTTCCGGCACGAAGGTGTGGTAGGTGAAGAAGGCGTCCCACGCCTTTTCGTCGCCGCGGCGCTGCAGCAGGGTCGCCCAGTCCAGCACCTGCAGATCGACCTTGAATCCGGCCATTTCGAGCTGGGCCTGCGCCACCATGCTCATCTTATAGAGAAACTCGTACTGGACCGAGGTCATGATGCGGATCGGCTCGCCCTTGTAGCCGGCGGCCTTCAGCAGGTCCGCCGCCTTGCCGGCGGCATGGTCGGCGTAGGGCTTGGCGCTGGCCGCATCGTAATAGGGCGTGCCCTGGGCGTAGATCGACCCCTCCGCCTGGACGAAGGCGGGATCGCCGAAGCCGGCCAGCAGCATGTCGTTCGGCTCCAGCGCCGCCAGAACCGCCTGACGGATCTTCTGGTTCGCCATCACCCCGGTCTTGGTGTTCATGATCATCAGCGGGAAGCCGAAGGGCTTGACGATCACCGGCTTGACGCCGGCCGCGTCCTTGATGCGCGGCAGGGTTTCCGCCGGCAGGCTGTCGGCGAACTGGTACTGGCCGGCCAGCACGCCCGACACCCGGGTGGCGGCGTTCGGAACCGGGACGAAGCGCACCTCGCCGATGACGGCCTTGCGGCCGCCGGCATAGCCGCTGGGCGCGCCGACGGGGGAGGCGTAACCGTCATGGCGCACCAGCCGGATATACTGGTCGGGCTTGTGTTCCAGCAGCTTGTAGGGGCCGGTGCCGATCAGCGACTTCAGCGCGCCCGGCCCGTCGATCACCGATTTCGGCACGATGGCGGCGGCACCGTTGTTCATCGCCAAGAGCGCGGTCAACGGCGCGAACGGCTCCTTCAGCGCGATGACGACGGCGTCCGCGCCCTTGGCGGCGATGCTCTCCACCAGCGGAGCGACGGTCTTGCCGCGCGGCGAGGCCTTGGTCCAATGGTCGAGCGAGGCGACCACGTCGTCGGCCGTGACGGTGCCGCCGTCATGGAAGGTGACGCCGCTGCGCAGCGGGATGGTGTAGGTCTTGCCGTCCGCCGACACCTGCGGCAGGGCCGACGCCACCAGCGGGGCCAGCTTCCACTCGCCGTCGAAGGTGAACAGCGTCTCGAACATGTGCTGGGTGATGATGCTGACGAGGTCGGACGTGGTGCCGACCGGGTCGAGCGTCGGCGGCTCGCCGATGGTGGCGACGGTGATGACCGAGGCGCCGCCCTGCTGTGCGTGCGCCGGCGTGGTCCAGGTTCCCAGGATTCCAGAGGAAAGCCCGCCGGCTGCAAGCGTCGTGCCGAGGGCGGTGTTGAACAGACGTCGCGTGATCCCTGTCATTTCTGCCTCCCCGACCGTTTGTCCGAAATATCGGACATCAGTCTTGTATTCCAGACAAGGAAACGGTATATCGGACAAAGACCGCTGGCAAGCCGAAAATCCGCGTGCTAATCGGTTGTGGGACGGCAGGGAGCGCGGAACACATGAAGAGCGACGGCGTGTTGGAAAAGCAGGCAGAAGAGAAGTCGACCGGCCGCGCCCGCGGCATCGACCGCGTCATCGCGCTGATGGACCATCTGCACAGCCGGCGCGCCCCGACGCGCATCGCCGACATCGCGCGCGACACCGGCACCCCGCGCTCCACCATGTACGAACTGGTCAACACGCTGGTGGAGGCGCGCTGGCTGGAGCTGCGCGACGGCGACGGCACGGTCTATTTCGGGCCGGCGATGCATTATTACGGCAGCGATTACCTCGACAGCGTCGACCTGATCCGCAAGGCGCGGGTGGAGGTCGCCCACATCGCCGAGACGGTGGGGGAGACGGCGCAGTTCTGCACGCTGGACGGCGACAAATATCTGGTCGTGCTGAATGAACCCGGCCGACGCATGTTCCGCATCAGCTCGGAGATCGGCATCAAGGTGCCGATCCCGTGGACGGCGTCCGGCCGGCTGCTGGTCGACCACATGGCCGCCGACGAGATCCGGCGCTTCATCCCGCCCGAGGATTTCGTCCTGCCCGACGGTCGCCGCATCGCCGAGGACGAGTTCCTGGAGGACATCGGCCGCGCCCGCACCCAGGGCTATGTCCGCACCACGGCGCTGGTCGACCGCTTCACCACCTGCCTCGCCGCGCCGGTCCGCGATCCGGCCGGCCGCTGCATCGCCACCATCTGCTTCGTCGTACCGGCCGACACGACGGAGGAGGCGCAGCAGGTGATGATCGACACGCTGAAGGCCAGCGCGGAGAGGCTGTCGCCAGGGCGGCCTTGAAGCGTTGCCAAGGTCGCGCCTATTCGCCCGCCCCTATTCGCCCTTCGGATCGAAGCGATAGCGGAAGTCGCAATGGTCGGCGCCCTGCATGATGGTCTGCGTGCGCTCCATCGTGATGCGCGGGTCGTAGCCGGTGCAGAAGGCCGCGTCCCGGTTGCAGGACAGCAGGTGCCCGATCGACCCCAGCCCCATTTCCCGGTACATCTCGGCGTAGCGGCAGCGCGTGACGTTGTAGTCGAAATGGGTTTCGTCCTGCCGCTTCACCTCCAGCCGCAGGGCGTCGTCCTTGGTCCACAGCGGCTGAAGATCGGCGAAGCTCTTCAGGCTGGTCCCCTCCGGCTCGGTCGCGGCGAAGGATTGGGCGGCGGCCAGGGCCGCCTTGGTGATCGCGGCGCCCAGGATCTCCTGTGCCGTGGCCTCGCCCAGCCGGGCGACCATCTCCTCATAGACCGGCTTCAGGATTTCCGCCTCGATGCGGCGGCGCTCCAGGATGCCCATGGTTTCGGTCATGGCAGGCTTCCTTTCGTCAATTAGCGTCAATGGGCATGGCCGCCGAGATAGGCCTCGGCGATGCGCGGGTCGTCCCGCAGCTGGGCGGCCGGACCGGCCAGCACGATGCGGCCATCCTCCAGAACCGCGGCGTGGTCGGCGATGCGCAGGGCGGCGCGGGCGTTCTGTTCGACCAGCAGGATCGATACCCCTTCGGCCCGGATGCGGCCGATCAGGTCGAAGATCTGCGCGACGATCTTCGGCGCCAGCCCCAGCGACGGCTCGTCGAGCAGAAGCAGCGTCGGCCGGCGCATCAGGGCGCGGGCGATGCACAGCATCTGCTGCTCGCCGCCGGACAGCGAACCGGCATTCTGGCGCAGGCGCTCGCTCAGGATCGGGAACATCGCCAGTACGCGGTCCAGCTCGCCCAGCCCGATGTCGCCGCCGCCGAGCACCAGATTCTCGCGGACATTCATGTTGGAGAAGATCTGCCGCCCTTCCGGCGCCTGGGACAGGCCGAGCTGGACGATGCGGTGGGCCGGCATGTTGGTGATCGGCTGGCCGCGGAAGGTGATGCTGCCTTGGCGAGCCCGATAGATGCCGGACACGGTGCGCATCAGCGTGGTCTTGCCGACGCCGTTGGAGCCGAGCACGGCGACGATGGCGCCCTGGGCCACGTCCAGGCGGACGCCGTGCAGGATCTCCTGCGGCCCCATGGCGACATGCAGGTCCGCGATCGAGAGCAGAGGCGCTGTCATTGGCGGCGCGGTCATTCGTCAACCCCAAGATAGGCTTCGAGGACGGCAGCATCGTTGCGGATCGCGTCGGGCGTGCCGTCGGCGATCTTGCGGCCTGAGGCCAGCACAAGGATGCGCTGGCAGATGCCCATCACCAGCGCCATGTCGTGTTCGACCAGCATGACCGTCAGGCCCTGTCCGTGCAGCCGCTTGATGAAGGCGGCCAGATCGCGCGTCTCGGTGTCGTTCAGCCCGGCGGCCGGCTCGTCCAGGATCAGGAAGCGCGGCCGCATGGCGAGCGCACGGGCGATCTCCAGATATTTGCGCTGGCCGTAGGGCAGGTTGGCCGCCAGTTCCGCCGCGACATGGGTCAGGCCGACCGCCTCCAGCGCCTCCCAGGTGCGGCGGCTGATCTCGGCGGAATGGGCTCTGCCGCCCTTGGAAAAGGGGCCGAACAGGGCGCCGAACGCCCCCTGCGGCAGCGTGCCGACCGCGCCGACCGACACATTGTCGAAGACCGACATGTTGGGGAAGATGCGCAGGTTCTGGAAGGTGCGGCTGATGCCCAGCCGCGCCACCTGATTGGGCTTCAGGCCGCTGATGGTCCTGCCGGCGAAGGCGACGGTTCCGCCGGACAGCGGGGTGAAGCCGGAAATCAGGTTGAACAGCGTGGTCTTGCCGGCACCGTTCGGTCCGATCAGGCCGACCAGTTCGCCCTCGTCGACATGGGCGGTCACGTCGCCGACCGCCTGTACGCCGCCGAACCGGCGGCTGACGTTGCGGATTTCAAGAAGATGGGTCATCGCCAGCCGATCCCTTCGCCCTTCCGTTCACCGTCGCCGCTGTTGCGCCACGCCGCACCCAACTGCCGGCGCACCAGCCGCAGGGCGGACACCTCGCCCAGCAACCCCTTCGGCAGCAGCAGGATGGAGAGGAACATCACCAGCCCGACCATGATGTTGCGGAAATCGCCCAGGGCCCGCAGGCCTTCCGGCAGCAGGATCAGCAGCAGCGCGCCGATGATCGCCCCCGGCAGGCTGCCGAGGCCGCCGACCACCACCATCGCCAGGATCAGGATCGATTCCGAGAATTTGAAGTCGCCCGGCGAGATGTAGCCGGTCATGTGCGCCCACAGGCTGCCCGCCACCCCGGCGAAGAAGGCCGACAGGGTGAAGGCCTCCATCTTCAGCCGCACGGTGCGCACGCCCATGGCGTCGGCGCATTGGTCGTCCTCGCGGATCGATCGCAGAGCATTGCCGTAATAGGAATGGCTGAGCCGGCTGATCGCGACGACCGACAGCGTCACCACCGCCGCCACGGTGTAGTAGGTGGCGAGGCGGCCGGACAGGCCGAACCCGAACAGCTCGAACCCCCTGGTGACGATGATGCCGTTGGGACCCTTGGTGAAATCCACCCAGTTCAGCATGACCAGATACAGCATCTGGCCGATGGCGAGGGTCGCCACGGCGAAATAGATGCTGACCAGCCGCATCGTCGGCAGCGCCACCAGGAAGGCGATCAGCGCCGCCACCAGACCGGACAGTGGCAGCGTGACGGTGAAGCCCAGCCCGAGCTTGGAGGTCAGCAGCGCCGCCGTATAGGCGCCGACGCCGTAGAAGGCGGCATGCCCCAGATGCAGCAGGCCCGCCACTCCCGTCACCAGATGCATGGAGGCCGAGAGCAGGACGAAGATCAGCGCCAGATTGGCGATCTGGTAGAAATAGCCCCGGTCGAAGCCGGCCAGCAGCGCCGGCAGCGCGGCGAAGACCAGCAGCAGGATCATCGCCGGAACCAGCCAGCCCCGGCGGCCGGCGTGATCGTCTGGCGCGACAGTCTCAAACACGTTCACGGCGCGCTCCGAACAAGCCGTTGGGGAAGAAGATCAGGGTCAGGATCAGGAAGCCGTAGGCGACCATGTCCGACCAGCCCGACGAGACGAAGGTCGTCGCCATGCTTTCCGAAATGCCGAGGATCAGCGCGCAGATCACCGCGCCGGGAATGGAGGACAGGCCGCCCATCACCATGGCGACGAAGGCCTTGATGCCGGGGGTGAAGCCCATGGCGGGGAAAACCGCGCCGTAATAGAGCCCCATCAGGATGCCGGCCGCCGCCCCCATCATCGACCCGACGACGAAGGTGGTGATGATGGTGCGGTCGGTATCGATGCCCACATATTTGGCGCCCAGCGGGTTGTTGGACACCGCGCGGATCGCCAGCCCGACGCGGGTGCGCGTCAGCAGATACTGCAGGCCGATCAGCATGGCGGCGGCGACGCCGAAGATGATGAAGTCGCCGGTCACCAGGATCACCGGGCCGACGCGCACCGGCGTGTTGATCAGATACTCGAAGGGGATGGAGCGCATCTGCGATCCGAAGACGATCTCCAGTGCCTCGCGCACCACGATGGACACCGCCAGCGAGGAGAGCAGCGTCGATTCCCGCATCGCCCGCGACTTCAGCGACGCCTCGTCGGTGAAGCGGCGGAACGGCTTGAAGGCCAGCCGCTCCAGCGAGAAGCCCGCCAGCGCCCCGATCGCCAGCGCGCCCAGGATCACCGCCACGATGGGCGGCGCGGTGGCCGAGATCAGCACGAGGCCGGCGAAGGCGCCCAGCGTGTAGATCTCGCCATGGGCGAAGTTGACGACGTTCAGCACGCCGAAGATCAGCGTGAAGCCGATCGCCATCAGCGCATAGGTCATGCCCAGCGACAGGCCGATGGCGAGCTGCTGGAGATAATAGGGATCGAACATGCGGGCTCTGTCGCTGGGGGAGGGGAAGCGTTGTACCGACTGTGGTGACGTCTGGTCGGTCGCGCATATAGTCCCCTCTCCCGCCCCGGGAGAGGGAAGGGGCCCGCCGCGAAGCGGTGGGAAGGGTGAGGGGTGATCCAAGGAACCATGCGGTTCGGGAGTCTTGGCCGCCCCCTCACCCTCCCCATGCTGCCGCATGGGTCCCCTCCCTCTCCCGGGGCGGGAGAGGGAAACGCAGGCGTCGTCAGTTGGCGACCGGAACGAAGGCGCCGCCCTTGACCTCGACCTTGACCAGTTCCTTTTCCGCTTCGCGGTCGGCGCTGAAGCTGGTCTTGCCGGTCACGCCGGGGAAGTCCTTGGTCTGGGCCAGCGCGTCGCGCACCTTCTCGCGGGTCGGGTTGGGCTGGGCCTTTTCCACCGCCGCCAGCATGATGCGGACCGCGTCATAGGCCTGGGCCGGGAACTGGCCGGGGACGGCGCCGTCCGAGCGCTTCTTCCATTCGTCGACGAAATGCTGGACGTTCGGCGACGGGTCGGTCGGCAGGAAGTTGGAGGTCAGGTGCATGCCCTCCGCCGCCTCGCCGGCCAGTTCGATCAGCTTCGGGCTGTAGGCCGCCGAGGTCGAATAGACCGGCGTCTTGACGCCGAGCTGGTGCAGCTGCTTCAGGAACTGCGCCCCGTCTTCATAGAAGAAGCCGGTGTAGATCGCATCGGGCTTCGCGCGCTCCAGCTTGCTGATCAGCGAGCGGTAGTCCTTCAGGCCCCGATTGAAGAACTCCGAAAAGACGACTTTGCCGCCGTCGGCCTTCACCGCGTCGGAAAATCCGCTGACCACCGACTGGCCCCAATCGGTCTGCTCGGCGATCACCGCGACGTTCTTGAGACCCTTGGACGCCATCCATTTGGCGTTGTAGGGGCCTTCCTGCGCCTGGGTGGCGATGTTGCGGAACTGGTACTTGGAGATCTTGGTGTAGTCGGGGTGCGAGGCGGTCTGCGACAGCTGAGGCATGCCGGCCTCCTTGTAGACCTGCGCCGCGGCCATCGACACGCCCGAGGTGAAGTCGCCAAGAACGCCGACGATCTCCTTGTCGTCCACGAACTTGCGGGCGATGTTGGTGCCTTCCTTGGCGTCGGACCGGCTGTCCTCGAAGACGATCTCGACCTTGAACGGCTTGCCGGCGGCGTTGAACTCGGTCAGCGCGATCTCGGCGGCCTTGCGGAAATCCTGGCCGTACTGCGCGGTGTCGCCGGTCAGCGGCAGCTGGTAGCCGAGCTTGACCGTGTCGGCGGCGAAGGCCGAACCGGCGATCCCGGCAGCGGCGAGCGTCGTGAGCGTGAGGAGGCGGAGTTTCATGGCGGGGACACCCTCTTCTTCCGTTTGGCTTCTTATGCTTTGCAGCGCGTGGACTTATTCGGCGGCTTTGGCGCCCGGCAGGACCTTCAGCCGGCAGCAGCCCTCGTCACCCGGCTTCCAGGTTTCGCCCTTGAAGACGAAGCCGGCCGCTTCGAACAACCCGCCGTCGATGGCGCCGGCCATCTTGCAGAGCAGCTCCAGATCGGTGTCGGAGCGGCCCTGGGCCTGCCAGGCCTCCTTCAGCGGGCAACGGTGGAAGTGGATTTCCAGCGCCTCGCCGTCGCACCGCTTGATCTCCGGCGCGAACATGCTGTCACGGTTGGGGATGCCGTCGAGGAAGGCATGGCACAGGCCGGTCAGATCGTCGGGACCATGGCCGGCATACTTAGCGCCCATCGCCTCGCCGAGGCGGCGGGTGGCTTCCTGGCCGACCTCCAGCGCCGTTTCGGTGCCGAACCGTTCGCGCAGCACGTCGAACATGTGGGCATAGGACGCCGCGCGCATCGCATAGGCGTTGCGCAGAAGGGTGGGGTAATCGGGGGTGTCGGCCATGCTCGCCTTCTCCATTTGGATCAGATTTCCCGGGCGTCGTTCCAACGGTACTGCAGGATTTTCAACGGCCCGACGCGTTGCAGCAGGGCATTGAAGGGCAGGGGCGTCGGCGGGGTGAAGGGCAGGGCGAGGTCCTTCGGATCCTGGCCGATCGCTGCCCGCGCGAGTTCACGCCCGAGCGAGATCGACAGCGCCACGCCGCGCCCGTTGCACCCGGCCCAGCCGAAGCCGTTCGGCCCCAGCCGGTGGACGCGGGGAAAGTAATCGGTGGTCATGGCGATGCGGCCGTTCCACACATAATCGAAGGTGACGCCGCGCAGGGCCGGGAACATCCCGGCCAGTCGGTCGCCGACGATGTGCTTCAGCCGTTCCGCCCCGTTCACCGGGATCAGCAGCGCGCCGCCAGTCACCAGCCGGTTGTCGGCGGTGTAGCGCATGAAACGCAGGTCGCCATGGGTGTCCGACATCGCCTGACGGCCCGGCAGGATGGTCCGGCGCGCGTTGTCGCCCAGGGGCGCGGTCGCCATCTGCCAGGACAGCACCGGTACCACCTCCGTCCGGATCTCATGGAAGACGGCGGCGGCATAGCCGTTGGTGCCCAGCACCAGCGCGTCGGCGGTCACCATTCCCTGCGGCGTGCGGGCGATCCACATGTCGCCGCGCCGTTCCACCGACAGTGCGGGGGAGTTGACGTAGACCGCCGATCCGGCCTCGACGGCCTTGGCGGCGAGCCCGCGCACCAGCGCCAGCGGGTTGATGTGCCCGCCGGTCCGGTTCATCCAGCCGCCGTAATAGGCATCGGTGCCGAGAAGGGCTGAAACCGCGTCCCGGTCCAGCAGTTCCACGTCGGCGCCGTACCGGCCCCATTGGGCGGCCCGGCGCTCGGCGATCTTGATGCGGCCCGGCGAATGCACCGGCTGGACCCAGCCGGTCTGCTCCGCTGCGCAGTCGATGCCGAGGCGGCGCACCAGATCGAACAGGGTGGAGGCGCTGTCGCGGATCAGGCCGACGAAGCGCTCCCCGGCCTCACCGCCGAAGCGGGCGACGAGGTCGGCGGGATCAGGCCGGGTCAGGGTCGGGATGACCTGCCCGTTGTTGCGTCCCGAAGCGCCCCGGCCGAGTTCGGACGCTTCCAGCACCACCGCGTGCTTGCCGGCCTCCGCCGCGTGCAGGGCGGCCGACAGGCCGGTGAAACCGCCGCCGATCACCAGCACATCGGCCTGCACGTTGCCCTGCAACACCGGCAGGTCCGGAGGCGGCGGGGCGGTGGCCTCCCATAGCGAGTCCGGGCGTCGCCAAATTCCGCCCCGGCCTGGAATGTCCTGCGCCTGGTCTGCCACGTCCGCCTGCCCCCGCTCGGCCAAATCCGTCCGGCCCGATCCATTTTGGTCAGGCCCAACCGTCTCCAGTCGAACTATGGGTCAAAAGGCACACGTGCGCAATTCCCAAGATTTTCTCGCGAAAACATTATTACACTGAGCGCTACGCTAGGAAATCTGTGGGAATTGCACACAAGGCAGATCACCCGGCCTTCGGCAGGACGGTCTCGGCCAGTCGCACCCAATAGCTGGCGCCGATCGGCAGCACCGCGTCGTTGAAGTCGTAATGCGGGCTGTGCAGATTGCGACCCTGGTCCGATGGCCCGGCGCCGACCCAGATGTAGCAGCCCGGCCGCTTCTGCAGCATGAAGGAGAAATCCTCCGCCCCCATGCTGGGCATCGGATCGAGATCAAGGGCGTCTTCTCCGACCACGCGCGCCGCCGCTTGCCGCGCCAGTTCGGTTTCCTTGACGCTGTTGGTGGTGGGGGGATAGCGCCGTTCATAGCGCAGGCTGGCCTCGACGCCGAAGCCGCCGGCAATGGCGGTGGCGACCTCGCCCATGCGGCGCTGAACCAGATCCTGAACCTCCGGCCGGAAGGTCCGCACTGTGCCGCGGAGAACGGCCGTGGCCGGCAGTACATTCCACGTGTCGCCGGCGTGGAACTGGGTGACGCTGACCACGGCCGAATCGATGGGATGGACGCTGCGGCTGGCGATGGTCTGCCAGGCACCCACGATCTGGCTTCCCACCATGATCGTGTCCGTTCCCATATGCGGCATGCCGGCGTGGGTGCCCCTTCCCGTCAGGGTCAGTTCGAAAATGTCGTAGGCGGCCATCAGCGGGCCGGGGCGCAGCGCGATGCGGCCGACCTCCAGCCCCGGCCAATTGTGCATGCCGAAGACCTTCTCCACCGGGAAGCGGTCGAACAGCCCTTCCTCGACCATCACGCGTCCGCCGCCTTCATTCTCCTCGGCCGGCTGGAAGATGAAGACGATGGTGCCCTGGAACAGGTTGGGATTCTCGGTCAGGTGGCGGGCCGCGCCCAGCAGCATCGCCGTATGGCCGTCATGCCCGCAGGCGTGCATGCGCCCCGGATTGCGCGAGCTGTGGGGCAGGTTGGTTTCCTCGTGGATGTGCAGCGCATCCATGTCGGCGCGGAAGCCGACCATCGGGCCCTCGCCGTTGCGCAGGATCCCGACCACCCCGGTCTTGGCAAGGCCGCGGTGAACCTCCAGCCCGAAGGAGGCCAGCTTCTCCGCCACGAAGTCGCTGGTCCGCTGTTCCTCGAAGGCGGTTTCCGGATGGGCGTGCAGATCGCGCCGCCATTCCGTCATGTCCGCCGTCAGCCTGTCCATTCCCGTCGCCATCCCGTCCATCGCCTGTTCCTCTCGTTCGGGCAAAATGCTGTTTCAATCCTGCCCAACTTATACCGGAACCGAAACGGTCTATTTTTGCATGCAACGTCCGCAGCCTTTCCGTGCGACCCTCTGCGTTGCGTGCACTGCCGATCGGCGCAGGAGTTCAACGCCGCCGCCGTACAACGAACAAGCGCGGCCCGATGCCGCCGACGGGTTCATTGACGGAATGGCGACGATCATGGACGGGAACGCGACACGGCGTACCGACGGATTGCTGCGTCTCGCGGTCCAGCATCACAATGCCGGACAGAGCGAGCGGGCGGAGCGGTTTTGCCGCGAAATCCTGAGGATCGACCCGACGCACGGCGACGCCGCCCATCTGCTGGGCCATATCGCCTATCAGGACGGGCGCAGGACCGACGCCACCCGGCTGTTCGACACCGCGGCGCGGTCCAATGCGCTGGTCGGCTCCTACCATCTGGCGCTCGGACAGGCGTTGATGGAGGAGGGGCGGGTAACTGCCGCACTCGCCAGCGCCCGCCGGGCTCTTGCTGTCAATCCCGACGATGCCGCCGCGCTGTGCCTGCTGGGCTCAGTCGCCGGGCGGCAGGGACAGCCGGTGGCGGCGCTGCGCTGCTACCGCGCTGCGGCGCGTCTGGTGCCGAGCGCGGCCGAACCGCGGCTTGGCATGGGGCGGGCGCTGGAGGACCTGCGGCAGGCCGGTCCCGCCATCGGCTGCTACCGGCTGGCGGCAAAGCTGCGGCCGAAGGATGGCGCCACCCGCGTCGCGCTTGCCAATGCGCTGCGCCGTTGGGGTGCGATGGCCGAGGCTGCCGCCGCCTATCGGGACGCCATCGGGCTGGGTGCCGACAATGGATCGGTCTGGGCCAATCTGGGCGCCACGCTTCAGGGCCTGGGCCGGTTCGGCGAGGCTGAAGGCGCCTATGTCGAGGCCCTGCGTCGCGAGCCCGGCCATGCCGAGACCCGCAACAATCTGGGCCTGCTGCTGCATGCACAGGGCCGCCATGATGAGGCGCGGTCGCGGTTCCGCACCGCGCTGGTGCTCGACCCGTGCCATGTTCCGGCGCTCGTCAATCTGGGGCTGGCGGATTCGGCGCTCGGCGACCATGGCGGTGCGGAGCGGTGGCAGCGTCGCGCCATTGCCCGAGAGCCCGGCCGGGCGGAGGCATGGAACAATCTGGGCAACGCCTGCAAGGCCCAGGCGCGGCGGGCGGAAGCCGAGCATTGCTGGAAACGCGCCCTGGCGCTGCACCCCGCCTTCGCCGATGCGCTGGGCAATCTCGGCGCCGACCTGTCGGACCGCGAAGCCTTTGGCCCGGCGGTGGTGCAGGTGCGCCGTGCCATCCGGCTGATGCCCGGTCATGCGTCGCTGCACGCCGTGCTGGCCTATGCGCTGAACGGCGCCCAGAGCCCCGTCGAGGCCGACGTCGCCTGCCGCAAGGCGCTGGCGCTGGCGCCGTCGCTGGCCGACCCGCTCTGCACCCTGGGGCTGGCGGAGCAGCGTCAGGGGCGCGCCGATGCCGGACGCTGGTTCGAGCGTGCCGTTGCCGCGGCGCCCGGCCATGCGCTGGCCCGTTTCAACCGCGGCCTGCTGTCGCTGGAACGCGGCGCGCTGAGCGCCGGCTGGGCCGACTACGCCTTCCGCTTCAAGGCCGGACGCGTGCGGCCGGAGCGGCGCTTCACCGTCCCCGAATGGACGGGCGAGCCGCTGGACGGCAAGCGACTGTTCGTCTGGCGCGAGCAGGGGGTGGGGGACGAGTTCCTGTTCGCCTCCTGCTATCCCGACCTGATCAGGATGGCCGGGCGGGTGGTGATCGAATGCGAACGCCGGCTGGTGCCGCTGTTCGCACGCTCCTTCCCGAAGGCGACGGTGCGCGCCGAACAGCCGCCCTGCGGGCTGATGGAGGCGGAGACGGTCGATTGCGACTATCACATCCCGGCCGGTTCGGTCCCGCGCCTGCTGCGCGAGCGGTTGTCGAATTTTCCGGCGCGGTCCTGCTGGCTGTTCGCCGACGGCAGCCGCGTCGCCGACTGGCGCGAGCGGCTGGATGGTGCCGGCGACGATCTGCGGGTCGGCATCAGCTGGCGCAGCCAGGTGATGACCGCCGACCGCCGCAGCGCCTATCTGCCGCTGGATGCCTGGGGTCCGGTCTTCGCCGTGCCCGGCGTCACCTTCGTCAATCTGCAATATGACGAGTGCCAGCGCGAGATCCTGGCGGCGGAACGCCGGTTCGGGCAGCCGATCTATGGCTGGACCGGGCTGGACCTGCGCGACGATTTCGAGGAGACGGCGGCGCTGGTCTCGGCGCTCGATCTCGTCATCGCGCCGGCGAATTCGGTGGCGGAGCTGGCCGGCGCGCTGGGTGTGCCGGTCTGGCGCTTCGGGCACCGGGATTGGACGCAGCTCGGCACCGCCGGCCGGCCCTGGTATCCGTCGATGCGCCTGTTCCAGCCGCTGGGCGGGCAAGGGCTTGACCAGGCGCTGGAGCGGATATCGGCGGAACTGCGGCGGGTGGCGGGAGGCTGACCGGCCTACATCAGCCGCGGCGGCTGATCGCCATCCTCGTCGAAGGTCCGGTCGGACGGCGGCAGGCGGAAGGCGGCGGCAAAGATGCGGTCGGCAAGGTCCGTGGGCGGGCGGTCTTCCGACTGCCCGAGCGCAAGTTCCATCGTCACCATTTCGTCCAGCATCGCCTGCGCCTTGACCGAACGCAGAAGAAGGCGCCGCGCGTCCCTGGCCGCATCGGCCGGCCAGAGGGCGAGGTCGCCTCCGTAGCGATCGAGCCGATCGCGAAACTCCTCATCCGTCATCGAATGAATCCCTGGCCGCCTGCGCACTGGCGCGCAGCAGCAGCCGGAGCTGCTGGCGCGCGCGTTTCAAAAGCGACTCTACAGCACCGACGCTGATTTGCATAACGGCGGCGATGTCGGCGTTGCTTAAATTCTCGTAATAAAACAGCGTCACGGCGGCCCGCTGCTGCGGGGTCAGCTTGTTCTGGGCATCGGACAGCCGGGCGGCGACCTGCCGGCGGTGGATGGTGCTGACCGCGTCGGGCGCGCTGTCAGACGGTTCCGCCACCGTTTCCAGGTCCTGGCCGACCGGCCGGCGCTTGTGGTCGATGCAGCGGTTCACCGCCACGCGGTAGAGCCACGTCGTGAACCGGGCGCCGCCGTCGTCGCTCCATTGGGTGCGGCGCTGCCAGACCTGCAGGAAGGCGTCCTGCACGACATCCTCGGCCTCCGCCTCGTTGCCGGTCAGGCGGCGGGCCAGCGCGTAGGTGCGTTTCAGGTGGCGATGCACCAGCCGCCGATAGGCCGTCTGGTTGCCGGAGCGGATTTGCGCCATCAGCGCTTCGTCGCTGTCCTCGTCCGCGGGGATGATGACGCCGGAGGCAGAACCCCGGCTCAGGTCCCCGGACATGGATCGCCCGACGCTGGAATCCTCCCGCGGAAGGTCAAGCCGAGAGTCCGCCCGAGAGTCCGCCATGTGCATGATCCATCGTTCTCCCGACGACGGATGCATGCGGCCCTTTGGCCGGCGCACCGACGACAGTGGACGGCCCGCCGCGTTCTGCGGCGATGGCCTGCCAAGCCTTCAGCATGAAGGACGTCTGGCGGATGAGCGAGTCGCAGGCCGCCACCGGATCCTTCCGGCTGGCGGCGGCGCCCGCCTGCACGATCAGCCGGTGGTAGAACCGCCGGAGCGTCATCGCGATATCCTCATTTTTGTCGAAAACCAGAATGGAATCAAGGCCTGCGAACACCATGACCGCATTTCGGATCGCATTGTGGTGCGCTTCGAACCGGCGATCCGCGGCGGCGTCGCGGGCGGCATACAGATGGGTCATCGCCCGCTCGTACAACCGCACCACGGCGACCAGCGGCGGCACCGCGCTGTTGGCGACGGCGTAGGCATTCAGGGCTTTCGAATAGGCGGAATTGCGCATGGCGCCAAATCCTCATCAATTGGATGTGCCGTGACCGAGGTCAGCTGTCACTGCTGCTGCTGTCGCTGTAGGTCAGCTGTTTCAGCAGAAGGGCCGCCGACTCGGCTGCCGCCTCCAGCCGGGCGTAATAGGCGGTCAGGGTGTTGCGGTAGGTCTCGGCCTTGGTCTTGATGTCGGTCGAGCGGCTTTCCAGCTCGGTGTCCCGGGCTTCCAGGTCGTCGACGGCGCTGGCGAGGTCGCTGTCGTAGTCCGCCGACGCATCGTCGATGACGCCGAACAGCTTGTCGGCCAGTCCTTGCGAGAAATCGATGTCCACGCTGCCGCTGTTGCCGGAATAGACCAGAACGATGCCTTCATAGGCCGTGCCTTCAGCGCCGATGATTCGGTTGCCGCTGACGGAGAACAGGCTGCTGTCGCCGTCGACCGATGCCGAGGTGAGGGTCCCGTCGTCGCCGCGCACGATGTCCAGCGTGAAGGACAATGCCGAGGCGCTGCTGGTGTAGCGCAGCAGCGACATCTGGCTGGACGACGAAGCCATGTTGAGGCCGAGCAGCTGCTGGACCGCATCGACATCGCTGCTGAGGATGCTGTTCAGCGTGTCCTCGTCCAGTTCCAACTCGTTGGAACTGTTGAAACTGATGCCGAGGGAGGCCATCGACAGCACCGTGCCGTCGTCGGTGGTGATCGACGTGTCGAGGGCGCTGTTGACCGACCGCACGATCTGCCGCAACAGGCTGTCGGAAAACAGAGTAGCGTCGCTGGAGGCGGTGCCGTCGCTGGTCGTCGACTGCTGCGTCACCACGAAGTCGCGGTATTCGTTGTAGGCGTCGACGAAGCTGGAGATCGCCGATTTGATCGAGGACAGGTCTGTCGACACCTCCATCGAGATCGCCGTGTCCGGGCTGGCACTGTAGAGGTTCAGCGTCACGCCTTCGATGGCATCGTCGATGGTGTTGGAACTGCGGGTGATGGTGACGCCGTCCACCTCGACGATCGCGTCCTGCACCGCGACCATTTCGTTCTTGATGGCGCCGTCGCTGTCGGTCAGGCCGAGCGAGGACAGGACGCCGTCGCCGCCGTCGGTCAGCGAGATGGCCTGGCCGGTGTTGTTGGAGGTCAGGATCAGCTGATAGCTGCTGTCGCTGACCTGCACGATGCTGGCGGTGACGCCGCTGGTCGATTTGTTGGCGTTGATCGCATCGCGCAGGTCGGTCAGGCTGTCGTCGCTTTCCATCGAGATGGTGACGGCGCTGCCGTCGGCCGCCTGGAGCGTGAAGCTGCCGGAATAGCCCAGCGCGTCCGTCTTGCTGCTGGCGCTGTCGGAGGCGATCTTGTGTTTCGTCGCGAGCTGCTGAACCACGACGGAATAGGTGCCGACCTCCGTATCGTCATCCACCGTGGCGCTGAACACGTCGTCGTCGCCGACATAGGCGGTCCGCTGGCCGAACAGGTTGGAGGACGCGCCGGTCGAGACGCTGCGGTTGCGCAGGCCGTCGAGGGCGTCGTTGACCGCCTGCAGCTTGTCCTGAAGGTCGGTGTAGGCGGTGATCTTCGCTTCGTTCGCGGTGATCTTGGTGTCGATGCGGTCGGCCTTGCTGAGCCTTGCGTTGACCTTCGCCTCGATCAGCGCGGAATAGTCGATGCCGGTTCCCGAACTGCTGGAGGACAGCGCCGAATAACCGGTGCTCGCGGCTGTGCTGGTGGAGGTGGAGCTGACGGTGGTCATGGCAAGGCTCTCCCGGTTCCGGCCGCGGGCGGGGCGGCGGATGGCACGGTGACTGGCGCGGCGGCGGGCTTTGTGGCGATGGCGGAAAAAAGAGGAAGCGGCCGCCGGGGGACGCGCCCCACGAGTGTGTGAGGCTGTGTGGAACGCGCCCTTGCCGGCGGCCTTGCGAACTGTCAGCGGAGAAGGGAGAGCAGATTCTCCGGCATCGAGTTCGCTTGGGACAGCACGGCGATGGCGGCCTGGGTCAGGACCTTCTCCGATGCCAGTTTCGACTGCTCCTGGGCCACGTCGACGTCCATGATCTTGGACTGGGCGGCCTCGGTGTTTTCGATGGTGGTGTCGATCATGTCGCTGCGGAATTCGAAGCGCGAGATCAGCGCGCCGACGTCGGCGCGGGCGTCCGACAGGGTCGTCACGGCGGTGTCGAGCGCGGTCAGCGCGGCGGCGGCGGTGGCCGAGGTGCCGACGTCCAGCGTGTTGATGCCCAGACCGGTCGTGGTGACGCCGGCGATCGTCACGGTGATGTTGTCGTTCGACGTGGTGCCGACGCGGAAGGAGACGCCCGACGCCCAGTTGGTCGACCCATCCAGCAGCGATTCATCGTTGAAGCGGGTGCCCGAGGCGATGCCGTCGATTTCGTCCTGCAGCTGCTGGAACTCGGCGTCGAGATAGGAGCGCTCGTTGTCGGTGACCGAGCCGGACAGCGATTGCGTGGCCAGCGAGCGCATGCGCTGCACGATGTCGGAGATGCTGGACATGCCGCCGTCGGCGGTCTGCAGGATCGAAGAACCGTGCGAGGCGTTGGTGGCCGCCTGGTTCAGCACCGTGACGTCGGATTTCAGCGAGGTGCCGACGGCCAGACCGGCGGCGTCGTCCGACGCCTTGGTGATGCGCGAACCGCTGGCGATCTTCGAGACCGAATCCGACTGGTTCGTCGAGTTGATGTTCAGGTAGCGAAGGGCCGAATTGGAAGCCGTGTTGGTCGAGATGACGGGCATGATGTGGTCTCCTGATCGAACCGGGCCGTTTCGGCGACCCTCACTGGGACTCACGGGGCAGGCGGCGAAAGCTGGCGGGATTTTTCGATCGGATTAGCGCTTTTTTGCGAATGCCCCGCCCTTACAGGTATTTGGACAGGTTGTTCTCCTCGAGGATCTTCATCAGGCTCATGGTGGCCTCCAGCGAGGCCTGGAGCTGCGACAGCTTGGTGGTGGATTCCGCCAGATCGACGCTGCGGATGTCGTCCACCTGGGTCTGCAGCACCAGCTGCTCGTCCACATGGCGGTCGATGGTGTTCTCCAGCGAGGAACTGGCGGCGCCCAGCTTGGCCTGCACGATCGACAGCCCGTCGGTGGCGTCGGAGGCGAGCTGCGTCGCTTCGGCCAGCAGATCGTCGTCGACCGGGTCGGTCGACATGTTGGCGATCAGGCTGAAGGCGCGGAGCGCCTTCTCGAACGCCGGCTGGTCGGCGGTGACGCCGTAGGACAGCACGAAATCGTCGGCCGCCTGGAAATGGGCGACGGTCGAATCCCCCTGGTAATAGCCGGTGTCGGCGCTCGACGGGTAGGTCGCGGCGGTATAGCTGTCGAGGTCGACCGCCGGCTGGTCGGTGCGTCCGCCGGCAAACAGATAGCGGCCGTCCTGCTGCGTGTTCAGCAGTCCGCCAAGCTCTTCCATAAGCTGGGCCGATTCCGCCACCACGCCTTCGACGCCGGCCGCGTTGTCGCCTTGCAGTCCGGTGATCAGCGCGCTGAGACGGGAGGTCAGGTCCGACATGCCGCCGACGGCATCGTACATCGACTGGATGCGGCCGTTCACGACCTCGCCCTCGTCGATATACTGTTCCAGCCGGCGGTAATGGCTTTCGAGGTTGACCAGCCGGCCGCTGTCCGACGCGATGCCCTTGTAGTCGGTGGAGTTCAGCCCCGACGCCGAGCGGACCTGTTCCGCGGCCACCTTGGCCTCGGCCTTCATCATATATTGGACAAGCGTGTTCTGATGGTTGTAGGTCGCGACCCGTTCCATCGCGGTCTCCTCTACTGGACCATGTCGAGCGCCGTGCTGAACATCTCCTGCAGCGTCTTCATGACCGCGGCTGCGGCCTCGTAGGCGGATTGCAGGGTGGAGATCGCGGCGGTCTCCTCGTCGACATTCACGCCGCTCTGCGACGAGAAGGTCGATTCGAGGCTGCTGGCGTAGGTGTTCTGGCTGTCGTAGGCGGCGGATGCCGTATCGGCGAGCGTCGCCGCGCCTTGGACCACCGCGCCGGCATAGCCGGCGAAGGTCGTGCTGCGGGCGCTCGAGGTCCCGGCGGCGTCGAAGTCGTAGCTGGTGGAAAATGCCGCCGACAGCGCCTGCGCTACCGACCCCTCGCCGCTGGTCAACACCGTGTCGCCGGCGGTCAGCCCGCTGGTGGAGGACAAGGCGCCGGTGGCGAGCAGGCTGCTGTCGCCGGCGATGCGGGTCGCGACCTTGATGTCGGAGGCGCCGGAGCCGGTCAGCAGGTCGTTCATGCCGTAGGCATCGGAGAAGGCGCCGTTATCGCCGCCGAGCGCGATGCCGTTGCTGGCGCTGTCGGCGGAGATCACCAGCTTGCCGTCGGCGGATATCGAGGCGGACGCATTGCTCATCGTGTTGATGGCGTCGACCACATCCTGCAGCGTCGACATGGTCGACAGGTCGATGTCGAGGACCTCCGCGGCCGTGCCGCTGCTGTCGGTGACGGCGACGCGCAACGTGCCACTGGTCACTTTCAGCGGGTCGCTGGCCGAAACGGTCTCGGTGCCGGTCAGGCTTTGCGGGGCGGGGTAGGAGGTGCCCTGGTTCTGGATCGCGTTCAGCGTGTCCATCAGGGTGGTCGCCAGCTCGTCAAGGCTCGCCTGCTGTGCCGGCAGGTCGGTGTCGCGCAACTGCACCAAGGCGCCCAGCGTCCCGCCCAGCGACGAGCCGGTGACATCCACGCCGTTCAGCATGATTCCGTTGAAGCCGCTGCTGCCGCTGGCGCTGTAGACCGTGCCGGCGCTGACCGAGGCGGCCGGCGTGTAGGACAGTTCGTGCACCTTGCTGTCGAGCAGCGATTTGCCCGACGCGGTGGAGATGCGCATCAGCCCGCCGTCGTCGACCTGATAGGTAACGTCAATCGTCTTCGCGAGGCTCTTCAGCGCGGTGTTGCGCTGGTCCTCCAGGTCGGTGACGTTCTGGCCCAGCGCCTTGCCCTTCACGATCTGGTCGTTCAGGGAGTCGATGCTGTTCAGCGATTCATTGATGCTGTCGACGGTGGTGGCGATCTCGTCGTTGGCCTGGGCGCGCAGCGACTGCACGGACGAGGAGGTGCTGCGCAGCGTCTCCGCCAGGTCCGACAGGTCCTGCACGGTGGCGGCCTTGGCGCTCTCGCTTTCGGGGGAGGTGGCGAGCGTGCCGAGCGTGTCGGCCAGCGCATCGATCATCGACCCGATGTCGGTGCCGCCGCTGTCGTCGTCGCTGACGCTGCCGAAGGCCGACTGCATCTGGTCGAGATAGCTGTTGCGGGTGTCGGCGTAGCCGAGGTCCGATTGCGCCGCGACCAGGGTCTTCAGCAGATAGCGGTCGACATTGCTGCCGACCGCGGTGACATCGACGCTGGAGATGTTGGTGCCGGTGCTACGCGTGACGTTGGACGCGGTCTTGCGGGTGTAGCCGTCGGTATCGGCATTGGCGACGTTGGAGGAAGCGACGGCGATCCCGACCTCGGACGTGCGCAGCGCCGACGTGGCGATTGAACTGGCGACGCGAAGCGACATGGCGGTTTCCTCCCCCTGTGTTGCCTGCCGTCAGGCCGTCAGGCCGACGACATGTCCGGTGGTGCGCATCGCCACCCGTGCGCCGTAGCGGGCGCCAGGACCATAGGCGACGCCATACACGCCGGCCGGTGCGGTTGACGCGGCGCGAAGGGCGGCGCCGATGGCGTTCTGGCGGGCGCGGTGCACCCTGATCTGCGCCTCAATCTCCCGCATGCGGGCGGCCAGCGACGGCAGCACGCGGTCGGCGGCGGCCTTGGCGGCGCCGCGCACGGTGGGGGCGACGCGCTTGCTGCGCGTCTGCGCCAGCGCATCGTCCAAACGGTCCTTCCAGGTCCGCAGCAGCGTCTGCATGTCGCCGGCCGCCAGCAGCGCGTCGCGCGGCCGTCCCTCGCGCACCGCCGCCTCGGCACGTGCCGCGCTGCGGTCCAGTTCGGCGACGAACGCCTCCAGCACCTCCACCGCGTCAACGCGCAGGAAGATGGTGGGGGTGGCGGGTTCGGCGGGGTGGGTGGGCGCCTGGGCCTTGGTCAGGACGGGCTTCGGCGGGGCCGGCTTCCGCAGGGTCTGCTTGAGCGCCATGGCTTTGGCTCCGGGTGTTGGATGTCTGGTTCCACGGCGGCTGCGGGGAAAGCTGGCGGAAAATCTTCGGGGGAGTGCCGGCAGACGATGCCCACCCCTTACCGCCGCGTCGCCATCGCCCGGCCATAGGCGTGGACCGCGGCGTTCGCGACCCGTCCGCGGTGGATCCGCGCCCCAACTGCGCGCTTTTCCGCGCCCAGTCCGTCGATCAGCGCGATCAGGTCGTCGATCAGCGCCAGCCGTTCGGCCCGCATGGTCGGGCGTGCCAGCATTAGCCGTGCCTGCACCATCAGCCGCCGGTGTTCCAGCAGCAGGGCTTCGGCGCGGGCGAACCCCTCGTCCGGTGCGGCGGTCATGGCGTCACCGCTTCATCGAGATCAGCGTGTCCAGCATGTCCTGCGCCGTCGTCATCACCTTGGATGCGGCGGAATAAGCCTGCTGCGCCACGATCATGCGGCTGAACTCGTCGGTCAGTTCCACCGTGGAGCTTTCCAGCGAACTCGCCTCGATCTCGCCGGCGGCGCCGTCGCCGGCGGTTCGCAGCTGGTAATTGCCGGACTCGTAGGTCTGGGTGAAGGTGGTTCCGCTCTCGCTCTCCAGCCCGTCGGCGCTGGCGAAGGTCGCTATGGGGATCTGGTAGATCGCCCGCGTCTCGCCATTGTCGAAGGTGGCGCGGACCATGCCGCTGCTGTCGATGGTGGTGCCGGTCAGCGTGCCGGGTTCATAGCCGTCGCCGGTGGCCGTCCAGTCGCCGATGGCGGCGGTGTCCTCGCCCGACGCATACTGCGTCAGCCCGGTCGTGCTGTCGGCGCTGCCGAGATTCATCGACACCGTGCTGTCGCTGGCGCCGGTGGTCCAGCCGCTGACCGAAAAGCTGATGGCCGATGGATCGACGCTGGTCGTGGTGCCGCTGCTGTCGGTCTGGGTGGCGCTGGCCAGCGAGCCGTCGCTGTTGAAGGTGATGGCGATGGGAAAGCCGGAGATCGTGCCGGTGGTGGTGGTGCCGTCGGCCGAACTGGTCGGGTCGGAGGCGCTGAGCGACCATGTGTTGTCGGCCGTCTTGCTCCAGGTCATCGTCACCGAATGGCTGTTGCCCAGCGCGTCGAACAGTTCGACATCGGTGGTGAAGCTGTCGCCGGTCTCGGCGTCGGAGGGCAGGTTGGCCTCGATATCCAGCGTCGAGGTCGCCTTGGGCGTGCCCTTGATGCTGGTGAGGTTGATCGCCTCCAGGCTGTCGGTGGAGGTCTTGTTGGCGGCCTTGACGGTGCCGTCGTCGCCGACCGCCCAGCCATAGAGGTAATAGCCCTCCGAATTGACCAGATTGCCGTTGGAATCGGTGGAGAAGGAGCCGTTGCGGGTGAAATAGGTGCCGCCGTCCGACGTCTCGTCCGACACAACGAAGAAGCCCTCGCCGTTGACGGCCATGTTGGTGGTGGTCGCCGACGACTGGATTTCGCCCTGGCGGCTGACGCTGCGGGTGTTCGACGCGATGACGCCGCCGACCTGCTCGTCCACCGTGGTGGTCTTGTTGATGTAGGAGGTGAACTCCGTCACCGTGCCCTTGAAGCCGGTGGTGCTGGAATTGGCTATGTTGCTGGAGATGCTGGCGAGCGCCTTGCTCTGGGCGGTCAGCCCGGACGTGGCGCTGTACATCGCGCTGGTGAGGCTCATGGCGGCACCTGTCTTTCGAAATGTCCGGGAGAGGGGGTCAGGAGAGCGTCAGCACCTTGTCGGCCGACAGGCTGACGCCGCCGACAGTCAGCACCGCCGTGCCGCTGGAGCTGTCGACGGCGGTCACGGTGCCCTTGAAGCGGGTGGTGGTGTCGATGGCGTTGCCGCTGGCGTCGAGCGCGGTCACCGACAGGGTGTAGGTGCCGCTGCTGTAGCTCTTGCCGTCGGTGCCGATGCCGTCCCAGGTCACCTCGTGGGTGCCGGCGGCGGTGGAGGAGCTGACGTCGCTGTAGACGGTGTTGCCGTTGGAATCGGTGATGGTCAGCTTGACCGACGACGCAGCGGACTCGAGGTCGTATTCCCAGGTCGCTTCGCCGTCCTGCAACGGCGTGGTCGAGCCTTCGGCCTCCACCATCTTGCCGTAGTAGCTCACCGCGCCGCTGGTGGTGCCGAGCGACGACGTGACCGAACTGGCGAGGTCCGAGACCGTACTGGTCAGTTCGTCCAGCTTGTCGTTGGTCGAAATCTGCTGTTCCAGCGAGGACATCTGGACGAGCTGGGTGGTGAAGCTGGTGGTGTCGACCGGATTGGTCGGATCCTGATTCTGCAGCTGCGTCGTCAGCAAGGTCAGAAAGGTTTGGTAGGTGTCGCTCGCGGACGTCGTTGACGAACTGTTCGACGAGGACGTGGATTTCGTCGAGGTCGTTGACGTCGTTGCGCTGACTGAATCGACCAGCATCGCCTTCTCCACCCAATCACGGCCCGTTCGCGGAATCCGTGCGGGATTTCGCGGCGGTTCAGGCCGATGGCACTTCGGGATGGGCGGTCGGTTGGCGCCGCCCCGTTCGTTCTATGGCTATCCACGGAACGGCCGGCGAAAGCTGGCGCGGATTCTTCCGAAAAAATGCGGTCGATACAAAAAAGGACCGCGGCGCGACATGGCGGCGGTCTGTCGTCGGGGGCCGGAACCGGCATGATGCTTTGCCGGTTGGGGACTGTATCCTCAACTGTCCCAGGGAGCCGTCCATGTCCGGCACGAAGGAGCGGAATCAGGAACAGGACCGGCGGAAACAGGACCGGCGGGTAGGTCGCGATCCGGCCGCACTCGTCGAAGGCGGCGGTGCGGTGCCGCGCACGACCGAGGAAAACAAAAAGGCCGCTGAGGGCGAGCGCTTCGAGAAGGCTCCCAATCCAGGACATCCGGTCTAACGCCGGCTTGATCGTCCCCGACGGGCTCGCCCAAGTGCTGGCGGCGTCGGTTACTCCGCGGCCGTCAGCGCCGGCGTCGCGGCCTGCGTCTGCTTGCCGGAGCGGAAGACCAGCAGGGTGAAGAGCCCGAGCGCGCCGAGCAGCAACAGCGCGCTGACCGCGGCGACCGGCTCGAACGCGGAATAGCCGAGATGCAGAGCGGCGACGGCGACGGTCAGGAAGGCCGTGCCGACGCACCACACGACGATCTGCGTCATCGCCAGACGGCTGGTCTCCAACGCCGGATGCAACCGGTAATAGACGCCGAACAGGAAGAGCGACACCCAGCCCAGCAGATTGAGGTGGGCATGGGCCGGCATCAGGCTGTGGTCCTGCGATGCGGCCATTCCAATCCCCATGCCGATGCCGGCAAGTGCGAACAGGCAGGCCGCCCTGAAACTTGTGGATGAGGTTTTCATTGCTTTGGTCTCCAATCACCGTCCCCGTGAAGGTTCGTATTCGAACGATGTCAGAGCATTCAAATGCTGTCCATGGAAAAACCGTCCATGTCCTTTGGGTCAGGCTGGGCGGTTATTTTAAAATATCGAGTATCACCTGAGATACCGCTCCGCCTTCAAGTCAAGGTGTGCCATGTCAACTCGTGCCGCAAATGATGATCGTCGTGTATCCCGTCGTGGATACGCGGGGTTGCGGGTCCGATCGGCTGAAGTTGCGGTCTTTCCACAACAGCAGGAAGATGACGGCGCCGACCGCGAATTTGGGAAGGCCAGCGCCCAGTCGACGATGCCGTCGATGGACGCCGGAGTGGTCGAAATGTCGCCGTCTTCGTTGGGGGTGACCAGCACATTGCCGGCGGGTGGGCCGGATTGACGGCCTATGCCAAATTCACTGGTCTCCAGCCCGTCACCGGGGCCGCCGGATCGACCATGACGCCGGACGGCCTCTTGGCGAATGATGCCGGCATTGTTCACCGCGACGCGGCGGTGATGAGAATGTCCTGCCTCATGCCGCCCGCTCCCTCAGACCACGCCGCCGTTCGCCCGCAGGATCTGGCCGTTGATCCATCCGCCGTCCGGTCCGACGAGCAGGGAGACCACGCGCGCGATGTCGTCGACCTCACCCAGGCGGCCGAGCGGGATCATCTGCCTGATGCGATCGAGCGTGGCCTGATCCTTGCCCTGGAGGAAGAGTTCGGTGGCGACCGGGCCGGGTGCGACCGCGTTGACGGTGATCCCCCGAGGACCCAGTTCCTTTGCCAGGATATGCGTCAGGGCTTCGACGGCCGCCTTCGTGGCCGCATAGACTCCGTAGCTCGGCTGATAGAGACCCACGACACTCGTGGAGAAATTCACGATCCGGCCGCCGTCGCGCAACCGGTTCGCCGCCTCGCGGAGACCATTGAACGTCCCTTTGAGGTTGATCGCGACGATCCGGTCGAAGGCGTCATCGTCCACCTGCGCCAGGGGCGCCAGCGTCATGATGCCGGCATTGTTCACCAGCACGTCCACTCCGCCATAGGCCGCCTCGGCGGCATCGAACATCCGCTTCACCGCCGCCGGGTCGCTGACGTCGGCCTGGACAGGACTGGCCCGGCCGCCGGCCGCCTCGATCTCTTCGACCAGCGTGGCGGCGGCGCCCGCGCTGCCGGCATAGTTGACGACGACCGCGAGGCCGTCACTCGCCAGCCGCCGGGCAACGGCGGCTCCGATGCCGCGGGATGCTCCGGTGACGATCGCGACCCGGTTCGTTGATGACGTCATTGTCCTGCTCCCTCTGTCCTGACGCGAGTGGTGGCGTTTGGCCGGCTTCAATCCTTCGCCCGATAGGCTTCCGGGATCACGAACACCTCGTCGGCGCGGGCATAGCCGCCGTCCTTGACCTCTTCGATCAGGACCATGGTGTGCGGGCGGGCGGCCTCCGAGAAATACTCGACAAGCATCGCGGTGGTGCGATGGACGATTTCTTCCTTCTGCGCACGGCTCAGCGCGGCCTCGGGAACCTTGAAATTGACGAACGGCATGGTCTTCGCTCCTGTGGGACGATTGGTTGATGAGCGGCTGTTCGGGTTGATCGGGCCGGTCGTCGGATCGGCATCCGCGCCTCGTTCGGCCGCTGCTCTCGGGAGCGAAAATCGGCTGTTTTGAAATACTGGGGTAGACCGGCGAATTCGACATCACCATTTCACCGGAGCTAACAATCGCTTGGGCCAGCCATGGATCGCATCGATGTCATGCGTCTGTTCGTCAGGATCGTCGAGCGCGGGAGCTTTGCTCAGGCCGCCCGGGACCTGCAGATTCCGCGCCCGACCGCCACGCATGCGATCCAACGCCTCGAGGCGGATCTCGGCGTCCGGCTGCTGGAACGGACGACACGGACTGTCCGGCCGACGCTCGACGGCTCGCTCTACCACGAACGCTGCCTTCGGCTCCTCGCCGATCTCGATGAGATGCAGAGCGTCTTCAGGAACGCCGAGCCCAGGGGGCCGCTTCGCGTCGACATGCAGGGGACCATCGCGCGGTTCTTCATCCTGCCGGCGCTCCCTGCGTTCATCGCGCGCTATCCGGGAATTTCACTGAACCTCAGCGAAGGCGACCGGATGGTCGACCTCATCACCGAGGGCGTCGATTGTGTCGTGCGGGCGGGCGATCTGTCCGACTCTTCGCTGATCGGCCGCCGCATCACGGTGTTCGAGCAACTGACCCTGGCCAGCCCCGCCTATCTCGACCGTCATGGCACCCCATCGACGCCGGACGATCTCGACGGTCATCGGATGGTCGGCTATGCCGCCTCGGCGACCGGGCAATCCTATCCGATGGAGTTCAAAATGCGGGAGCGGGCCTGGGAGGTGCGTCTGCCCTACGACGTCGTCGTCCGCGGGGCGGAGATCTATACGGCGTCGGCTGTTGCGGGGTTGGGGTTGATACAGGTCCCGCGCTATCGCGTGGAGCAGCAGATCGCCGCCGGGCAGCTGGTCCCGGTATTGGAGGCCTTCCCGCCCCCACCGATGCCGGTGTCGGTGGTCTATCCGCAGAACCGCCATCTGTCTTCGCGGATAAGAGTTTTCATCGACTGGCTGTCGGAGCTGTTCGACGGTCCGCGTGGCTAGAACGGGCTGGCCGCCATTCGGGCAAGAAAAAGCCCCCGCATCGGTGCGGGGGCGTTTCTTGCTGGAAGCCCGTCCTTAACCAGGACTTTCCCTATCCGTCCTTACCAGGACGAGGAGGAGGAGTTCCCGGCGGTGTTCGGCAGCGACTTGCGGGTCTTGCTCTGCCCCATGCCGGGCTCGTTCGGCGAAACCGTCTCGTTGTTCTCGTAGGCCATGCCGCTGGCCCCGGATCCGGCCCGGCTGGAGTCGTTCAGCGACTTGCGGGTCATACCCTGGCCCATGCCGGGCTCGTTCGGCGAGACCGACTGCTGGCTTGCTCCCGTGCTGCCGGAGGTTCCATAGCTGCTGCTGTTTTCGGAAGCACAGCCTGCAAGCATCAGGGGCACGGCGGCGGCAGCAAGGATGAAAATCTGTCGCATGGGTTCACTCCGTCCAAATGTTCCGGGAAATCCTGCAGTCCTCAGGAAGGGCGGCGTGAAGAGCTGGCTGCGACGACCGCCCGCAAGACCTGTCCACTACAACTCGATATGGCACTCCAGGTTCCCGGAATTCGGTCCGGGAAAAGAGGTCTTTTGTGAAACCGCGCCGGAAATGGAGGATCTGGACGACGTCGATCAGTCTTAAAAGCCCAAGCGCGGGCGTTGCGGGAACCAGCGGGGTGCCGGGGGGTTACAAACGGGCGACATCAACGGACGGACGCCCGATGACCCTTCAGCAGTTCATGGCCTTCGCGCTGGTGGGCATCGTGGTGGCGATGCTGATCTGGAACAGGCTGCGTTTCGATGTGGTTGCGGTGCTGGCCCTGCTGGCCGGCGTGTTCCTGGGGCTGGTCCCGGCGAAGGAGGCGTTTTCCGGCTTCGCCGACGACATCGTCATCATCATCGCCTCCGCGCTGATCGTCAGCGCCGGCATCGCCCGGTCGGGGGTGATCGACGCGCTGGTTCGGCCGGTGGCGGCGAAGCTCAGCACGCCGACGCGGCAGATCGCCTTCCTGTGCGGATCGGTTGCCTTCATGTCGGCGCTGATGAAGAACATCGGCGCGCTCGCCATCTTCCTGCCGATCACCATGCAGCTGGCGCGGCGGCACCGGACGGGCGCGCACAGGGTGCTGATGCCGATGGCCTTCGCCTCGCTGATGGGCGGGCTGATGACGCTGGTCGGCACCTCGCCCAACATCATCGTGTCCCGCGTGCGGACGGAGATCGTCGGTCAGCCCTTCTCGATGTTCGACTATCTGCCGGTCGGGCTGGGCATCACGGTCGTCGGGCTGCTGTTCCTGATGGTCGGCTGGCGCCTGCTGCCCCAGGACCGCAGCGGCGCCCGGTCGGCCGAAGAGACCTTTGCCGTCGAGAATTACGCCAGCGAGATGAGGCTGCCGGCCGGATCGTCCTTCGTCGGACGCACCGTCGCCGACGTCGAGGCACTGGCGGAGGGCGAGGCGCAGGTGATCGGCCTGATCCGCGAGCGCTTCCGCCGCTATGTGCCGGACCGGCATTGGACCCTGCTGGCCGACGACGTGCTGGTGCTGGAGGGCGATGCCCCGGCCCTGCAGCGTCTCGTCCAGGGCGCGTCGCTGGAGCCGCTGGGCATCCTGGAGGGGGCGGAGGGCGAATTGCTGGCGGTGGAGGCGGTGGTGACGCCGGACTCGCCGCTGGCCGGCCATTCCGACCGGAAGCTGGACTTGCGGCGCCGGTTCGGCGTCAGCCTGCTGGCGGTCAGCCGGACCGGCGAGCGGATCGCCCGGCGCCTGCACCATGTGATGTTCCGGGAGGGCGACCTGCTGTTGCTCCAGGTGCCGGCGGAGCGCTATCCCGATGCGCTCGCCGATGCCGGCCTGATCCCGCTGGCGGAACGCCGCCTGCAGATCGGCCGGCGCCGGCCGGTCTGGGTGCCGGTCGGGATCCTCGTGATCACCATGCTGGTCCTCGGCTTTCATCTGGCGCCGCTGGCGGTGACCTTCCTGGCGGCGGCGGCGGCGATGGTCGTCACCGGCGTGCTGAGCGTCGAGGATGCCTATCACGCGGTGGAGTGGCCGATCATCATCCTGCTCGCCGCCTTGATCCCGGTCAGCGGCACGCTGGAGAGCACCGGGGCGACGCAGGTGATCTCCACCCTGCTGGCCGATGCGGCGCGCGGGCTGCCGGCGGTGGCCTGCGTGACGCTGATCATGGCGGCGGCGATGGCGGTGACGCCCTTCCTGAACAACGCCGCGACGGTGCTGGTGATGGCGCCCATCGGCGCCGGGGTGGCGCAGCAGCTGGGGCTGAGCCCCGACCCGTTCCTGATGGCGGTGGCGGTCGGCGCCGGCAGCGATTTCCTGACGCCCATCGGCCACCAGTGCAATACGCTGGTGATGGGGCCGGGCGGCTACCGGTTCGGCGATTACCCGCGGCTGGGTGTGCCGCTGTCGCTGATCATCCTGACGCTGGGCACCTGGCTGATCGTCATGGTCTGGCCGCTTGGTGGGTGAGCGGGGGCGGCTGAGCGGGATGCGGAACAAGGGGACGGGGGGTTCCGTTCCCCAAGCCGGAACAACGAGGAAGACGACCGTGCAGGTTTCCGAGATCATGGCGAAAGCGCTGGAGTTCATCTCGCCGGACGCCACCGTGCAGGACGCCGCGACCCTGATGGGGGAGCTGGACGTCGGCGCCCTGCCGGTCGGGTCGGCCGACGATCTCGTGGGTATTCTGACCGACCGCGACATCCTGTTCCGCGTGGTGGCGGAGGGCGGCGACAACACGCGGGTGCGGGTGCGCGAGGCGATGTCCAGCGCGCTGTTCACCTGCCGCGATACCGACACGCTGGCCACGGCGATGGACATCATGGGCGCCTATCACGTGCGGCGCCTGCCGGTGCTGGACGAGAGCGGGCAGGTGGTCGGCTGGCTGACGCTGAGCGACATTTCGCGCCGGCTGCTGCTGGAAACCGGCACGATCCGCGACGCGCTGGGCGAACTCAGCGCCAGCGGGCAGGACGTGTGAGCGGCGGCCCTACAGCCGCAGCCCCATCTGCCGGTTCAGCCGGACCACCAGATCGGCCGGCAGGCCAAGGCGCTGGGCGAGATAGCGCAGGTAGGAGCGGTTGATCGGCCCGTGCTTGTCCACCGTCGCCAGCGACACGGCGTAGAAGCGTGCGGCCATGCGCGGGCCGTCGACCCTACGGATCAGCTCCTCCAGGCATTGCGGCTCCTCGATCTGCCGCTGCAGGCGGTCGCGGTCCTCCTCGTCCAGGCTGCTGGTGTTGAGCCTGCTCCGGATCCGGCCGCGCTCCGTCACGTCCAGTTCGCCGTCGGCATGGGCGGCGGCGGCCATGGCCCGGACCAGCAGATCGGTTTCCTCGGCGTCGAAGTCGCGGAAATCCGCCGGCGCGCGGTCGAGCAGCTGGTGGCGGTTGCGCAGATGGGCGTCCAGAATCTGGCGGGCCAGCATGGCATGCAGCACCGGCTCGTGTCCCAGACGCGGCCTCGCCTCGCCCGCCTCCGCCGGCCCGGCGGACGTAGTGGTCGCGGCCGGGGCGGGCGCATCCTGTGCGCCTCCGAACAGGCGCTTCAGCAGGCCGGGCTGGGGCTCTTGGGTCATCCTGCGGCTACTCCCCCGCCGGTCCCGGCCGGCGTTGCATTGCGGTGTCGATCTGGGTCAGTAGTCGGGAGAAATCGACGGGCTTCGGGTGATAATCGTCGCAGCCCGCCTGCAGCGTCTTCTCGCGGTCGCCGGACATGGCGTGGGCGGTCAGGGCGATGATCGGGATTCCGGTGGTCTCCTGGCTCGCCTTCAACTCGCGGGCGGCGGTCCAGCCGTCGATGACCGGCAGGTTCATGTCGAGCAGGATGACGTCCGGCCGCTCGTCGCGCGCCATGTCCACTCCCTGGCGGCCGTCGAAGGCGAGAACGACGTCGTACCCGCGCCGCTTCAGCCGGCGCGACAGAAAGTCCCAGATTTCCTCGTGATCCTCGACCAGCAGCAGCTTAGCCATCGGTACCTCCCGTTCCGTCCGCCTGTCCCGCTCCCTTGCCCGGCTCGGGGGCAGGGGCGCGCAGGCGCGCGATCGCTTCCTTCAACTCTTCGATCATCCCATCCGATCCGTCCTCTGCCATCGGGATGATGTCGCGGACCCGGCCGCGCAGTTCCTCGGTCTCGTCGCGCCCGATCTCCTGGGCGGCGACGACGATGACGGGAATGCGGCACCAGTCGGGGTCGCGGCACAGCGCCTTGAGGAAATGGAAACCGTCCAGACCGGGCGTGAAGGGATCGAGCAGGATCACGGTCGGCATGGCGGCGGCGAGTTGGCGGAAGGCGTCCTCCTCCGTTTCGGCCTCGGCGACCCGCCAGCCGTCGCGGCCCAACTCGGCGCCCAGCAGGGCGCGGGTCTCGTCGGCTTCCATCAGGACCAGCGCCGTGCCGGGAGCCTGCCCGCTGAGGCCGCTCAGCACCCGGTGCAGGCGCTGCCAGTCGACCGGCTTGGTGAAATAGTCGGCGGCCCCCAGCGACAGGGCCAGCCCCTGTTCCCGGCGCGACGAGATGATAATGACGGGAATGTCGGCGAGATCGGGCTCGGCCTTCAGCACCGACAGCACCGACCAGCCGTCGGTGCGCGGCATCATCACGTCCAGCAGGATGGCGCGCGGGCGGATCTGCCGGGCGATGGAAAGGCCGGTCTGGCCGTCGGCGGCCAGCGCCACGCCGTAGCCCTCGCGGTGCAGGAAACGGGCGAGCAGCTCGCGCATCGCCTGTTCGTCGTCGATGATGAGGATGGTCTCGCGCGTGGCCTGCGCCGGCGGCAGTTCTTCGAGGCGGATCGGGCCGGAGTCGGCGGAGCCGGGCAGGCGGCCGTGCCGCAGGTCGGCCGGCAGGCGCAGGGTGAAGCTGGTTCCCTTGGCCGGCGCGGTGTCGATCGCGACCTCCCCGCCCAGCATGTCGGCGAAGGCCTTGGTGATCGCCAGACCCAGCCCGGTCCCGCCGAAACGGCGGGTGGTGGAGCTGTCGGCCTGCATGAAGCGTTCGAACAGCCGGCGGACCTGTTCCGGCGTCATGCCGATGCCGGTGTCGGCGACGCGGAAGACGACCATATCCGAGGGTGCGGCGGGTGCCCGTTCCACCGACAGCGTGACGGTGCCGTTCTCGGTGAACTTCGCGGCGTTGCTCAGCAGGTTGAACAGGCACTGGCGCACCTTCACCACGTCGGTGTGCATGCGGCCCACGTCGTCCGCCACCTCCACCGCCAGCCTATTGCCCTTCTTCGACACCAGCGCCTCCACCGTCGCGGCGACCTCCCGCGTCAGGTCGGCGACGTCGGCGTCCTCGCCATGCACCTCCATCTTGCCGGCCTCGATCTTGGAGATGTCGAGGACGCCGTTGATGAGGGTCAGCAGGTGGCGGGCGTTGGCCTCGATCTTCTCCAGGTCGGGCAGCATGCTGTCGACGCCGAGATCGGACAGTTCCTCCTCCAGCATTTCGGTGTAGCCGATGACGGCGCTGAGCGGGGTGCGCAGTTCGTGGCTCATGTTGGCGATGAACAGGCTCTTGGCCCGGTTGGCCTCCTCGGCGGCGAGGCGGGCGGCCTCCAGCTCTTCCTCCGCCCGTTTGCGCACGCTGATGTCCTGCATGGCGCCGATCATGCGCAGCGGCTGGCCGATCGGGCTGCGCAGGACGAAGCCGCGGTCGAGGATGCTGGCATAGCTGCCGTCGGCGCGGCGGAAGCGGTATTCGTCGTTCCAGCGCGTGCCGCCGCCGTCGATCACCGCATGGATGCCGGTCACCACATGGTCCTGGTCGTCGGGGTGGATATGGTCCATCCACCAGGAGGCGGAGGTTTCCGACGCGTCCCCGCCATAGCCGAAGAGGGTTCGCACCGCCTCGTTCCAATGGATGCGGTCGGACGACAGGTTCCAGTCCCAGATGGCGTCGTTGGTCGCCTGGGCCGCCAGCCGGTAGCGTTCCTCCGTCTCGCGCAACGCCTCCTCGGCCCGGCGGCGGGTGGTGATGTCGGTGTGGACGCCGACCCATTCCTGGACGGTGCCGCCGGCGTCCAGCAGCGGCACGGCGCGGACCAGCATGTCGCGATAGACGCCGTCGTAACGGCGCAGGCGGTGCTCGGCCTTGTAGACGGTCTTCCCCGCCCGCGCGGCGCGCCAGGCCTCCGAGGTGTGGGGGCGGTCGTCGGGATGGATGGCCTCGACCCAGCCGGTGCCCTTCAGCTCGTCGAAGGTCTGGCCGGTGAAGCTGCTCCAGCTCGGCTGTGGGGTCTCGAAACGGCCGGCGCCCGACGTGCTCCAGACGATGGCGGCGGTCGCCTCGACCAGCGAGCGGAAGCGGGCTTCGCTGAGGCGCAGCCTCTCCTCCGCCCGTTTGGCGTCGGTGGTGTCCCAGGTGACGCCGATCAGGGTCAGGCTGCGCTCCGGCGTGCCGTCGGTCACCACGCCCCGCGCCACCGCCCAGCGCACCTCGCCCGACGGCAGCAGGATGCGGAATTCGGCGTCGTATTCGCCGCGCCGGCGGCGGGCGGTGTCGATGATCTGGCCGATCCGCGGCTGGTCGTCGGGATGGACTCGCCCGGTGACGTCGGCCCCGCGGATCGGCTCGCCGCCCGTGAAGTCGAAGATCTCCCGCAGCCGTGCATCCGCCTCGATGCGGTCGTCCTCCAGGTTCCAGGACCAGGCGCCGATCCGCGCGGCGCGGAGCGCCAACTGCAGCCGGCGCTCCGCTTCCATCACCCGGGATTCGGCCAGGCGCTGTTCGGTGACGTCGGTGTTGGTGCCGAGCCAGCGCAGGATGCGGCCGTCGCGGTCGCGCACCGGAACGGCGCGCGAGAGGAACCAGCGGTATCGGCCGTCCTTGCCACGCAGGGGGAAGGTGTCCTCCCACGGTTCCCCCGCCCGGATCGCGCGGAAGAAGCCGTCCGACGCGCGGTCGACATGGTCGGGGTGGTGGACGCTCCGCCAGTTCCAGCCTTCCGTCTCGCCCGGTTCGGCGCCGGTGAACTCGTACCAGCGCCGGTTGTACCAATAGACGGCGCCGTTGGCGTCCGCCATCCAGGTCAGCTGCGGGATCAGGTCGGCGAGGCTGCGGAATTGCGCCTCGTTCTCGCGCAGCAGCGTCTCGGTGCGGTGTCGCTCGGCAGCGTCGCGGGCACGGTCGATGGCGCCGCCCAGCAGGGTGGCGACCCCCTGGAGAAAGGCGGCGTCGGCGGTGTCGAAGCGGCCGTCGCGGCGGCTGTCGACCTCCAGCACGCCGAACGGCTCGCCCTCGCCGCGGATCATGACGTTGATGGCGCGCTTCACCCCATGTTCGGCCAGCAGGTCGGGACAGCGGAAGCGGGACTCGCTGCCGAGATCGTTGGAAATCACCGGCTCGCCGGTCTTCAGCGCGTAGCCGGCGGGGGAGGCGAGGTCGGCGCCGAGCGACCGATGCCCGACCACGCCGGGATTCCAGCCGACGCCGGCGCGGACCAGCAGGCGCTCGGCGCCGTCCGCATCCGTCACCCATTCCAGAGCCTTGCACAGTTCCGCATCCAGCCCTTCGGCGCAGAGCGTGGTCGCCTGCTGCAGCAAGGCGTCGATGTTGGCGCTTTTCAGGGCGGCGATGCCGAAGCGGGCCAGCAGGTCCTGCTGCCTCTCCCTGCGGGCGAGGCGTTCGGCGAGGTGGCCGTCGGTTGGGGCGATCCGGGCGGAGGGCCGGGCGGAGGGTCTGGCGCTGGGCATGAACCATGTACGGGCGGGGAACGACGGCACTTGAACAGCCGGCGGCGGCATTCGTCCGCACCGTTATGGCGGATTACCGCCGTAGACCCGCAAGATCGCATGAGGGCCACGCCCCGATGGGGCGGCCCCCATTCCTCGGATGCGATATGACCGGTGAGCGGGGGTACGAATGGCCGCCTGCGCTGTTGAATGGTCGTGGGGGTGGTGCGGCTGCCCCCGGAAGCCTTGTTCTTTGTCTGGAGTGATTTTGGAATGGCTCGTGTCACCGTCGAGGATTGCGTCCTTCTCATCCCCAACCGTTTCGATCTGGTGATGATGGCGGCGCAGCGTGCCCGTATGATCGCCGGCGGTGCGCCGCTGTCGGTCGACCGCGACAACGACAAGAATCCGGTAGTCGCCCTCCGCGAGATCGCGGACGAGACGCTGTCGCTGCCCGACCTGCGCGAGACTCTGATCCGCGGTCACCAGAAGATCGTGGAGGCCGACGAACCTGAGGAGGAAATCGTCGAGCTGATGGCGGACGAGAACAGTTGGATGCACACCAGCGACACCTCGCTCGCCGACGAGGACGGCATGAGCGACGCCGAGGAGGACATCACCGAGGACGACGACATGGCTTCGGAGATGGACCGGAAGCCGGGGGCGGCCTTCGGCATGACGGAGGACGACGTGGTCGGCGACGATGCCGATGGAGATGTCGGCCCGTAAAGCAATGTTGGGCCGTAATTCGGGAGCGCGGGGACAGCGCCGGGACCGATGGCCCGGCTCCGGCGTTATATCTGCGCGCTGCGGCGAACGGACCGGCCGGCGCTCGTCCTCACCCGCCCTTCCACCTCAGTCAGGGTCCCGGCCAGCTCATGGATCACGCAATCGCCTGGGCGGCCCCGTCGCCCGTGCCGCCAGCCCTGTCGCGCCCGCTTTCCCATGAGGGCGTCAGACTGGTGCCGGCGACCGTCTGCACCGGATCCGCGATGGACGAGCGGCAGGAGACGGTCATCGACGAGGTGCCGGTCGGGCTGGTCTATGCCGGTGACCTCTTCTCCGTCATGCTGGCGACCCCGACCGACCTGGAGGATTTCGCCACCGGCTTCTCGCTGAGCGAAGGAATCGTCGGCAGAGCCGAGGAACTGGCCGTCACCGCCATCGACGAGGTGACGGACGGCGTTCGCATCCGCATGGAACTGCCGGTGGAGCGGCTGGCCGCGTTGCTGCGGCGCAAGCGCAACCTGATGGGCGGCTCCGGCTGTGGCCGTTGCGGCACCGACAGCTTCGCGGAGGCTCTGCGGCCTCTCGATCCCGTCCGATCCACCGCCCGCATCGCGCCCGACGCCATCCGCCGCGCCATGGCGGCCCTGCCGCCGGAGCAGCGGCTGAACCGGGAGACCGGGGCCGTCCATGCCGCCGGCTTCTCCCGTGCGGATGGGCAACTGGTCGCCGTGCGCGAGGATGTCGGGCGGCACAATGCGCTCGACAAGCTGATCGGCGCGCTGGCCCGCACCGGCGTCGACCCGGCCGGCGGCTTCGTCGTGGTGTCGAGCCGCTGTTCCTTCGAGATGGTCCACAAGACCGCGGCGGCCGGCATCCCATTGATCGCCGCCATCTCCGCCCCGACGTCGCTGTGCGTCGGCTTCGCCGAGGCGGTGGGCGTCGGGGTGGTCGCCTATGTGCGCGACGGCCGCTTCACCGTGTATGCCGCCCCGTCGCGGGTCCTGACGCCAGAGTAAAACCCGGCGGACGCCGGTTCCGGCCACCGCCCCGATCCTTTCGGCCGCGCGGCCGGCACGGCAGATCTGCCAAGTGGTCATACCACTTGACGATATGTCGCGGCCTGCTGCTGCGGTGCAGCATGCTAAGGGAAGGGACGGGAGACGCGCCGGGATCGGCCCGTCCACGCCTCCCCCGAGGAGTGCCTTTTCCGATGCATCACGATGTTTCGTCCCACCGCTGGTCCGTCGCTCCGGCCCAGCGTGCCCTCGACCATGAACCGCTCGGCGCGGACGTCCGTGCCGATTTCGCCCGCGCGGTCGCCCGCCTGCGCGTCGAGGCCGACGCGCTCGCGCGGCGCATGGACGATGCCGGCACCGTCGAATTGCTGGAGCGGGAGGGTGGATTGCAGGTGCTGTACCGGTCCCGTCATGGCGAAGACGGTGGCGAGGGGCTTCACCGGCTGATCGGCGATTTCGACCTGCACCTGACGCATGACGGCCGGGCGGCGATCCACGTGCGGATCCGCGGCGATGTGCCGCCGGCCGAGGTTCTGGACATCGACCGCGCGACGGCGGAGCATTTCCGGACCCGGCTGCATGCGTTCGAGACCGGCTGTCGCCGTCTTCCCACCGCACGCGCCGCCTGAACGGAATCGGCCGGGCCCGGCGAACGGGCTTTTTGCGGACAGTCGCCGCCTGGGCGGGCCAAGGCCTTCGCCCGTCCGCGGCGCGGAGGAGAGCACATGTCCATGGACAAGGAAGTGATCGTCGCGGCACTGCGTCACGCGGCGGCCCTGCACGAAGGCACCTATCGGCCCGACCGGGCGCGCACGCCCTTCGTGTCGCACCTGTCGGAAACGGCGGAACTGGTGGCGCAGGCCGGCGGCAGCCCGGCCGAGATCGCCGCGGCCTGGCTGCATGATGCCGTCGAAGACGGGCTGACCACCGTCGACGATCTGGCCGAACGGTTCGGCCGGGAGGTCGCCGACCTCGTCGCAGCGGTCAGCGATGCGCCGGAGGATGTCGGCAAGGCGATTTCCGAGCGCAAGGCGATCCAGGCCGCCCGTCTCGCCGCCGCGCCGGAGGGCGCCAAGCGCATCAAGCTGGCCGAGCAGATCTCGATCCTGCAGGCGCTGGCGGTCGAACGCCCGCTGTCGTGGAGCGTCGAGCGGGCCGAAGCCTATGTCGAGGGCTCCCGCCTCGTCGCCGAAGCCTGCGCCGCCGCCAGCCCCCTGCTGGCGGAGCGCTACGCCGCCGCACTCGCCGGGGCGACGCACTGACGGCGTGCAGGGCGGCACGCAGGGCGGGCGGCGTTGAGGTCAGAGCGTCGACGAGCGCCAGAGCCAGACCAGACCGGCGACCGCCCCGGCCGCCAGCAGGACCAGCACAAGGATGATGGCAAGGGCGGTGCGACGGTCCTTGGCCTCGCGCTGCTCCGCCTCGCGCCGCTTCTTCAGCAGAAATTGCTGCTCCGGGCTTAGGAAGCGGCCGGCGGCGGCATCGGCAGTGGGCACGTAGCGCACCCGGCCGCGAGCCTTGGCCGTCTTGGCCGCCGTCGCCGCCGTCCCTCTCACGGCGGTCGTCAGACCACCTTGGGACGGCCGGCCCGTGTTGATCGGCTCCGCCGCCGCGCCGCGAACCGCGGTCGCCTGCCGGCCCTTGCGCTTGCGTGGCAGCTTTCGCCGTCTGGTCGTCATTCCTCTCCCCCGCTCTCGATCCTTCACCGCGGCGGGGAGCATAGCCGCCCCGCCCGCCCGGCGCAGCCAATCACAAGATGATCTCCGGAAAGTCACATAGGCTCATGCCAATGGGCGCATGCCAACCGGATTTCCGCGTCGGTCCTCCTGCGGCCAACCAGCGCATGTCCCAATGATCTGTGGCACACGCATAAATACTAGTATACTACTTTCATGGCCCGCCATCTCCTGGGCGGGCATAACCGCAATCGGTTGGGAGGGTCACGATGCTCAAGAAGAACGTCTTCAAATCCGGCCATATCCGCTCGCGCCGCCGTCTGCTCGCATCTGCCGCCGCCGGGTTGGCGGTGTCCGCCGTCATCGCTCCGCTGACCGACGCGCGTGCCGCCGACGACGACCCGCAGCAGGTGGAGAAGGCGGTGAATGCGCTCCGCGACGCCATGATGGCCGGCGACGGCGCCACCCTGCGGGCGATGACGATGGACCAGCTGACCTACGGCCATTCGAACAGCCGGCTTGAGGACAAGGCGGCCTTCGTCGCCAGCCTGGACGGCAAGAGCGCTTTCAAGGCGCTCGACCTCAGCGACCATTCCATCCAGGTGATCGGCGATGTCGCCGTTGCCCGTCACACCTTCGATTCAGTCAACAATCTGCCGGACGGCAAGACCAACACCGCCCATATCCGGGTGCTGCAAGTCTGGAAGAAAACCGACGGACGCTGGAAGCTGCTGGCCCGCCAAGCCTCTCCGCTTCCGGCCGCGTAACCGGGGCAGCCTGCCGCCTTCTTCCTTCGCGGTGGGAGGCGGCAGGGCGACGCTCCAGGACGCCGTTGGCAGGCCGTACGCCGCCAGCCGGCCTCTAGCGCATGCAATTTCCGACGATCTCGTAGCAGAGCGTGGGATCGCGCCGGTCGTTGTAGCGGACGGCGGCGACCTGCCCGCCATGCAGTTCGAAGGTGGCTTCGCAGCTGTAGGTGCGGGACCAGGTGGTCACGTCGGGCTGCCACAGCATGGGGCCGCGCGGGCCGAGCCAGGGGCTGGGCTCCCAATCCACATCGCGGTCGACCAGCGTCTGCCGGCGGGTATAGACCAGATACTCCGCATCGCCGGCGACGGCCGACCGTTCCGGCACTCCGGCACAGGACAGCAGGCTGGCCTTGCTCATGCCGACCATCGCGGCGGGTGCGCGCAATGCCAGTTCCGCCTGCGGGTTGGCACAGGAACCCGCCAGAACGGCGACGGCGGCGAGGCACCCGCCGCGCAAGGCCCAAATCGTCGGATGCCCGCCGATGGTCATGTCTGGTCCTCCGCGAATGCGCGCAAGCGAACGGGACGTTCCTTCGGATAGCGAACGGGACGTTCCTTCAGATAAAGCGTCTGTTCAATTGCACAACGGCGATCAGCCGAGAACCGTGTCATAGAGTAGTTTCAGGTTCAGCACGACGATGACGCCGGCGACGATCCAGGACAGGCCGGCGACCCAGCCGGGAACGGCGAAGCGGCCCATCTTGCCGCGGTCGGTGACGAAGCGGACCAGCGGAATGACGGCGAAGGGAAGCTGCATCGACAGCACGACCTGGCTGAACACCAGCAACTGCGCCGTGCCGCTTTCGCCATAGAGCGCCGTCACCACCACCACCGGGATGATGGCGAGCCCGCGGGTCAGCAGCCGGCGCGCCCAATGCGGCAGGCGCAGCCGCAGGAATCCCTCCATCACGATCTGCCCGGCCAGCGTCGCCGTCACGGTGGAGTTGAGGCCCGACGCCAGCAGAGCCACGGCGAACAGGGTGGAGGCGATGCCGAGACCGAGCAGCGGCGACAGCAGCTCGAACGCCTCGCCGATCTCCGCCACCTCGGTATGGCCGCTGCCGTGGAAGACGCTGGCCGCCAGGATCAGGATGGCGGCGTTGACGAACAGGGCCAGCATCAGCGCGATGGTGCTGTCGACGGTGGCCCAGGTGATGGCGTCGCGCCGCCCCTCCACCGTCCGCGGGTAGGCGCGGGTCTGCACGATGGAGGAGTGGAGGTACAGGTTGTGCGGCATCACCGTCGCCCCCAGTATGCCGATGGCGACATAGAGCATGGCGGGGTTGGTCACCACCTCCGTCTTCGGCACGAAGCCGTGGAGCACGGCGGCGACAGGCGGGGCAGCGGCGATGATCTGCACCAGGAAGCAGCCGGCGATGACCGTCAGCAAGGCGATGACGAAGGCCTCCAGATAGCGGAAGCCCCGCTGCATCAGCAGCAGCACCAGGAAGGCGTCGAGCGCGGTGATGAGGGCGCCGCCGATCAGCGGGATGCCGAACAGCAGGTTCAGCGCGATGGCGGTGCCGATGACCTCGGCAAGGTCGCAGGCGATGATCGCCGCCTCGCACGCCACCCACAACGTCAGGTTGATCGGGCGCGGGTAATGGTCGCGGCAGGCCTGGGCCAGGTCGCGCCCGGTGACGATGCCCAGCCGCGCCGCCAGCGACTGCAGCAGGATCGCCATCAGGTTGGACAGCATGATGACGGACAGCAGGGTGTAGCCGAACTGCGACCCGCCGGCGAGATCGGTCGCCCAGTTGCCGGGGTCCATGTAGCCGACCGACACCATGTAGCCCGGCCCGGCGAAGGCCAGCAGCCGGCGCAGCCACAGGCCCCCCTGCGGTACCGCGATGGAGGCATGGACCTCCGGCAGGCTTGGCCGGCCGTCCCCGTCCTGGCTGGAGTATCTCCAGGCGCTGGGGGGCGGCACGGCGGCTTCGGCTTCCGACATCGGCGTGTGGCTCCCGGCCGAATTGCAAACTGGTATCAATCAAGTATGTACCGGGACATCGAGTATGCAAGATGCTATACTTTCCGGGACCAAACTTTTCCGGGGGGTGAAGCGTGACAGTCAGAGGAGGCGATGCATCCGCGCCGGCCGAGACGGCGCTGCCCGATGCCGAACTCCATGCCGAGGGCTTCCGCAAGACGCGGGAAGCGCAACGCTCCGCCCTGGCCGAGGATTATGTGGAACTGATCGCCGATTTGATCGAATGCGGGCAGGAGGCGCGGCAGGTCGATATCGCCGCGCGGCTGGGCGTGGCGCAGCCGACCGTCGCCCGCATGCTGGACCGGCTGGCGGCCGAGGGGCTGGTCTATCGCAAGCCCTACCGTGCCGTGTTCCTGACCGACGCCGGCCGCCGGATCGCCGAGGAAAGCCGGGAACGGCACCAGACGGTGGTGGCCTTCCTCCGCTCCCTGGGCGTCAGCGCAGACACCGCGCGGGTCGATGCCGAGGGCATCGAGCACCATGTCAGCGCCGAGACGCTGGACGCCTTCCGCCGGGCACTGGCGAAGGGCGGCTGAGCGGCTGTCAGTCGAATGGTCTTCAGCCGGCCAGACCGTTGTCGATTGCGATGCGGATCAGGGCGCGGGTGCTGTCGGCGCCCAGCTTGTCCTTGATCTGGGTACAGCTGTTCGCCACGGTCTTCTGACTGATCCCCAGCCGCTCCGCCATGGCCGCCGTGGTCAGCCCGCGCCCGACCAGCCCCAGGATTTCCCGCTCGCGCTGGGTCAGTCCCGTGAGCGGGTCGGGCGGCGGCGTCAGGGTCATCAGCGCAAGATCGCGGGCAAGGCCGCTGTCCAGATGGATGCGCCCTGCCAGCACCGTGCCGATGGCGGAGGCGAGGCTGTCCGGCGCGTCGTTCTTGGTGACATAGCCCCTGGCTCCGGCTTTCAGCGCGCGGGCGGCGATGGCCGGATCCTCGTGCATGCTGAAAATCAGGACGGGCACGGCCGGGGTTTCCTCGCGGATGGTCCGGAGCACCGCCATCCCGCCGCCGTCGCCCGGTATGTTGAGGTCGAGGACGACGACGTCCGGCCGCTCCGCCCGCCACAGGGCCAGCGCGCTGCCGACATCCTCCGCCTCGACCACGCGGCCGAGCGCCGCTTCGGCCAGAAGGCGTTGGCAACCGGCCCGGACGATGGGATGGTCGTCGACCAGAAGAATGGTGCGGGTCACGTCATGCACTCCAATGCGGGCGGCGAGGATGGGGAGAGGGCCGGCCGGCACAGGCGGGCCGACACGCGGGTGCCGCCGCCGGCCGCGGTTCCGATCGACAGGGTGCCTCCAAGCGTCCGTACCCGCTCCGCCATCCCGGAAATGCCGAAGCCGCTTTTTCCTGCGTCCCCGCCGTTTGGCATGCCCGGGCCGTCGTCGGTTATGGTGATCTCGACCATGTCGGGGTCGATCCGCAGGCCGACCGCGACGGCCGACGGCGCGGCATGGCGAAAGGCGTTGACCAGGGATTCCTGCACCAGCCGGTAGACGGTCAGCCGCAGCACCTCGTCGCAGCCGTCGAGATCGGCAACTGCCGCCGGCGGTTCGATGGCGAGTGTCACGGCGATGTCGGGCTGGCGCCGCATCCAGTCCCCGGCCAAGTCGGCCAGCGCCTCGCTCAACGGCAACTGGTCGAGCAGGGCGGGGCGCAGGCGGGCCAGGATGCGGCGGCTCAGCCGGTGGACCTCCGCCGCCGTGTCGAGGATCTTGCCGGCACGCTCGGCGGCCTCGGTGTCGGCATCGCCGTCCCGCAGGCGCAGGATGCGGCCGGCATCGACCTTGATCGCGAACAGGGCGGCGCCGAGTTCGTCGTGGATTTCGCGGGCGATCTCCCGCCGTTCGGCATCCTGCGCGGCGACGATCCGCTGGCCGGCTTGCCGGTTCTCCCGCTCCGCCGCCGCCAGCCCGTCGGCCAGCGCGGCGATGCCGGTTCCCAGCCGGTCCAGTTCGGGAACGCCGTGACCGTCGAAGGCAAAGGCATAGTCGCCGGCGCGCAGCCGCTCCACCCCGGCTTCCAGCCGCGACAGCGGAGCCAGGGCGCGCCCGACCGCGAGATGGGCGGCCGCCATCAGCAGCAGCCCGACCGCCAGCATCGCGGCGGCGAGATCGCTCATATCCTCCCACACCTCGGCAATCTCGTCCCAGGGCTCGGCGACGATGCGCAGATCGCCCGCCACCAGCCGGCGCTCCTGCGGCTCCCCACCGATCAGCGCGGCGAACCAGTCCGGCGCCCGCCGTTCCGCCGGCTCCGGCCGTGGCAGCCCATCGGGTCCGATGAAGCGAAGGTGGCGCAACCCCAGACTGTTCAGGATGCCGATGCCGTCCGGCATCTCCCCGCGCTCCGCCATCGCCAGTCCCAGCGCACCGCCCAACTCGAGGGCGGAGGCCATTTCCGCCCGGACGGCATCGCGGGCATTGGCGACCATCACCGCCCCGCCGGCCGCCGCCATCAGCAGCAGGAAAAGCCCGATCAGGGCCAGGATGCGCATCCGCAACGACACCGCCGCCCACTCCGCAATAGGACCAATGACGGAATGTTAGTCGATCAATCGGATCGAACGCCATCCGCCCTTCGGACAATCGAACGACGCCGCCGACGTGGATTCGCACGTGCCGCATCGGCGGACGGGAAAAAATCCCGGTCCGTACGGGATGTCGTCATGGCGCGCCGTCAAGAAGTTCTTCCCCGGATTGTCGAATGGAACTGCAGCCCCGACGGAGAGACTATTGGAAGCGGCAAGACATGGTGCTGTGCGCCGGGCGGGATGCACAGGCCGGCTTTGGAAAGGTTCTGCCGCTCAGAAAGCAACGGCCTTCTGGCACGACATCGTCACGTTCGGCTTTTCCCGGTTCCGCGGGCGGCATCGCCTCCCGCCGTCCACGGGATCGGGGACAAGCCGGCGTGGCGGTACCGCCGCTTGGCGGCCAATCATCGGGGGAAACGCATGACACTTTCGTCCTACAGCACATCTGCGGCCAGCACCATTTCCGGCGCAAAGCCGCGCCGCCGGGCCCATCTGGCAGGAGTCGCCACCGTGCTTGCCGCGCTGGTCCTGGCTGCGGCTCCGGCGGATCCGGCGCTGGCCTCCGAGGTCACCTGGGATGCCATCGCCAACGATGCGAAGAACAGCGGCGACGTGCTGATGTATGGCATGGGGGTGGAAGGCAAGCGTTTCAGCCCGCTGAAGCAGATCAATGCCGAGAGCGTGTCCCGGCTTGTCCCCGCCTGGTCCTTCTCCTTCGGCGACGAGAAGCAGCGCGGTCAGGAGACCCAGGCGCTGGTCCATGACGGCGTTATCTACGTCACCGCCTCCTACTCGCGGATGTTCGCGCTGGACGCCAAGACCGGCAAGCGGCTGTGGAGCTATGCCCACCGCCTGCCCGACGACATCCGTCCCTGCTGCGATGTGGTCAACCGCGGTGCCGCGATCTATGGCGACAAGCTGTTCTTCGGAACGCTCGACGCATCCATCGTCGCGCTGAACAAGGACACCGGCAAGGTCGTCTGGAAGAAGAAGTTCGCCGATCACAAGGTCGGCTACACGATGACCGGCGCGCCGACCATCGTGAAGGACCAGAAGACCGGCAAGGTTCTGCTGATCCATGGCTCGTCGGGCGACGAATTCGGCGTGGTCGGGCGGTTGTTCGCCCGCGATCCCGACACCGGCGAGGAAATCTGGATGCGTCCGCTGGTCGAAGGCCACATCGGCAGGCTGAACGGCAAGGACAGCACGCCCACCGGCAGCGACAAGGCTCCCTCCTGGCCGCGCGACAAGGACGGCAATCTGGTGGAGGCCTGGAACCATGGCGGCGGCGCGCCGTGGCAGAGCGCCACCTTCGACGTCGAGACCAACACCATCGTCATCGGCACCGGCAACCCGGCGCCGTGGAACGGCTGGGCGCGCTGGCCGGGCGACAGCCTCTACACCTCGGGCCAAGCCTATGTCGATCCGACCACCGGCGAACTGAAAGGCTTCTATCAGCACACGCCGAACGACACCTGGGACTTCTCCGGCAACAACGAACTGGTGCTGTTCGACTATACCGACGCCGCCGGCAAGACGGTGAAGGCGACGGCGCATGCCGACCGCAACGGCTTCTTCTATGTCACCGACCGGGTGAAGCTGGCGACGGCCGGCGGCGAGCCGAACAAGCCGAACAGCGTGTTGGCGGCCTATCCCTTCGTCGACGGCATCACCTGGGCCAAGGGCATCGATTTGAAGACCGGCCGTCCAATCGAGAATGAGGGACAGCGTCCGCCGCTGCCAGCCGAAGGCGAAAAGCGCGGCAAGCCGGTCGAGGTGTCGCCGCCCTTCCTCGGCGGCAAGAACTGGAACCCGATGTCCTACAGCGAGGACACCAAGCTGTTCTACATCGCCGCCAACCATTGGAAGGAGGATTACTGGACCGAGCATGTCGGCTACAACCCCGGCTCGGCCTATCTCGGCATGGGGTTCCGCATCCACAAGATGTTCGACGACCATGTCGGCAGCCTGCGGGCGCTGGATCCGAAGACCGGCAAGATCGTCTGGGAGCATAAGGAGGAACTGCCGCTGTGGGCCGGCACGCTGGCGACCGCCGGTAATCTGGTCTTCACCGGCACCGGCGACGGCTTCGTCAAGGCCTTCAACGCCAAGACCGGCGAGGAGCTGTGGCACTTCCAGACCGGGTCGGGGATCGTCTCCTCCCCGATCACTTGGGAGCAGGACGGGGTGCAGTATGTCGGCATCACCACCGGCTATGGCGGCGCGGTGCCGCTGTGGGGCGGCGATCTGGCCGACCTGACCACCCGCGTGACCCAGGGCGGCTCCTTCTGGGTGTTCAAGCTGGCCGACGTGAAGGTCTCCAGCACCAAGTGACCAGGACCGGGAAACCGGACCATGGAACGCCGGGGTGCCAAGCCGCCCCGGCGCCTTTCATCGGAGGCATCATCATGACGTCGCGCATCACAACCCCGCAGTCCCGGAAATGGCCCGATGACTTTCGCCGGCTCGTTGCCCTGTGTGTCCTGACCGTCGGCCTTTCGGAACCCGTCCCATCCGCGTTCGCGGCGGGAATGGAGACGGCGGCCGTTCCAGCGGCTTCAGACGACCAGACGGCGCAGCCGGTCGGCGGCGGCGAGGAGGAGCGGGCGAGCGTCGTCGACGGGTGCAGGCTCGGGCCGCGCATCGTCTGCCCCAATCTGGACCTGAGGCACCGCAATCTGCGCGGCCTGTCGCTGGCGGGAGCCGATCTGCATGGGGCCAATCTGATGCGGGCCGACCTGCGCAAGGCGGACCTGCGCGGCGCCGACCTGACCGGAGCCATTCTGGACGGCGCCGACCTGCGCACCGCCTTCCTGCAGGGCGCCCGCCTGTCGGGAGCACGGCTGCGCGGCGCCAATCTGGAATTCGCCCGCGCCACCGGCGCCGACTTCACCGGCAGCGACCTGACCGCCGCCAATCTGGAAGCGATCCGCGCCGACAAGATCAACCTGTCCGGTGCCAGCCTGGAGGGGGCCAATCTTCAGGAAGCGAAGATGTCGCTCTCAAACCTGTCCGGCGCCAACATGGACGGGGCCAAGCTGCGCTTCGCCATCTTCCAGGATGCGCTGATGACCGGCTGCCGGGCCTGCCCCACCGGCTGGTGAGCGCCGGCTGGCGATTTCAGCAGTGCCGGCCGCGCTTCGGGGTCGCGGCGTCGCAGCCGCAACATCCCCCGCAGCCGCCGCCGGCCTGCGGCGGCACCGGACGTCCGGCCAGCCGGCGCAGGCGGTTGCGCCAGGATGCCGGCAGCAGGATGGTCCAGGCCACCCAGGCGAAGGCAATGGCGACGATCATACCGACCAGAATGTTTTCCATCATGGCTCAGCCTCCCAGCAGGGCGGTGGACAGCCGGAAGGTGACGAAGGCGGCGCCATAGGCGAGCGCCGTCATGTAGGCGATCATCACCAGCATCCAGAACCAGCTGTTGGTCTCCCGTTTCACCACCGACAGGGTGGAGACGCATTGCGGGGCGAACACGAACCACGCCAGCAGGGACAGCGCGGTCGGCAGGCTCCAGTCCGCCGCCAGCACGCCGGCCAGCGAACCGGACAGCGCGTCGCCCGTCTCGCTCAGCGCATAGACGGTGCCGAGCGCCGCCACCGCCACCTCGCGCGCCGCCATGCCCGGCACCAGCGCGATGGCGATCTGCCAGGTGAAGCCGATGGGGGCGAGCAGCGGGGCCAGCGCATGGCCGAGCATCCCGGCGAAGCTGTAGTCGATGGCCGGGCCGGTCGCACCGTCGGGCGCCGCCGGGAAGCTGCCGAGGAACCACAGCAGGATCATGATGGCGAAGATCACCGTGCCGGCGCGGGCCAGGAAGATGCGCGTCCGCTCCAGCAGGCCCAGCAGGATGTCGCGCGGGCTGGGCAGCCGGTAGGACGGCAACTCCATCAGCAGCGGCTCGCGGGCGCCCTTGAAGATCGTGCGCTTCAGCACGAAGGCGACCGCCAATGCCGACAGGATTCCGGCGGCATAGAGGGTGAACATCACCAGCCCCTGCAGCCCGATCATGCCGCCGGCCACCGTCCGGTTGGGGACGAAGGCGGCGATGATGAGTGTGTAGACCGGCAGCCGGGCCGAGCAGGTCATCAGCGGCGCGATCATGATGGTCGCCAGCCGGTCGGCCCGGTTCTCGATGGTGCGGGCGGCCATGATGCCGGGAACCGCGCAGGCGAAGCTGGACAGCAGCGGGATGAAGGCCCGGCCATGCAGCCCGACCCCGCCCATCAGCCGGTCGAGCAGGAAGGCCGCCCGCGCCATGTAGCCGGTGGATTCCAGCATCAGGATGAAGAAGAACAGCACCAGGATCTGCGGCAGGAAGATCAGCACGCTGCCCACCCCGGCGATGATGCCGTCGGTGATCAGGCTTTTCAGCATGCCGTCCGGCAGGGTGGCACCGGCGGCGGCCTGCACCCAGCCCAGCGCGCCGTCGATCATGTCCATCGGCACGGCGGCCCAGGCGAACACCGCCTGGAACATCAGGAACAGCACCAGCAACAGGAAGGGCAGCCCGACCGCCGGGTGCAGCAGGGCCGCGTCGATGCGCCGGGTGGCGAGCGACGGCTTGCCGGCATCCTGAAGCGCGGCGGCGAGGATGCCTTCGACCTCCTGGTGATAGGCGCGCAACTCCCGCGCCGACGGCTCGCTCCAGCCGCAAGGGGCTGCGGCGAGGTCGGTCGTCATCGCCATCATGCTGCGGTCGATCTGGTCGAGCAGCCCGGCCACGCCGTTGCGCCTGATCGCCACCGTCGGCACCACCGGGACGCCCAGCGCCGCCGACAGGGCCGCCGCATCGACACGGCAGCCGCGCGCCTCCGCCACGTCCATCATGTTGAGTGCGAGGATGATCGGCCGGCCGAGCTTCTTCAGTTCCAGCACCAGCCGCAGATGCAGGCGCAGGTTGGTGGCGTCGCAGACGCAGACCATCGCGTCGGGCGGCGCCTCATGCCGGAAGCGACCCAGCACGACGTCGCGCGTCACCTCCTCGTCGGGGGAGCGGGCGCGCAGGCTGTAGGTTCCGGGCAAATCGACGATCTGCACGCGGGTGCCGGCGGGACTGAGAAATTCGCCGACCTTGCGCTCGACCGTCACGCCGGGGTAGTTCGCCACCTTCTGGCGGGCGCCGGTGAGCGCGTTGAACAGGGCGGTCTTGCCGCAGTTGGGATTGCCGACCAGCGCGATGCGCGGCACGGCCAAAAGCGCGGAGGTGGATAGTACGGTATCGGACATCGCGGAAATCCTTCCGCAGGAAGGGGAGGCGACGGCTCAGCCGAGCGTCACCAGAACGGCGTGCGCCTCCGCCCGGCGCAGGGCCAGGGTATGGTCGTCGATGCGCACGGCAAGCGGATCGGCGCCGGGGAATCCCTCATGCAGGATTTCCACGCGGGCGCCTTCGATCAGGCCCATCTCGATCATGCGGCGTTCCAGTTCGCCGGGCGGCAGCGGGGTGACGACGGCGGCCTCGTCGAGGCCGGTCACCACCGCGCGCTGACCCTTGCGCAACACGCCGAGACGGCAGCTGTCGCCGGGGGCCGGAGGGTCGGAGGTGGTGCCAGGGGAGATGTGGTGTCGTGCACCGGAAATAGGGGAAGTCATTCGGGATCACCTTTCGGCGGCGCAAGGCCGCTGACGCCATAGTGATGCGAATAACTCGCAATTGCGATGTGGCGAAGCGTCGCAAAGCCCGCCGTCCGTGGGTGCTCGTCCTTTTTGCACCCTTGCCGCGCCGGCGCCGCGGCGACCAAATAGGGGCCGGAAATCAGGCCGTTGCCCAACCGGGGCGGTGGCCGGTCGGGAAGGCTTGTGATGACAGAGACACAAAAGGATCCCTTCGCCGCGGCGGCGTCCTTCAACGCCGGGGTCTATGGCACAGGGCTGCGGCCGGTGCGTGCGGAGCGGCTGGCCGAAGCCGTGCGGCGCCTGCTGCGGGCGGCTGGTAGCGAGACGGAGGAGGCGGCCGTCGTCGCCGACCATCTGGTGGAAGCGAACCTGCGAGGCCATGACAGCCACGGCGTCGGCATGCTGGCGATGTATATGCCGGCGATTGCCGCCGGGCTCTTGCTGCCCAACCGGCATGCGACGGTGATCGGCCGCTCCGGCCCCTTCCTGGCGGTGGGCGGCGGCAGCGGCTATGGGCAGGTGATCGCGCGCGAGGCGACGGACCTCGCCATCGAACAGGCGCGGCGGGACGGGCTGGCGGTGCTGTCCCTGCGCGACAGCCACCATATCGGCCGCGTCGGCTCCTATGGCGAACAGTGCTGCGATGCCGGACTTGTGGCGCTGGCATTCGTCAATGTCGTCACCCGCCCGGCGGTGGCGCCGCATGACGGCACCCGGCCGCGGTTGGGCACCAATCCGATCTGCATCGCGGTTCCCGGTACGGCTTCGACGCCGGCCCTGGTGCTGGATTTCGCCACCAGCGCCGTCGCCGTCGGAAAATGCCGCGTTGCGATGGGCAATGGGCAGGAGATGGCGCCCGGCCTGCTGCTCGATCGGCAGGGAGAGCCCACGCAGGACCCCGGCGTGATGTTCCAGGACCCGTCGGGCGCCCTGCTGCCGCTGGGCGGCCACAAGGGGTTCGGATTGGCGCTGATGTGCGACGTGCTGGCCGGGGCGCTGGCCTCGGCGATGCCGGGCACGCCGTCGCACCAGAACTCCGGCCGGGTGATGAACAACATGTTCGCCATCGTCTTCGACCCGGCGCGCGGCGGCAACGCACAGTGGGCGGCCGACCTCGACGATCTGGTCGCCTATGTCCGCGACACGCCGACGGCACCGGGGGTGGACGCCATCCAGATGCCCGGTGAGCCGGAAAGCCGGACCCGCCGGGAGCGTCTGGCCGACGGCATCCCGCTGGACGGCGCCACGCTGGCCATGCTGGACAGCCTGGGGCGGGAGCGCGGGGTGGAGTTGGGCGACCTGCTGGCCTGACGGCGGTCAGCCCAGCAGCTTCAGCGTCGCCTCGTCCGGTTGGCCGCCGCAACAGCGGTCCAGGGCCTTGCGGTAGAGGTCGCCGTCCTCTGCCGCAGCCCGCGCGTACAAGGTCATGGAGGAGCGGAACTTCAGGTCGTCCGGCGAACCGAAGATCTCATGAAGCGTCCGCCCCTGCACCGCCAGAACCGCTTCCGTCGCCTGCGCCAGCCGGGCACCGAGAATCGGGTGCGCCAGATAGGCCCGCGCCTCGGCGAGCGAGGCGATGCCGTAGAACTGCGCGGTGGGGGAGCGGCCGAGGTCGCGCAGCTGCGGGAAGACGAACCACATCCAGTGGCTCCGCTTGCGGCCGGCCCGCAGTTCCTGGAGCACGGTCGCGAAGACCGGATCCTGCGCCTTGACGAAGCGCTGGAGGTCGAAAGGATCATCCTGCGGCATGGCGCTGCTCCTTATCGGGTGCCATGCCGAGACATCGGTTGCCGGCCAGCGCTTCGCAACGGCTGTTTGCGGGATCAGCCGCCGGTCCCCAGCGCGATGGCGATCTTGCCGAAATGGCTGCCGCGCGACAGGGTGGCATAGGCGCCGGCCGCATCCTCGAAGTCATGGACGCGGTCGACCACCGGGCGGATTTGGCCGGCGTCGACGGCGCGGACGGCCTCGCGCAGGTCGGCCACCGATCCGGTGTTGCTGCCGACCACCTTCAGCATCTTCATGATGATCGGGAACAGCGAGGCCTGGAGGTCGGCGCCGCTGAGGAAGCCGATGACGAAGACCGTGCCTTCCTCCGCCGTGGCGTTCAAGGACCGGGCGAAGGTCTGGGCGCCGCCGGTCTCCACCACCAGATCGACGCCGGCCCCGCCGGTCAGCTCCAGAACCCGCGCGTCCCAATCGGGGGTCGTCCTGTAGTTGATCGCCTCGTCGGCGCCGAGCGCCTTCGCCCGCTCCAGCTTCGCGTCGGAGGAGGAGGTGATGATGACGCGGGCGCCCGACGCCTTGGCGAATTGCAGGGCGAACAGGCTGACGCCGCCGGTGCCGAGCAGAAGCACGGTGCTTCCCGGACGGACCGCGCCGGTGCGGATCGCCCGCCATGCCGTGGTCGCGGCGATGGGCAGGGTCGCCGCCTCGGTGAAGGACAGGTGGTTGGGCACCGGCACGAGGCTGGTGGCGGGGACCACCGCGTAATCGGCGAGCGAACCGGGCATATTGATGCCGCGCATCCGCCGCCCGGCGACCGGCGGCAGCGCGCCGGCCTGCCAATCCGGCAGGAAATGCGGGATGACCCGGTCGCCTTCCGTCAGTCCGGTCACGCCGGGACCGATCTCCGCCACTTCCCCCGCACCGTCGGCGACGGGGATGAGCGGCAGCGACGGCACGGGGAAGGCACCGGTCGCCACCGCCAGATCGACATAGTTCAGGCTGGCGGCGCGCAGGCGGACCAGCACCTCGCCCGCGCCCGGAGTGGGGCGCGGCAACTCGGCGATGCGGAGGGCGTCGAGACGGGGGGCTTCAAGCTGATAGGCGCGCATCGGGATGGTTCCTTGCTTGCTGTGATGTGTGACGCGAAGCTAGCCCGTTGCGCTTGAGCCTTTAATCCAGTGTGTCTGCATGATATTGCTGCACATCATGCACGAATTGAGCGATCAGGGGCTGGAGGAGGTCGCCGCCTTTCTGGCGGTTCTCGACACCGGCGGCTTCGCACCGGCGGCGCGGGTGCTGAACCGCGACGCCTCCGTGCTGTCGCGCCGGGTGTCGGCGTTGGAACGGCGGCTGGGAGTCCGGCTGCTGGAGCGCACGACCCGACGGGTGACGCCGACGGAAGCCGGGCGCCGCTTCGCCGACCGGGCGCGCATGGCCCTGACCCTGCTGGCCGATGCGGAGCGGGAGGCCGCCGACGCCGGGGCGGTGCCGCAGGGAACGCTGAGGCTGTCGCTGCCGGAGGCGTTCGGGCGGCTGTGGGTGGCGCCGCTTCTGCCCGACTTCCTCACCGCTTTTCCGCGCGTGCGGATCGAAGCCTTCTACAGCGACCGTTTCGTCGATCTGGTGGGGGAGGGGTTCGACCTTGCCATCCGCATCGGCCGGCTGCCCGACAGCTCGCTGGTGGCCCGCCGGCTGGGGGCGGAACGGCGGCTGGTCTGCGCCGCGCCATCCTACCTCGCCGCAAGGGGAGTCCCGCAGGAGCCGGCCGATCTCGCCGGCCATGACGCGCTGCTGTTCGCGCTGTTCGACTCGCCATCGGATTGGCATTTCAGCCGGGGGCGCGAACGGGTGCGTGTGCGGCTGTCCGGACCGCTGCTGACCGACAATGTCGACAGCCTCGTCCATGCCGCGGTGGCCGGAATAGGGCTGCTGGTGTGTTCGGAATGGCTGATCGGGCGGGAACTGGCCGGCGGGCGTCTGGTCCGCGTGCTGCCGGATTGGGAGATCGGGAGCGACGCCGGCAGGGGCGGCGGCGGGGAAGCTGCCATCCATCTGGTCCGCCCGTCCGGCCGATTCACCGCCGGCAAGACCCGCGCCTTTGCCGACTGGATCGCGGACCGGCTGTCGCCGCCACCCTGGAACCGCCCGCCCTGACGGGCGCTCCGGTCAGTTGCCGCCGATTTCCACGGGCATGCGGACGAGGTCGCGGTTCCAGGTGATCTTGCATTTGTCCAGGTTCAGCCGCGTCATGTAGACGTAGGCGGTCTTGCCGACATCGTCGAAGTTGCGGCCCTGGCTGCCGGGATCGAGCAGGGCGGGGTAGTCGAAGGCCGCCTTGTCGCCGCATCCGTAGCGGAACAGCAGCGGGGCTGCCCACAGAAGCTCCGGCTTCGACCAGCTCACCAGATCCGCCGAGGTCGTGGTCCAGATGCCGGTGCGGCCGTCGCGGGTCATCGCCAGCGTGGCGATGAACAGGCCGCTGGCGCGGTGGCGGACGATGCTGCGCACAGTGCCTTGCAGGACATCGGGGGCGACCGGGGCGCAGAGATGGGCTTCCGGGGCGTCTCTGGTTTGATCGTCCCGGACGAAGCTGACGGAGAAGGACTTGCCGTCCCAGCCGCGCCAGGAGTGCGGATCGGCGAGATTGTCCGTCCGCATCAGGCAGGCGCCGCGCTTCTGCGCCCCGAACCGCTCGGCCCATAGGAAGGCGTACCAGTGGTCGCCGTTGCGGACGATGTTGCTGGGCGCGAAATAGCCGGTGCGCTGGCCGACGTCGCCGCCGTAGGGATAGGGCAACGTGGCGACGGTGTGGTTGGGTGGGGCAGCGCTCAGCCGGAAGCTCGCACCGCCGTCGGTGGAGACCGCCGCGGTGACGCTGTTGCGCCAGCAGCGCATGTATTGGCCGGACGGGCAGAGCGCAGGGCGTTTCTGGGCATGGAACTCGTTGCTCACCAGGGCGAAGACGGTGGTGCCGTCCGGCGTGTAGAAGGACGAAATCCAGCTGCGGTCGTCATGCAGGCGCGGATCGTCCTGACCGTGGCCCTGGAAGATCACCGCACAATTCGGCCGCACGGCGTCCAGCGACGGACCGGTCAGTGCCCGCGCGGTGGAATGGGACGCGATCAGATGGACCGTGCCGCCGGCGTCGCGGAAGGCGCGCGCCGGGGTGTCCGGCGCATCGCTTTCGGCGCAGGCGTCGCGCTGCCAGGAAGTCACCGTTTCCGGCTCCCCCGTCTTCTTGATCGTCAGCGCGTGGGCGGGAGCGGCGACCATGCTCAACGTCAGCAGGAACGCGGCAGTCCGGTTGAGCATGGCGGCCCCCACTTGTCCCGTCACTTGCCGTTTGCGATGGACTTCAGGAAGGGCGCCGGCTGCAGCCGGTTGGCGATCAGGAAATCCAGATAGCGGGCGGCCGACTCCGCGCGGTGGCGGTCATAGGCGTCGGCATCGAAATTGATCAGCGACTTCAGCCGGCTGCGGGTCAGCGGCATCGTCAGGTCGGCGGCGTCGGCATAGGGGACGCCGGTGTTCTCGCACAGTTCGCGCGTGCGGGAATCGATGGTGACCGTCAGGCCCATCCGCTCCGCCTGGATCGCCAGCGCGACGCCGTGATAGCGGCAGCCGATGGTCAGGTCCTGCTGGCGCAGGGTGTCCATCCATGCCGGCACGTCATAGTAGGAGCGCATGTAGTTCCGGCACCAGACCTTGAACTCCTCGAAGGAGTAATGCGGCACGGTGTGGCGGTGGATTTCCTTCAGCGCGTGCGGATCGATGCTGTCGAACAGCCCGCGCGAGGCGCGGATCATCTCGCCCATCGACTGCACGATGTACTGGCCGGGAGCGATGGGATCCATCATCAGGGCGATCAGCTGGTGCTCGATCTCCCGCGTCTTGACCCAAGCCTGATGGCCGCCGGCCACGGTGATCGAGCGCGGCAGGTCGAGCGCCGACCAGTTGGCGTGGATCTTCTTGCCCAAGCCCGGCGCCTGGTTGAGGAAATGCGACGGGCAGCCACCGGGCAGCGAACCGGTGATGCCGAGCTTGTCCAGCTGCGCCGTGGTGTAGGCGCCGCGGGTGTAGATGTTGGGCGACGTTGCCGACGACGGGTTCGACGCCGCGATCACCTGCGCCCAGCGCAGCGTGCCGGGGCTGAGTTCGATGTCGTGGTCGTAGCTGTTCGCCTGGGCGCCGAGGCCGATGGCGACGATCGGCAGTCCGGACTTTTCCAGATTCTCGGCCATCTGACCGTAATCGGTGTGGCGGCCCAGCTGGTTGGCGCAGGGAATGACGATGATGTCGGCGTTGTTCCGCAGCGTCTCGGCCGAGGAGCCCCAGCTGAAATGCTTCACCGGGTTGGCGATGTGGCTGCAGATCGAATGCACGAAGGCAAGATTGCCGTTGTTGTGCCCGATGCCGTTGTACAGGTCGTCGAAGGCGGCGTTCGAATAGAGGCCGAGGTTCGGCGTCTTCCACAGCACCGCGACGCGCAGAGGCTGGGACGACGCACGGCTTGCGGTCTGACTGGCAGTCTGGCCGGAAGAGTGCGGCCGGTCGACAGGAGTGTCGATGACGATGTCTTCAAGCATGTCGGCTCTAGCCTCGGGTCGGTGGATGCTGGAAACAGCCCGACGGTAAGCGCAGAAGAGGTAGGACTGCAAGTGACATCCAAAAAATACCACGGCTGATTTATCAACGGACAGTGATTAGACTTTCTAAACATTTTTTATGATGAGTTATTTTCTGTGATTTAAGTGTCAATCCGTCGATGAAATTGCGAATTTGCATGGAAATTCGAAAGATGTTCGATGGCGGAAAAAGTGGGGTTGAAAGCGGGCGAAGGCCATCCCATCTGAGCCAGCGTTCCCGGAAATCGAGGCGGGAGCCAAGCGTCAGCCAGGGTGCCAGGAAAATTCGCCTGGGCGCCCCTTTAATGCGTTGTCAAAATTCCTATATAGTGTTCGTTGCGCCGTTGATGGCGCCGACCCCGAAAGAACGGCTTTCGCCCATATGACTGTTTGCAATTCCCCGGTTCGGCCGCGCTGACCGCCTGGCCCTGCCGCTCCTCTCCGGCCCTGCACCTTGCTGGCTGCGGCGCCACCTTCCCCGGCGCGGCGCCGCCCGCGGGGCTGGAGAGGGCCCCTCTTTGCCCGTTTCCGCACCGAAGCCCGGTGCACGCCGTCCAGCAGCGTCGAATGCCGGCAACGCAACGAACCAAAAACCCGACCTTCAACAGGACCGACCCGATCAACGCCGGGGCCTTTGCCCGCGGCGCCGTTCCCGTCGGCTGGGAGAAAAAGAGACACCATGCAGCGCAACGCTGAAACCCGCACCGCTCAATCCGATACCGCCACAACCCGCACCGCAGAAACCCGTATTTCAGAACCCCGTACTGCGGAACCGATGCAGCTCTATCTGCAGGACGCCCGCAAGTATCAGTACCTGACGCCGGAACAGGAACTCGATCTGGCCGTCCGCTGGCACGACCATCAGGATCCGGCCGCGCTCGACAAGCTGGTGGGCAGCCATCTGCGTCTCGTCGTCAAGATGGCCCGCGGCTATCTCGGCTATGGCCTGCCGCTGGCCGATCTGGTGGCGGAAGGCAATGTCGGCGTGATGCAGGCTGCGCAGAAGTTCGATCCCGCCAAGGGGTTCCGCTTCGCCACCTATGCGTCCTGGTGGGTGCGTGCGGCGATCCAGGAATATGTCCTGCACAACTGGTCGCTGGTGAAGATCGGCACCACCGCCGGGCAGAAGAAGCTGTTCTTCAGCCTGCGCCGCCTGAAGGCGCGGATGCAGGAACTGGAGAGTGGCGATCTGTCGCCGGAAGCGGTGGAGAGCATCGCGACCGAACTGAACGTGTCGAAGACCGAGGTGGTGGAGATGAACCGCCGCCTGGGCAACGACCGCTCGCTGAATGTCGGCCTGTCGGAAGAGGGCGATGCCGAGTGGCAGGACCTGCTGGCCGACGAGCGGCCGGACCAGGAGACGACTCTCGCCGACTCCGAGGAACGCCGTCGGCGCCAGCAGTTCCTGAAGCTGGGGCTGGGGGTGCTGGACGACCGCGAACGCCGGATTCTGGTCGCCCGCCGGTTGCGTGACGAACCGCTGACGCTGGAGGAGCTGAGCCAGACCTTCCACGTCTCGCGCGAGCGCGTGCGTCAGCTGGAGGTGCGTGCCTTCGAAAAGCTCCAGAAGGCGGTGATCGCCACCGCCAAGACGGAGCAGATGGCAATCGAGAAGAACCGTCTGCCGACCAATGCCTGACCGGGCGGGTTGCGGCGATGTCATGAAAGGGCGCGGCTTTCCAGAAGCCGCGCCCTTTCATCGTGTCCGGCCGGCCCTCATTCATCCCGGCGTTGGAGGTTTTGTTCCCTTTTCCCGTTGTGCCGTCAGGTGTCCAGGCAGCCGCCCTTCGGTGCGACGGTGATGCGGATCAGTTCCGAACCGCCGCCGCCGAAGACGTTGCCACCGGTATAGGTCAGGCAGCCTTCGTTGCGGTAGATGACCTGCAGACGCTGGGCGTCGTTGCCGAAATAGAAGGGGATCCAACGCTTGCCGGTCTCGTGCCGGATCATGTTGTCGGGCGCGCCGATCAGGGTGGAGACCTCCTCCATCGTCATGCCGATCTGCAGCTTGGCGAAGCGGCTGCCGGGGGCGGGAGTGCCGATCACCTCGCCCTCGTACCGGCCGTCGCGCGATTTCACCATCCTGGCGCCCGGCGTCGACGGCGCGGCGGATGCGGTCGTCGTCGTCCCGTTGCTGCTGGCCGTACCCTGCTGTTGCCCGGCGCAGCCGATCAGCAGCGCCACCGCGGACAATGCCGCCCAAGTCGTCTTCCCCACCATGTCTTTTTCCTATTGGTTCTGTTCCGGCCGTGGCCATGTAGAGGCGACTATGAGGGCGATAACCGGTTGCCAGCATTGGCAAAGGCGGATGAGGAACGCCTGAGAGGGGTAGTAACAACAGGCAGCCTGCCGGCCGCGCCACCGCTACGCCGCGGCATCGACCTGCCGCTTGCCGCTGTAGTTCTTGAACAGGTCGTAATCGGTGTCGCAACGCACTTGTGCCAGCCCGGCCGCCGCCATCGCAGCGGTGATGACCTCCGGTTCCACGCAACGGTCGATGGTTTCCCAGTAATAGCGCATCAGCGTCCGCCCGCTTTCGCCGCCGCCACTGAGGCGTGAGACCGCCGGCACAACCATGCCGAGATAGGCGTTCATCAGGTGCCGGGTGACCGGGCGGCGCGGCCGGCCGATCTCCATCACCAGCACGGTTCCGCCGGGGCGCAGCACGCGGCGGAACTCGCGGAAGGTGGCGGTCAGGTCGCCGACATGGCGCAATGCGTAGCCGATGGTGACGAGATCGACGCTAGCATCGGCCAGCGGCAGCGCGTCGGCCACGCCCTGGATCAGCGGGATGGGCAGGCTGCGCCGCGCCTCGGCCAGCATCGCTTCGCTGAGGTCCAACCCGATGACGTCGTCGGCATTGCCGCAGAGCGCCACCGCCTCCCGTGCGACCAGACCGGTGCCGATGGCGACGTCCAGCACCCGCATGCCCGGCCGCAAGCCCGCCCGGCGCAGGCATTGCGCCCGGTACCAGGAGCCGGAGCCCAGCGCGAAGATCGCGTTGATGCGGTCGTAGTGGTGGGCGGTGCGGTTGAACAGCCCGCGGACGAAATGCTGCCGTTCCGCCTTGTCGCCATAATAGGCGTCCAGCACCGGATGCGGTTCGACGGCGGCGCCGACGCGGGGGGAGGATTCGGTCGGCACGGCGGTGTCTCCTTCACGGCGCAGGCGGCAACGGCAAACGTCGTTGGCAACACACGCACCACGCATCCCCGGTTGAGCTGTTCGGCTACAGGCCGTGGGTATCTTGTGGGCGCGGAACCCGGCAGGCAAGTAGGTTTGCATGTCGCCAAATGGGTAATCACTCAAGCCAGTTGCGAAGTCTCAAGTGCATTGGCGGGATCGGGCAGCACTGTGCGGCAGCGTCGAAATCCTTCTGAAACATTGCTGCGCGGAGATACTGAAACAGCGAACGCTGATATCGGTGGAAGGTGGATATATCCTTTCGGGTAGGCCCCGGATAAAGGGCAGTGTCGGGGTTTTGTCCCTGGATTGCGCGCAACGGGGTGCGGTAAATTTCGGCAAGAGCAGCCGGTCGCTGTGCCAGAAACGGGTATCCACCTCGAACACCCCAATGCGGGACAAGCGGAGAGCGGCAAAGCCCATGGTGTCGAACGGTTCCGATTACGACTGCGATGTTCTGGTGGTGGGCGGCGGGCCTGCCGGGTCGACCGCGGCGGCGCTGCTGGCCGGGAAGGGTCATCGGGTGGTTCTGCTGGAAAAGGACCATCACCCGCGCTTCCACATCGGTGAATCCCTGCTTCCCTGCAACCTGCCCCTGCTGGAGCGGCTGGGCGTACTGGAGGAGGTGGAGCGGATCGGCATGCTGAAATATGGGGCGGAATTCGTGTCCCCCTATCATGGCAAAGCGGTCACCTTCGATTTCGCCAACGCCTGGGACAAGGCAAAGCCCTACGCCTTTCAGGTCCGGCGGTCGGAATTCGACCACATCCTGATCCGCAACGCCGCCGCCAAGGGCGCCACCGTCGTCGAGGGCTGCAAGGTGACGGACGTCGACATCCAGGGCGGCGAGGGCACCACCGTCACCGCGCGGCAGGAGGACGGCACGATCCGCACCCTGCGCACCCGCTTCCTGGTCGATGCGTCCGGCCGCGACACGCTGCTGGCATCCCGCTTCGGCATCAAGCGGCGCAACGTCAAGCACAACAGCGCGGCGATGTTCGGCCATTTCACCGGCGCCAAGCGGCTGCCGGGCAAGGCGGAAGGCAACATCACCGTCTTCTGGTTCGACCATGGCTGGTTCTGGTTCATCCCGCTGGCGGACGGCACCACCAGCGTCGGGGCGGTATGCTGGCCCTATTACTTCAAGACGCGCAAGACCGACCAGACCCAATTCTTCCTTGATACGGTGGCGCTCTGCCCGGCGCTGGCGGAGCGGCTGGAGGGGGCGGAACTGACCGGCCCGGTGACCGGGACCGGCAACTTCTCCTATCAGGCGGACCGCATGTCGGGGCCGGGTTACGTCATGCTGGGCGACGCCTTCGCCTTCATCGACCCGGTGTTCTCCACCGGCGTCTATCTGGCGATGACCAGCGCCTTCGAAGGGGCCGAGGCGGTCGATGCCTGCCTGCGCGAGCCGGCGCGCCAGGAACAGGTGCTGAAGCAATTCGAGCGGACGGTCCGCCAGGGCATCGGCACCTTTTCCTGGTACATCTACCGGGTGACGACGCCGGCGCTGCGCAACCTGTTCATGGGACCACGCAACGTCTTCCGGGTGGAGGAGGCGTTGCTGTCGCTTCTGGCCGGCGACGTCTTCCGTCCGTCACCGATCAAGGCACGGCTGAGGATATTCAAGGCGATCTACTACATGAACGCCCTGCTGGACTTCAAAAGGAACTACATGGCATGGCGGAAACGGCGGCAGAACGTGCGCACCCCCGTGGGCGACGCGGTCTAGGCTTTCTCGGCACGGTCCGGCGGGCGTGGGAGTATCCCCTGTTCTTCGGCCTGCTGTTCCTGTTCGGCCTGATGTCGCTGGCCTGGAGCCTGACGGCGGCGCTGATCGGTCCGCTTCTGCCGCGCCGGATCGCAGGGCCGCTCGGACGGCAGGCGATCAAGACGGGATTTCGCCTCTATCTCGGCACGCTGCGGGCCTGCGGCGTGCTGAGGACCGACCTGTCGGCGCTGGATTCGCTGAAGGGTGACGGCGGCCTGCTGATCTGCCCGAACCATCCGTCGATCCTGGATGCCGTGCTGCTGATCTCGCGCTTGCCGGACGTCGTCTGTATCGCCAAGGCCCCGGTCTACGACAACCTCCTCTTCGGCGGCGGGGCGCGGATGGCCGGCTATATCCGCAACGACGCGCCGAACTCGCTGGTCAAGATGGCGGCGCAGCGGGTGCGCGCGGGCCACCAGTTGCTGATCTTCCCCGAAGGCACCCGGACGGAACGGGCGCCGGTCAACCCGCTGAAGGGCGGCTTCGCCCTGATCGCCAAGACGGCGGGGGCGCCGGTGCAGACCGTCTTCATCGACGCCAACAGCAACTTCCTCGGCAAGGGCTGGCCGCTGTTCCGCAAGCCGGAGTTCCCGCTGGTCTACACCGTCCGCCTCGGCCGCCGCTTCGATCCGCCGACCGACGTGCGTGGATTGGTCGGGGATCTGGAACGCCACTACAGGACAGAGCTGTGATACCCGACGCCTCGACCAGCCATCTGGTCCTGATCCCCAGCTACAACACCGGCCCGAAGCTGTTCGAGACGGTGCGGGATGCCCGCGCGCATTGGGCGCCGGTCTGGGTCGTCATCGACGGCAGCACCGACGGAACGCCGGCGGAACTGCGGGAGATGGCCGCCGAGGATCCGCACCTGCGCGTGCTGGAACTGCCGGTCAACCGCGGCAAGGGCGCCGCCGTCCTGCATGGGCTGGAGGAGGCGGAGCGCTGCGGCTTCACCCATGTGCTGACGATGGACGCCGACGGCCAGCATCCGGCCGACCGCATTCCGCAGTTCCAGGGGGTGTCGATGGCCAACCCCGACGCGCTGGTGCTGGGAAAGCCGGTGTTCGATGCCGGCGCGCCGCGGTTGCGGGTGGGCGGGCGCAAGATCTCCAACTGGTGGGCCGACCTGGAGACGCTGTGGGGCGGGATCGGCGATTCGCTGTTCGGCTTCCGCGTCTATCCGATCAAGCCCCTGCGCGCGGCGATGCGGCGCAATCCGTGGATGCGGCGCTTCGACTTCGATCCGGAGGCGGCGGTGCGGCTGTGCTGGCAGGGCCTGCCGACCATCAACGTCCCCGCCCCGGTCCGCTATTTCAAGGCGGAGGAGGGCGGGGTGTCGCATTTCAACTATGTCCGGGACAACGCCCTGCTGACCTGGATGCACACCCGGTTGATGCTGGGCTTCATCGGCCGGCTGCCGATGCTGGCGGTCCGGCGGGTGCGCTCCCGGCCGCTCAGATCATTCCTCCGTTGATCGAGACGATCTGGCCGGAAATATAGGCGGCGCGGTCGGAGGCCAGGAAGGCGACGAGGTCAGCCACCTCCTCCGGCCGGCCGGCGCGCTTCATCGGCACCATCCGCTTGACCGTCTCCGTGTCGAAGGCGGCGTCGGCCATGGGTGAAGCGATGATGCCGGGCGCCACCGCGTTGACGGTGATGCCGCGCGGCGCCAGTTCCAGCGCCAGCGACTTGGTGGCGCCATGCAGCCCGGCCTTGGCGGCGGCATAGTTGGTCTGCCCGCGGTTGCCGGCGACGGCCGCCATCGAAGACAGGTTGACGATCCGGCCCCAGCGCGTGCCGATCATCGGCATCAGCAGCGGCTGCGTCACGTTGAAGAAGCCGTTCAGCGACACGTCGATGACGCGGCCCCACTGTTCCCGCCGCATCGCCGGCATCACCGCATCGTCGTGGATGCCGGCATTGTTGACCAGGATTTGGATGGGGCCGGACTCCAGCAGCCGTTCCAGGGCGGCGGCGGTGGCCTCCGCATCGGTGACGTCGAAGGCGATTGCTTCCGCCGATCCGCCGGATGCCGCGATCTCCGCCGCCAGGGCGGCGGCGCGGGCAGGGGAGCCGTTGGCGTGGACCAGCACATGGTGGCCGTCGGCCGCCAGTGCCCTGCTGATGGCGGCACCCAGGGCGCCGCTGCCGCCGGTGACGAGTGCGCGTTTCATGAATCCCCCATTTCCGCGCCGCCCGCATCGATCACCACCGCCGCCCGGCCGCTCAGCAGTTCCCGGCCGCCGGCCGACAGGGTGAAGGCGTAGATCACGCGGCTGCCCTCGCCGGTCAGGTTTTCGGCGTCGATGACCAGATCCTCCGCGATGTCGTCGAGCCGGGCGACATGGCAGGCGATGTCGCGCAGGCTGGCGAGATAGCCGGCGGCCGGGCGCTCGCCGCCGGCCGTCAGCCCGCCATGCACCGCCATCGCCTGGGATGCATATTCGACGCCGCACAGAACGGCAAGCCGACCGGCATGGCGCAGCGGGTTGTCCATGTCGCGGTGGCTGCGGGCGATGCAGCGGATCCGGCCGCGATCCCAGGACAGTGCGCCGTCCAGCAGGCACATGGTGCCGGCATGGGGAATCAGCGCCGCCAGCTGCTCGCGCGTCATCAGCATGATGCGCCGACCCGCACCACAACCCGGCCGCCCGGCGGCAGGTCCAGCACCGCCGTTTCCGGGGCGCCGCCCGCGCCGACCCGTGCCAGCGCCGCCAGCAGCGGCAGGGCGCGGGCGGTCGGGTTGCCGGTGCGCAGGGCCTCCAGCCCTAGGTCGGCCATGCGGCTGACCGGCTCATCTCCGCGCGACAGGCCGATTTCCAGCCGGGCGAGGCAGCGATCGGTCGGTTGCGGGGTCAGCACCAGGGCGGTGCCGAAGATGCCGGCAATGGGACGGACCTTGTTCAATGGCTCCGGATAAGGCAGGTCGTAGGCGATCAGCCCGACGGTCCAGCCATCGGCCGAGACCTCCGCCGCCGCCTCCAGCAGGCCGGTCTGGAAGCTCTCGTCATGGGCCGACAGGCTGGTGGATGGCTCGCGGCATCGGGTGGCGATGCTCCAATAGCCGGCAGGCGCGTTGTGGACGGAGTTGTGGAAGCGGGTCGGCGAGATGTCGCGCTCCTCCGTCGCCAGCGTCTCCAGGATCTGGTGCAGGGTGTCGGGATCGCCGCTGGATGAGGTGAAGACGGTGGCGACGGTTGCCGGGTCGCGGCCGGTCTGCGCCAGCGCCTCCGCCCCCACCGCCATGGCGAGCTTGACGGTGGGCACGCTGCGGCGCCGTTCGGCTGGGGGCAGGAGAGGACTGGCGGTCAGCACGGCCGGCGTCGCGACATAGGGGCTGTCGCCGGCGAGGATGCCGCGCGACTCCGCCCAGCCCGGAAGACCGGGGCCGAGCAGGCCGATGCCCTCGACATAGGCCCGCATCAGGCAGCCCACCCGAAGATCAGGCTGCTGTTGCTGCCGCCGAAGCCGAAGGAGTTGGTCATCACCCGGTCGAGCCGTCCGTTTTCGTTGGCCTGAAGGTAGCGGCTGCGCAGGGTAGGGTCGAGATTGCGGGTCTGCGGGCTTCCGGGGATCAGGCCGGTGCGCAGCGCCAGCACGCTGATGATCGCTTCGACGATGCCGGCGGCCCCCAGCGTGTGGCCGGTGTAGCCCTTGGTGGAACTGACCGGGGTGCGGGTGCCGAGCAGACCGGTGATGGCCTGATCCTCCGCCGCGTCGCCATAGGTGGTCGCGGTGCCGTGCAGGTTGACGTAGTCGATGTCCTCGGGGCGCAGGCCGGCGCTGGCCAGCGCCCGTTCCATCGCCAGCCGGGCGCCCAGCCCTTCCGGATGCGGGGTCGACATGTGGTGCGCGTCGTTGCTCTCGCCGGCGCCCAGCAGATGGATGGTGCCGGGGACCGGCTTGGGATCCGCCCGCTCCAGCAGGGCGAAGCCGGCGCCTTCGCCGAGCGAGACGCCGCTGCGCTCCGCGTCGAAGGGCCGGCAGGGGGTGGGAGACACCAGCTCCAGCGAATGGAAGCCGTAGAGCGTCGTCAGGCACAGGCTGTCGGCCCCGCCGACCACCGCGGCGTCGCACAGGCCGGTGGCGATCATGCGCGCGGCGTTGGCGAAGACCTTCGAGGTGGTGGCGCAGGCGGAGGAAACGACGAAGGCCGGCCCTTCCAGCCCCAGCCGCCGGCGGACGAAGTCGGCGAGCGAGCCGGTGCTGTGGGTGGTGGCGAAGCTGAAGGTGGCGGGCAGGGCTCCGGTCTGCGGATCGCGCGCCCGGAACGCCAGTTCGGCCGACAGGATGCCGGAGGTGCTGGTGCCGAGGAAAACCCCGATCCGGTCGGCGCCGTAACGCTCGCGCGCCGCGGCGACCGCTTTGGCGAAGCCATCCTGGTGCAGCGCCATCTCGGCCAGCCGGTTGTTGCGGCAGTCATAGCTTGCAAGCTCCGGCGGCAGGCGTGTGTCATCGACGCCCGCCACCTCGCCGATGTGCGTGTCGAGCGTGACCGTCTCGAATCTGCAAGGTTTCAGGCCGCCCCGGCCGTTGCGCAGAGCATCCAGGGTTGCATCCTGGCCGGCACCAAGACTGCTGACGATGCTCATATGGCTTAGGGAAAGTGGATGCACGATGAAGTTCTTATGATCGTTGGACAGGGCGGGCGGTGGATTGCGGTTTCATTTCCGGTGAAATGCTAGCATTGGAAAATTCATGCCCGGAAGGACAAATTTGGACTGAGGCGTTGCTTCGGCGGCCTATGAACAAGGTGTTGGCGAATGGTGTGCCCTGGCTCATCGGCAGAGCCTCCGTGGCGAAGCCCTGGACGGCCAGCAGGGCGGACCACTCCGCCGCCGGGCGGTAGGTCAAAGGCTGGCGACAGCGACCGCGGGCGGCGCAGGCGATCTGCTCCGCCCAGCGGGTGACCTGGAAGGGCAGGCCGCCGTCGGCGTCCGCTTCCCGCAGCAGCAGCAGTCCGCCGGGCTCCAGTGCGTCGGCGCAGCGGGCGAGTATCGCCTCCTGTTGGCTCCGGCTGAGGTAGAGCAGCACATCGAGGATGACGATGGCGTCGCAGGCCGGCAGGTCGGCGTTGCGGATGTCGCCCTGGACGACGGCGTCGACGCCCAACGCCGATTGGGCGATCCGCACCCGTCTGGGCGACAGTTCGACACCCTGTGTGACGAGGGCGGCGGGAGGCGCGGGCCAGTCGGCCGGCCAATCACCGGCTGCGTGCCGCTCCGCCGCCGCTCGCAGCAGCGCCGTCAGAACCCCCTGGCCGCAGCCGAGGTCGAGCAGCCGGCCACGGGCTGGCAGCAGCGGCCGGCTCATCAGGTGGCGGAAGACGGGGTCGCCGGCCAGCTTGCCCTTGGCGAAATGCCAGGCGTAACGGCCGCAGCGGCGATAAGGCCGCGCGGCGCCGGCGACCAGATCGCGGAAGACGGCGTCAGTCATCGGCCACCACCTCCAGCGATACGGCCGTCAACCCTCGGGCGGTCAGGGTATCGAGCAGGCGGGGCAGCACCGTCAGCACCACCGGCCGGCCGCCATCATCGCCGTTGCCGTCGCGGGCTGCCGAGCCGTCATGCAGCATCAGCAGGTCGCCGGGACTGAGCTTGTGGACGAGGCGCCGCTCCACCCCGGCCGGGTCGCGCCGCACCGCGTCGAAGCCGCGCCGGGTCCAGGTCGCCAGACGCAGGCCGAAGCCGGCGAGCACGGGGTCGAGCAGCGGATTGCGCAGGCCGGCCGGCGGCTTGAAGAAGCGGGGCGGCCGGCCGGCAAGGTCGCTCAGGATGCGCTGCGCCTCCCCGACCTCGCGGCGGATGGCGCCGATGCCCATGGCGGCGAAGCGGTGGGAATGACGCCAGCTGTGGTTCTCCACCGTATGGCCGCGGCGCATGATGGCGTCGATCAGGGCGGGGTGGCGGGCGGCGCGGTCGGCGATGCAGAAGAAGCTTGCCTTGGCGTTTGCGCGGTCGAGCTGGTCGAGGACCGCGGGAGTGACCTCCGGATCGGGGCCGTCGTCGAAACAGAGACCGACTTCGCCCCGCCGCGCATTCTCCACCGGCAGGCGGCGCAGGTTGGGGCCGAGCAGGCTGCTGCGCGGCCAGAGCCCTATGGCGCCAAGCAGGACATGGTTGCCGGCCACCGCCCCCAGCGCCCAGGGCCATGCCGCGGGCAAAGCCGCCACACCGGCCAAGGCGGCGACATGCAGGGCGGCCGATGCATGCAGCAGGGGAGATGGGGTCCAGCGGCGCTCAGCCATGGCTCGGACCCTCCGCTCCGGCGGGCTGCTGCCGGCTCAGCACCGCGGCGAAGGCGAGGCTGAGGAAGGCGCCGACGGCCACCGTCATGCCGATGCCATGCAGCACGGGGATCGCTGAAAACGCCAAGGTGCCGAAGCCGATGACCGTGCAGAGGTTGGCGATGGCGACGGATGCGACGGTGCGCTCGCGCAAGGCCACGGACGGCTCCGGCCGCTCGAACAGCAGGGAATAGTTGGAGCCGACACCGACCACCAGCAGCAGGCCCACCAGATGGAAGATCGACAGTGCCTGTCCCAGTGAGGTCAGCAGCGCCATGGTGATGACCACCGCCGCGGCCAGCGGCATCACCGCCGCGACCAGCGAGCGGGCGGACCTCAGGGCGGCGGCCAGCAGCACCGTGATGGCGACGGTGCCCAGGAGGGCCAGCGTCAGCGCCTCCTGCCTATAGGTGCGGTACAGGCTGTCGGATTCCTCCTTCAGGTTCAGCAGGATGGCGCCCTTCGCCGCCGGGTCGCCGGCCAGCCGGATGCCGAGCGCCTGCGGGTCGGTGACGCCGCGCAAGGGCAGCATGGCGGTCCAGCCGCTGCCGGTGCGGACCAGCAGGGAGTCGAGTTTCAGCTTCAGGCTGGTGCCGTCCAGGCTGGCCGGCGTCAGCAGCGGCTGGGTCCGCGCCTTGTCGGCGTCGGCCAGGAAAGGGGCGAAGGCATCCGGGCGAAAGGGCAGGCCTTGCAGGGCTTGGGTCAAGGCGGCGCGCAGCTGGTAGGGCGGCGGCAGGGCGGCTTGGCGGGCGCGCTGGGCCGCCTGGCTCGGAAGGACGAGGGCGGGGGAGTCGTAACCGGCAATCTGATGGTCGCGGGCCACTGCTTCCAGCGGGGCGGACAGGCGTTCGGCGGCGGCCAGCGCCCCGTCCATCGTAGGAGCGCTGGTGACCAGAAGATGGCCGGCGTCGGGGGCGCCGAGGTCGCGGCGCAGCGCCTCGTCAAGCCGCTGGTCGGCTTCCGCGATCGGGCTGAGGCTGGACAGTTCCGCCGACCAGACGGTCGGGCCCTGATAGGCCAGCCATGCCAGCGACAACAGCGTCACGCCGGCCAGCGGCAGGCGCAGAGCCGGGGCGGAGCGGGTCAGGGCGGTCAGCAGCGGCGCCAGCCTTGCCGGGCGTTCGGTGGAGTAGTCCCGTGGCAGCAGGACCGGCAACACCCAGCGGGTGACCGCCAATGCCACCACCAGCCCGGTGATGGAGAAGAGGCCGAGCTGCGCCAGACCGCTGAAGCTGGAAAACAGCATCGTGCCGAACCCGACGACGGAGGTCGCCACCCCCAGCAGCAGGGTCGGCCAGATGCGCAGCAGGGTGCGGCGCGCCGGGCTGCCCGGCTGGGTCTGGGTGAACAGATAGATGGCGTAATCGACGCTCTCGCCCAGCAGCGTGACGCCGAAGCCCAGCGTGATTCCGTGCACCGTGCCGAAGCTCAAGCCCACCGCCGCGACCCCGGCCAGTGCACCGGTCGCCGCCGGAAGCAGTGACAGGGCCAATGCGCGCAAGGAGCGGTAGACCAGCAGCAGCACGCCGGCCACCAGGACCGTGGCGATGATGGAGGAGCGGGTGGCGTCCGCCTCGATCCGGTCGCGGGTCTGGACGGAGAAGACGGCCGGCCCCGTCATCACCAATCGGGCGGAGCCGGTCGTCGCCCGCGCCTCGTCGAAGGCACTGCGGATCAGGTCGAGCGTCTTCTGCTGGGCGTCCATGTCGAAGCCGGGAGCGGCGGTCTGCACAAGCAGCAGCGCCCGCGACCCGTCGGTGGACATCCACACGCCGTCGCGGCTGGCCGGACCCGCGGCGTCGCCGAGCATCCGGTCGGTCAGGCGCAGGATCTCGGCGGTGGGGTCGGCCGGCAGGGCCTGCTTCAGGGCCATGCCGGCGGGCGATTGCAAAAGGCGCAGGTCGTTCTGCAGGGCGTCGCGCAGACCATCGGCGGTGAAGCGGTCGGCGGTGACGGCGGGGCTGAGCAGATAGCGGTTGGTCCAGAGATAGGTGCCGTCGGGACCGCGCCCCGTCCGCTCGCCATTCTCGACCGCCGCCACCAGCGGGTCGCCGCGCAGCCGGGCGGCGAGCGCGCGGCTGAGGCCGGTCAGGTGATCCGGTGCGTCGCCTTCGATGGCGATCAGGATCAGGCGGGAGACGACGCCGTCGCGCAGCTGGTCGACCAGCAACTGCTGGGTGGCGGAGGGGGAGCGCGGCAGGAAGGCGGACAGGTCGGCTGTGACCGGCGTACGCGCCACCAGCAGGCCACAGGCGATCAGCCCCGCCAGCCACAGCGCGACGGCCCATCCGCCCCTACGCACCGCGGCCGTCATGCCGGGTCGGGCTGGATGGTCATGATGGAGCGGTCGCCGTCGGCCTGGAGAACCTCGATCCGGCGGATCGCGGCGTCGCGGCCGGCGATGACGATGCGCTGCACCGTCTGGCGGGCCTCCTCCGCCCGCGGAGTCAGCTGCATGCGCCAGTCCTGCAGCGTGCCTTCCAAAGCCACCTCGTAGAAGCGCATGAGGGTCGGCACGTCGCCGCGCAGGGTGGCGCGGATGCTCTCCACATAGGTCTGGATTTCCGGCATGGCGGAGACCGACAGCGTGCGCGATGCTCCGTCCGCCTGGGTCAGGGTCAGGCGGTCGCCGTCCAGCCGCAGGCTTTCCGGCTGGGGCTGCAGGGTGCGCTTTTCGAGGAAATCGGGGCGGCGGTAGGTCAATGTGCCGCTGCTCTCCAGCGGGGCGGTCAGCAGGCCGAGTTCGCGCGTTTCGGTGAAGCGGGCGTTTGAACTTGGAACCCGGGCGAAGCGGGCGAACAAATCCTCCAGCCCCCAGGATTCGGCCGCCGGTGCCGGTGCGGCGGCGCCCGCCAGCAGGAATGCGGCCAAGCCTGTTCCCAAGGCCGCCAGGATTGGGCGGCGGGCCGGTCTATTTCCAGAAATCATAGAAATTGAACCAGTTGTAGGGGGAGGACAGGGCGTGATGCTCCAGCCGGTCGGCGAAGCGCCCGGCTGCCCAGCGGACAAGGCCCGGCCGGTCCTGTACCGGCACATCGGAGAAGTCGGCGATGCGCTCGAAATGGACGTCGTAGCGTCGACCGCCTTGATAGATCCCGACCATCAGCACCACCGGCCGCTTCAGCATCGCCGCCAGTTGGAAGGGCCCCAGCGCGAAGCCGGCGGGCTGGCCGAGGAAGGGCAGGCGGACCTCCTCCTCCCCGTCCAGGGTGCGGTCGGCGAGCATGCCGACGAAATGGCCCTGGTCCAACCTTTCGCGCACCCGCAGCATCGAATCCGGCCGGCCCAGCCCGATCACCTCCATCGACAGCAGCGGGTTGATGGCGTTGAGGACCGAGTTGATCTTGCGGGCATTCTCCTCGTACATCACCAGACTGACGCGCAGGTCGCGCTGGCGGTGGCCCAGCATGCGGATCGCCTCGAAGCTGCCCATATGGGCGCCGATCAGCAGGCAGCCCTCCCCCCGCTGCATCAGGTCGATGACGATGTCCTCGCCATGGACGCGGATGTCGAAATCGTCGGACTGGTCGTTCAGGAAGAAGACGCGGTCGAGCAGGCAGGCGGCGAAGACGTGATAGTGGCGGAACAGGTCGCCGAAGCCGGGCGTACGGCCCAGCGCCCTGGACAGGAACAGCGCCGACGCCCGGCGCGGCTTGCGCGAGAACAGGACGAAATAGAGGCAGATCGGATAGAGCAGCAGCCGTGCCGCCCGCCGGCCGAGCCGCAGGGCGACCCAGACGATGAACTTGATGGCCGCGGTCGTGCTGCGCTCCGGCCGGGTCATCCACTCCTTGCGACGACGGCGCGGTGGTGGCGGGGCGATGGGAGAGGCGGCGGTTTCGGTCGCCGGCTTGGCGCGCAGGGGGAGCTTCATGAGGTCACGCTGCCGGTCATCAGGGTGGCGGTCATCACGGGACGGCCTTCCACGCTGCCGGTGAAGGCGATGCCGCCGGTCGGGCCGGCATGCCATTCGACCAGCATGCGGTCACCGGGGCGGACCGGGTGAAGGAATTTGGCGGAGCGCAGGCGGCTCGGAGCAGAGGTCAGGCCCTCTGCCGCCGCGATGGCGGTCAGGGCGGTGTCGAGCAGGACCGCGCCGGGAATGATCGGGTTGCCGGGGAAATGCCCGGCGGCGGTGGGATGGTCGGCGGGGAAGTGGATGTCGGTGCGGTTGGGCACGGCGTCGGCACCTAGTCGGGTCGGCTGTCGTCGAGCATCCGCAGCAGGGCCTCGCGCGGCAGCTTGCCGGTCGGGTTGCGCGGCAGGGCATCGACGAAGCGCAGGGGGCGCGGCAGGAAGATCGGGTCGATCCGCTCGCGCAGGCGGGCCAGCAGCGTCTCGGCGGTCAGGTCGGGGGCCACTACCAGGGCGGCGAGGCGGGTGGTCCCGCTTTCCCCCTCCCGCGGCATGAAGATCACGCCGTCCATCACGCCTTCGACCGAGTTCAGATGGTGATTGAGGAAGGCGAGCGAGCTGCGCTTGCCGGCAATGTTGACCTGATCGGCGGAGCGGCCGTGCAGGATGAAGCGGGTGTCGCTCTTCAGTTCGATCACGTCGGCCAGCAGCGTCTCGCCGTCGAGGAAGTCGCCGGATGCCCAGGTCCCCTGCTCGTCCTGGCGCAGGCGGATGCCGTCGATGCAGAGCCACTCCGCCGTGGCGCTGGTGCGGCGGACGGCGACCTGACCGGTCTCCGAACAGCCGTAGATCTCGTGCAGCGGAGCGCCCAGCCGGGCCTCGGCGTCGATGGCGAGCTGGGGAGCCAGCGGAGCGGTGGCGCAGAGGATGAAGTCGAGCGGGGGCAGGGCGGTGCCGTCGGCGAGCAGGGCCTGCAGGTGGACCGGCGTGGTCACCAGGATGCGGCGGCCGGGCAGGTCGGCGAGGCTGGCGGCGATGTCGGCGGGGAACAGCGGCCGGCCGCCATGCAGGACCAAGCCATGCTGGAGCGCCAGCAGGATGACCGATTCCAGCCCGTACATGTGCTGGTGCGGAACGGTGCCGACCAGACCGGCTGGGCCGAGATCGGCGATCTCCAGCGCGGTGCCGGCGCCATGGACGCTGCGGACCAGGGTGCCCCAGCTTTTCACCTGCGGCATCGGCCGTCCGGTGGAGCCGGAGGTGAAGGCGATGGCCGCCACCTGATCGGCCGGGAAGGCGAGGTCGGCGTCGAAGGGCGAGCCGGCCAAGCTGTCAAGGCCGCCGGGAGGAAGCGCCTCGATGCAGGTCATGCCGGGATAGGTGGCTCCGGCATCGGTCAGGCAGATCAGGCCGGGATAGCTCTCTTCCAGCTGGCGCAGCGTGGCCGGGGTGTCGTTGGGGGGATGCAGGCAGATCTGGCGGCGCAGCAGCGCGGCCCCCAACCCGACGGCGAAGCCCAGGCGGTCGCCGCACAGGTTCAGCAGATAGGCGCCGTCCGGCAGGCGGCGGGCCAGATCGCGCACGGCGGCAAGGTAGGCGCGCACCGTCACCGGCCGGCCGTCATGCAGGGCGAACAGGTCGTCGGGACCGCCGTGGCGCAGCAGCGGCAGGCGGGTGGTGGACAGCATCGTCATTGCGAAACCATCATGGGTTTGGCCGCTCCGAAAAGACGCGGACGACGTCGGCGATGGAGCCGTGGGAGTAATTCCAGAACTTGCGCAGGCGGTAGGCGTATTCCGTCAGGAACATTGCGGCGACAAGCGGCAGGTCGAGGACGTTGATGAAGAAGGACCAGACCGCGGGCGGGGCGAAGGCGAACAGCAGGGCCGACATCGCCAGCTGACCGGCGAAGAACAGGCACCAGGCGATGGTGACGCGGCGGGTGTAGACCAGCATCTCGTCGGTCAGACTGCCGCGGATGCGCCGGGCGATCCAGGTGATCAGCGGCTCCCGTCCCGCCAGCAGGGTGCGGCCGAACAGGGCGAGGAGGCCGACATAGATGGCGGCATGGCTGATCGCCGAGGCGGCCAGCAGCCCGTCGCGGGCGGAACGCCAGGACAGGCCGAACAGGGCGATGGCGCCGGCCAGCGCGATCCAGCGGAAGCGCGGCGCGGCCCGGCCGACCACCAGCCCGGTCACCCCGGCCTGCACCAGCGCCAGCACCAGCGCGGTGTCGGCATCGAGATCGGCGACGATGGCGCCATGGACCAGCAGGGGATAGAGCGCGAACAGCGACAGGCCGGCGCCCACCGCGGCCCCTCCCCTGGTCCAGGCGGCGGCGGATGGCATCAGGCGGCTTTGAGCTGCTGGATGTGGCTGTTCAGGGTGCGCAGCGAGGCGAAGATCCTGGTGTTGTTCTCGTCATCCGCCCGCAGCTTCACCCCATAGGTCTTGGAGACGGCGAGCGCCACCTCCAGGATGTCGATCGAATCGAGGCCCAGCCCCTCGCCATAAAGGGGGGTGTCCGGGTCGATATCCTCCGGGTCGGCTTCCAGGGTGAGGGTGTTCACGATCAGCGTCGCCAGATCAAGTTCGGTCGGCGACAGGGTCTGCAAGTCACTCATCATGCCTCACTAAAGCAACGCCTGCCGCTTCTGGGATATTCTATCCCATTGGATATAACCATTGGGTATAGAACGCCGTATTGGAGTGGCGGGATTCGCAATTTCAGGCGTCACGATAGCTAGGCACCCGGAGCCGCGCCATCATTATTTTGGAGTGATCAATTTGTTTTGTTAAAGATTGAGTTTCTTTCTAGAGGTGGTGGTTGAGGGTGGGAGGCGCCCTGGGAGTGGAACGTTTGGAACGCTATGGAACGGTTTTCGGGGTGGTGGACCGCCCCCCGAAGCTGAGACGACGGTTAAACTGTTCCGGATTGGTCATGCCACCAGGGCCGGGCGGCCGCCCGGCCCTGGTGGCGGGAATTTTTCTTCGAACTCGACCGGTGGGCTGTAAGCAAGGGCCGAGTGAAGGCGCTGCCGATTGTATACCTCATCGATGAAGCGGTCGATGCAGGCCCGCGCCTGGGCGATGTCAGCGTAGGCTCGACCGTCGACCTCTTCGGTCTTGAGTGTCTTCATGAAGCTCTCCGCCATGGCATTGTCGTAAGGGCAGCCGACCCGGCTCATGCTTGGCTGGACGCCATGAGCCTCCAGACGCCCGATGTAGGCCCGGCATGCATATTGAACGCCTCGGTCGGAGTGGTGAACCATCGGTCCCGCTCCGCGCGCGGCCAAGGCGCCGTCGAGCGCCTCCAGTGCCAGCTCCGCACGCAGATGATCGGCCAGTGCCCAGCCGATCACCCGGCGCGACCAGGCGTCCAGGATAACCGCCAGATAGGCGAACTCCCTACCCAGCCGGACATAGGTGATGTCGGCAACCCACAGCTGGTTCGGCCCGCTCAGCGTCAAGCGGCGTGCCACGTTGGGCCAGACCGGAAAGTCATGCCGGCTGTCCGTCGTCGCCGGGACGAACGCCGCCCGCCGCAGACACAGCAGGGTGTCCTCCCGCATCAGCCGCAGCACCCGCTTGTGGTTCACCAGCCGCCCCTCCCGGCGCAACAGCGCCGTGATCCGCCGGTAACCGTAATGCCGATGCGCCAGGGCCAACCGCTGGATGGCGTCGCGCAGGTCGGTCTCCTCCGCTGCCGGCGCGCGCTCCTGCCAATGCCGGTAAAAGCCGGCCCGGCTCACCCCGGCCAACCGGCACATCCGTTCCACCGGAATTCTGCCTTGCCGCTGCGTCATCGCCTGGATGGCGGCGTAGACGCCGTCTCGCCAGCCGCGCTCTTCGGCCGGCGTGACTCCTCGATACGCTGCAAGGCTTCGCTGAAAAAATCCAACTCCAACTGCTGGCGGGCAACGGTCCGCTCAAGCTCACTCACCCAGGCCCGCACCTCAGGCGCAAGCTGATCCGACACGGCTCCCACAGGCGCGCTCGGCGCCCGACCCGCTGCCGCGCCTCCCTCCGCAGATCGAGACCGACGATAGCCGCGCCAGCGACCGGGACGACGCTCCAATCCAGCCTCACCATCACGCCCAAAAGCATTTCGCCAGCGGTAAATCTGCGCACGGAATACGCCAGTCTCCCGCTCAAGATCCGTTATCCGTTCGCCAGCGTCAAGCCGACGAACCAGCGAAACCTTGAACTCCAAACTTCGCTTCTCTCCCATCCGTCCTCTCCCTCAGAGAAACGGAACACTTTAACCCTGTCTCAAATCCGGGGGGCACTCCAGTGGTGTTCAGTGTTGCATTCTCCCTCTCCCCCCGAGGAGAGGGTCGGGGTGAGGGGGGTGCATGGCGTGGATTTGGTGGGGAGCGGGGAGTGCGTGATGCTTGGAGATCCTCGCCACGCGACCCCCTCACCCTAACCCTCTCCCCGGGGGGGAGAGGGGATAGTAGGGGCGGAAACGGGGAGATGTTGACCCGGAAACTCTAATCCCGGGTCGGATGCCGCACCATCGAAAGCTTCAAAACCGACCCCGCCTCAGCGGGCCAGCAGGCGGTCGATAGCGGTACGGTCGGGCAGGGAGGGAATGGCGCCGGGGGCGGTGGTGGTGAGGGCGCCGGCGGCGTTGGCGAAGCGGCAGATGTCCTGCAGGCGGTCGGGGGTGAAGGCGTTGTCCACATCTTCAAGGATGCCGGCCAGCAGGGCGGCGACGAAGGCGTCGCCGGCGCCGGTGGTGTCCACGGCGGTGACGGCCATCCCCGGCACATGGCCCGAGGCGTCGGCGGTCAGGAAGGTGCAACCATTGCGGCCATGTGTCACCACCAGCAGGCGCAAACCGTCATGCCACAGGCCGCGGCCGGCGGTGTCCGGATCGGCGCTGCCGGTCAGGAATTCCAGTTCCTCGTCGCTCAGCTTGACGATGGCGGCGGCGGCGATGCCCTGGCGGATCAGGCGTTCCGCCGTGTCGCGGTCGGGCCAGAGCGCGAGGCGCAGGTTGGCGTCGAAGGAGACCAGCCGGCCATGGCTGCGCGCCGTCTCCACCGCCAGCAGGCTGGCTTCGCGCGAGGATCGGTCGATCAGGCCGATGGAGCCGGAATGCAGCAGGCGGGCCGCCGCGATGGCGTCGAGGTCGAGGTCGGCGGGGGAGAATCCGGCCATCGGCTCGCCATAGAACAGGAACTCCCGCTCCCCCTCCTCGTCGAGGGAGACGAAGGCGACGGGGGTCTTGGCGTCGGGGACGAGGCGCAGGCGGGACACATCGACGCCGGCATTGGTCAGCGCCCGCGCCAGGAAACGGCCGAAGCCGTCCGCCGCCGTCCGGCCCATGAAGGCGCTGCGCACCCCCAGCCGGGCCAGACCGACCGCGACATTGGCAGGCGCCCCGCCCGGCGCCGGGTCGAAGGCGCCGATCACGCCGGGCTGCGCCGGGCCGGCGGGCATGAAGTCGATCAGCACCTCGCCCAGGCACAGCACGTCGGGGCACAGCACGTCGAGCGGTTGCAATGAGGTCATGGAGGGGTCGTCCTTCAGCTGGGGACGCCGGTATAGCGGGCGAGCACGGCGCGGGTGCCGTCCGCCCACAGGGCGCGCAGGGCGGCGGAGAAGGCATCGCGGAAGGGCTGCGCCCGGCCGACCTCGCCATAGACGTCGTCCATGCCGAGCCACGCCGTCGGCTCGGTGCGGGCCTGGCGGGCGACGGCGGTCAGGCGGTCCCAGTTGGGATCGTTCGGCTCGATCGGCTGGCCGTCGTCGGTGGTCCCGAAGCAATAGCGGCACCACAGCGCCGATTCCAGCGCCAGACCCTCGATGCCGGCGCCGGCCTTCAGCCGGTCGGCAATGGACGGGACGATGAATTTCGGCTGGCGGTTGGAGCCGTCCAGGCAGAGCCGGCGGATGGTGTCCTTGATCTTCGGGTTGGCGAAGCGGCGCTCGATGATGCCGAAATAGCTGGCGAGGTCGGTGCCCGGCACCGGCGGGACGGTGGGGATGATCTCCTCCCGCTCGATCTTCTGCAGGAAGGCGCGGATCAGCGGGGTTTCCATCGCCTCGTGCGCGTAGGTGATGCCGAGCAGCCCGGCGGGGTAGGCGATGACCGCATGGCCGCCGTTGAGGATGCGGATCTTCATCGTCTCGAAGGGCGTCACGTCGGGAACGAACTGCACGCCCACCGCCTCCAGCGCCGGGCGGCCGGCGGAGAAGCGGTCCTCCAGCACCCACTGCGTGAAGTCCTCGCAGAAGACTGGCCAATTGTCGGCGATGCCGAAATCGCGGTCGAGGGTCTCACGCTCCTGCACACCGGTGGCAGGCGTGATGCGGTCGACCATGCCGTTGGGGAAGGCGACGGAGTTCTCGATCCAGGCGGCGAGGTCGGCGTCGATGCCCTTGGCGATGCCCAGCACGGCGTTGCGGGTGACGATGCCGTTGTGGGGGATGTTGTCGCAGGACATGACGGTGAAGGGCACCGTGCCGGCGGCACGGCGGCGGGCCAGACCGGCGACGATCAGGCCGAAGATCGTGGTCGGGCGGGAGGGCACGGCGATGTCGGCGCGGATCGCCGGATGGTTGGCGTCGAACTTGCCGGCGGCATCGATGTAATAGCCGCCCTCCGTCACCGTCAGCGAGACGATGCGGATGGCTGGGTCGGCCAACTTGGCGATGATGGCGTCGGCGTCGCCGACCGGCAGCATGCCGATCATGGCGCCGGTGACGCGGGCGAGGCTCTGCGCGCCGGACTGCTCGACGACGGTGGTCAGCCAGTCCTGGCCCTCCAGCGCGTCGCGCATGCGCTGGTCCGACGGCATCACCCCGGCGCCGAGGATCGCCCAGTCATGGTCGCGACCCTGGGCGAACAGGCTGTCGAGATAGACCGCCTGATGGGAGCGGTGGAAGTTGCCGACGCCGAAATGCAGGATCCCGGCGGACAGGGCGGAACGGTCGTAGGCCGGCACCGAGGCGCGGGCTGCGATGTCGGGGAGGGTGGCGGCGGACAGGGCGATGGTCATGGCTGGGGTCCTGCGGGGGATCGGGGGATCCACCCTCTCCCCCCCGGGGAGAGGGTCGGGGTGAGGGGGATGCTTGGCGTGGATTCGGTGGGGTGCGAAGCGCTGCCAATCGACAAAAGCCTCGCTGTGCGTCCCCCTCACCCTAACCCTCTCCCCGGGGGGGAGAGGGGATCCCTTCGAGGGAGAGGGGATCCCGGGGCGGGAGAGGGTAATTCTCAACTCATCCAGTTGCCGCCGTCGACGTTGTAGGTCTGGGCGACGATGTAGTCGGCCTCGGCGCTGGCCAGGAAGATCGCCATGCCGGTCAGATCCTCGGCACGGCCCATGCGGCCGAAGGGAACCGCTTCGCCGACCATGCGCTTCTTCTCGCCGGGCTGGAGACCCTCGTGGCGGGCGAACAGGGCGTCGACGCCGTCCCAATGCTCGCCGTCGACCACGCCGGGGGCGATGGCGTTGACGTTGATGCCGTGCTTGATGAGGTTCAGGCCGGCCGACTGGGTCAGGCTGATGACCGCCGCCTTGGTGGCGCAATAGACGCCGACCAGTGCTTCGCCGCGCCGTCCGGCCTGGGAGGCCATGTTAATGATCTTGCCGCCGCGGCCCTGCGCGATCATCCGCTTCGCCACCGCCTGCAGCGTGAAAAGCGTGCCGGCGACGTTGATCGAGAACAGGCGGTCATAGCTCTCCCGCGTGATCTCGACGATGGGGGCGAGGTCGAACAGGGCGGCGTTGTTGATCAGGATGTCGATGCCGCCGGCCCGCTCCACCACCGCGGCGACGGCGGCGTCGATGGAGGACTGGTCGGTCACGTCGAGCGCCACGGCGTAGGCGCCGGGGCCGATCTCCGCCGCCGCCTGCTCCGCCGCGGCGAGGTTGATGTCGGCGATGGCGACCGTCGCGCCCTCAGCGACATAGGCGGCGGCGAAGGCGCGGCCGATGCCGCGCGCGGCGCCGGTGATGATGGCCGATTTGCCGTCGAGACGTTTCATGGGGCCACCTTTCATAGGGTCAGGACCTTTCATGCCACTTTGACGCCCGGCGCCGCAGAGGACAGGGCGTTGCCCTGGGCGTCGAAGCGGTGGAGCTTTTCGGACTGCGGCGTCAGCCAGACGCGGTCGCCGTGACGGACGGGGAACTCTCCGCCGGCCCGCGCCACCATCGTGCCGATGCCGTCCACCTGCACATAGACGAAGGTGTCGGAGCCCAGATGTTCGGACACGGTGACGGTGCCGGACCAGCGGCCGGATTCGGTCGACAGCGCCAGATGTTCGGGACGGATGCCGATGCAGTCGGCGCCGTCGCCGCGCGCCGCCTCCCCCTCGATGAAGTTCATGCGGGGAGAGCCGATGAAGCCGGCGACGAAGCGGTTGCGCGGGCGGCTGTAGAGGTCGATGGGGGAGCCCACCTGCTCGATCCGGCCGGCGTTCAGCACCACGATCTTGTCGGCCATGGTCATGGCCTCCACCTGATCGTGGGTCACATAGATCATGGTGGTGCCGAGGCTGGCGTGCAGCTCGGAGATTTCCAGCCGCATGTTGACGCGGAGCGCGGCGTCGAGGTTCGACAGCGGCTCGTCGAACAGGAAGGCGGTCGGCTCGCGGACGATGGCGCGGCCGATGGCGACGCGCTGGCGCTGGCCGCCGGAGAGCTGGCCGGGGCGGCGGTCGAGATAGCTGGTGAGGTTCAGCACATTCGCCGCCGCCTCCACCTTGCGGTCGATGGCGGCCTTGTCCAGCCGGGCCATCTTCAGCGGGAAGGCGATGTTGTTGCGCACGGTCATGTGCGGATAGAGCGCGTAGGACTGGAACACCATCGCCAACCCGCGCTGGGCGGGCGGCAGCGCGGTGGCGTCCTTGCCGTCGATGCGGATGGAGCCGGACGACACGTCCTCCAGCCCCGCGATCAGGCGCAGCAGCGTGGACTTGCCGCAGCCGGACGGGCCGACGAACACCACGAACTCGCCATTGCCGATGGTGAGGTCCAGCGGCGGGATGACGGCGATGTCGCCGAAACTCTTGGTGACGCGGTCGAGCGTGATCTGTCCCATAGCGGGGTCCCCCTACTTCACGGCGCCGAAGGTCAGGCCGCGCACCAGCTGCTTCTGGCTGAACCAGCCGAGAACCAGGATCGGCGCGACCGCCATGGTCGAGGCGGCCGACAGTTTCGCGTAGAACAGCCCTTCCGGGCTGGAGTAGCTGGCGATGAAGGCGGTCAGCGGCGCCGATTGCGAGGCGGACAGGTTCAGCGTCCAGAAGGCCTCGTTCCACGCCAGGATGACGTTCAGCAGCAGGGTGGAGGCGATGCCGGGCACCGCCATCGGCAGCAGGACGAACAGGATCTCGTCGCGCAGGCCCGCGCCGTCCATCCGCGCCGCCTCCAGGATCTCGCCCGGAATTTCACGGAAATAGGTGAACAGCATCCAGACGATGATCGGCAGGTTGATCAGCGTCAGCACGATGACCAGACCGACGCGGGTGTCGAGAAGCCCGAAATCGCGGAACAGCAGGTAGATCGGGATCAGGACGCCGACCGGCGGCAGCATCTTGGTCGACAGCATCCACATCAGCACGTCGCGGGTGCGCTTGCCGGGTACGAAGGCCATCGACCACGCGGCGGGAACCGCGACCATCAGGCCGATCAGCGTCGAGCCGACCGAGATGACCACCGAGTTCCAGAAATGGAGGAAATAGTCGGAGCGCTGCTGCACCTCCGTGTAATTCTCCAGCGTCCAGTGGAAGGCGAGGAAGGAGGGTGGGCTGGCGATGGCCTCGGCTTCGGTCTTGAAGCTGGTCAGCGCGGTCCACAGGATGGGGAAGAAGATCACGATCCCGATGGTCCAGGCGACCAGGGTCACGACCAGCTTCTGGCGGTTGGTTGCGGCGCGCGCCATGGTTAGATGTCCAGGTTGCGGCCGATCATCCTCATCAGGAAGACGGCGACGATGTTGGCGAGGACGACGGCGACGATGCCGCCCGCGGAGCCGCCGCCGACATCGAACTGCAGCAGCGACTGGGCATAGACGAGATAGGTGATGTTGGTGGTGGCGGTGCCCGGCCCGCCGTTGGTCGTCACCAGGATCTCGGCGAAGACCGACAGCAGGAAGATGGTCTGGATCAGCGTCACCACCGTCATCGCCCGCGCCAGATGGGGCAGGATGACGTGGATGAAGCGGTCCACCGCGCCGGCGCCATCCATCTCCGCCGCTTCAAGCCTTTCGCTGTCGAGCGATTGCAGGGCGGTCAGCAGGATCAGCGTGGCGAAGGGCAGCCACTGCCACGTCACGATCAGGATGATCGAGGACAGCGGCGCCTCGGCCAGGAAGTCGAAGGGCTGGAGGCCCAGCCCCTTGGCGATGGCGGCGAACAGGCCGTTCACCGGGTTCATCAGCATGTTCTTCCACACCAGCGCCGAAACGGTGGGCATGACGAAGAAGGGGGCGATGATCAGCAGGCGGACGATCCCCCGCCCCCAGAAGGGCCGGTCGAGCAGCAGGGCCAGCCCGATGCCGCCGGCGATGGTCAGCACCAGCACCCCGCCGACCAGGGCCAGCGTGTTGCCGAGTGCGGCGAAGAAGGCCGGATCGGTCAGGAAATACCGGTAGTTCAGGAAGCCGATCCACTCCTCCTGCCCCGGCATCAGCAGGTTGTAGCGCAGGAAGGAGAAGTAGAGCGTCATCGCGAGCGGGATCAGCATCCAGCCGAGCAGCAGGACGACGGCCGGAGACATCGTCAGGCGCGCGGCTGCACGCGAATGGGCGGTGGCCATGGCTCGACCCTTGGGGAACGACGTTGCGGGAGGCGTATTCTTCGGCCGTCATCCCCGCGAAGGCGGGGATCCAGGGGACTCCGCGGTTCAGCGGTCGAACCGGCTGGATTCCCGCCTTCGCGGGAATGACGGCTGACAGAGGATCATGCACTCATCCGGTACAGGGACGATGACTTCCGCTTACTTGATGTAGCCGGCCTTGGTCATCTCGCGGGTGGTCAGGGCCTGCGCGCTCTGCAGGGCCTGGTCGGCGCTCATCTGGCCGGCGAGTGCCGCGGAGAAGGCCTGGCCCACCGCCGTGCCGATGCCCTGGAATTCGGGAATGGCGACGAACTGCACGCCGGTGTAGGGGACTTCCTGCACCGTCGGGTGCTGCGGATCGGCGGCCTGGATCGACTTCAGCGTCAGGTCGGCGAAGGGGGCGGCCTTGCGGTATTCGGGGTTGGCGTAGAGCGAGCTGCGGGTGCCGGGCGGCACGTTGGCCCAGCCCTCTTCCTTGGCGACGAGATCGAGATACTCCTTGGAGGTCGCCCAGGAGATGAAGGCCTGCGCGGCGTCGCCCTTCTTGCTGCTGGCGGGAACCGCGAGGCTCCAGGCCCACAGCCAGTTGGACCGCTTGCCGAGACCGGTGTCGGGGGCCAGCGCATAGCCGACCTTGTCCGCCACCTTGCTCTGCGCCGGGTTGGAGACGAAGGAGGCGGCGACGGTGGCGTCGATCCACATCGCGCATTTGCCGGTCTGGAACAGCGCCAGATTCTCGTTGAAGCCGTTGGAGGAGGCGCCCGGCGGGCCGGCGTCCTTCATCACGCCGAGATAGGTCGTCAGCGTCTGCTTCCACGGTTCGGTGTTGAACTGCGGCTTCCAGTTCATGTCGAACCAGCGGGCGCCGAAGGAGTTCGCCATGGCGCTGAGGAAGGCCATGTTCTCGCCCCAGCCGGCCTTGCCGCGCAGGCAGATGCCGTAGACTTCGTTCTGCTTGTCGGTCAGCTTGCGCGCGGCGTCGGCGATGAAGCTCCAGGTCGGCGCCTCCGGCATGGTCAGTCCGGCCTTCTCGAACAGGTCCTTGCGGTACATGACCATCGAGCTTTCGCCGTAGAAGGGCGCGGCGTAGAGCGTGCCGTCGGTGGTCAGGCCGCTGCGGATCGAGGGCAGCAGATCCTCGACGTCATAGTTGGCGCCGAGCTTGTCGAGCGGCTTCAGCCACTTCTGCTTGGTCCAGATCGGAACCTCGTAGGTGCCGATGGTCAGGACGTCGTACTGGCCGCCCTTGGTGGCGATGTCGGTGGTGATGCGCTGGCGCAGCACGTTCTCTTCCAGCGTCACCCAGTTCAGCGTGATGTCGGGATGGGCCTTGGTGAAATGATCCGCCAGCTTCTGCATGCGGATCATGTCGCCGTTGTTCACCGTGGCGATGGACAGCGTTTCCGCCTGTGCCGAGCTGCCGAGAAACGCGGCGACCGCCGCGCCGATCAAGGATAGCGCACGCTTCATTCCAGTTTTCCTCCCCAATGTCCTGTCCGGCCGCGCCTTGGCTTTGCTCCGCCGGCCTCTGCGACTGGTCGCCCGACCTCCGGATGCGTCCACGGCATTCGGTTTGTAGGGCACACGAACACTATGGCGCAGGCGGCGGAGGGGCGCAATAGATAAATCACATTGATTTTAATATTCGGTGACGTATGGCGCCGACGCTGTTCGCGACGGGCCGGGACAAAGCAGGGAGTAAGCCGTTTTTGGTACTGCGCTTGCGCCGGTCGGGCGCGGCTTGCTACGGTGATTGAGGCCTGGAGCGGGGCCGGCAGTGTCGTTCCGATGGCTCGGGAGCGGCATTAAGTAAATCACTTTGATTTTGTTATGATCGGTTGTTATACGGATTGTTGGCAACATCCGAGGCAGGAGGCGGCGGGAGCATGCGGGGCGGCGATACCACCGGGCTGCGCGCCTACAACGAGCGGCTGGTCATGCATGCGCTGTTGCAGGCCGGCATGCTGTCCAAGGCGGAAGTCGCGCGGGAGACCGGGCTGAGCGGGCAGGCGGCGTCGGTGATCGTCAACCGGCTGCTGGAGGATGGGCTGCTGGTCAAGCTGGACAAGGTGCGCGGGCAGGTCGGCCAACCCTCCACCCCCATCGCACCGAACCCGGAGGGGGCCTATTCGCTGGGGGTGAAGATCGGCCGGCGCAGCGTCGAGGCGATCCTGATCAACCTGCTGGGCGAGGAGATGGGGGCGAGCCGGGTGCGTTACGACGCGCCGCTGCCGGAACCGACGATCTCGACCGCCATCGCCCAGGCCGTCGGGCTGCTGGGGCATCTGTCGCCGGCGGCGCGGTCGCGGGTGGTCGGGCTGGGCGTCGCCATGCCGGACGAGATCCATGCGTGGTCGGCGGAACTGGGCTTGGCGCCGGGTGCGCTGGACGGCTGGCGCGATGCCGACATCGGCGGCGCCTTCGCGCGGGAGACCGGGCTGCCGGTGACGCGCTACAACGACGCGGCGGCGGCCTGCGCGGCGGAGATGATCGCCGGCCATGCCATCTCCAGCCGCAGCGCGCTCTACATCTATCTCGGCACCTTCATCGGCGGCGGGGTGGTGATCGACGGGCGGTTGTATCGCGGCGAGCAGGGCAATGCCGGGGCTATCGGGTCCATGCCGACTGGGCCGACCGGGCCCACCGGATCGAACGGCCGGGGGGAGGCGCCGGGGCAACTGATCCACGCCGCCTCGATTTTCCTGCTGGAGCGGGAGCTGGCGGCCGGCGGCATCGATCCGTCGGCGGCGCTGTCCGCCGCCCTGGCCGACGGCAGCGGCGAGCGGGCGGATGCCATCTTCGACGCCTGGGCCGAAACCGCCTGCGCCGAGCTGTCGCGCGCCGTCGTGTCGGCCCTCAGCGTCATCGATTTTCAGGAGGTGGTGGTCGACGGCTTCCTGCCGCCGTCCTGGCGTGACCGCTTCACACAACGGCTGGCGGCGGCGGTGGAGCGCTTCAACCGGTCGGGGCTGAAGGCCGCGCCGGTTCTGGCGGGCTCCATCGGCCCGATGGCCCGCGTGCTGGGGGCGGCGATGCTGCCGCTGAAGGCGCGCTTCTCGCCCGACACCGACCTGTTGGTACGGTCGGGCATGGCGCGTGATCTGATCTGACGGATCAGATCACGATGCCAGCGAGCGCGGGGCTCTGGTCGAGGGCGTCGGCGAGGGTTTCCAGCATGCGGCGGCAATCGGCGCGGCTCACCGGGGCGCCGAGGCAGATGCGCAGGGCCTCCGGCGCCGGGCCGGCGGTGAGGAAGACGTCGCTGACGGCGGCGGCGATGCCCGCATTGCGCAGATGGGCGGCGAACTCCCCGCGCGTCCAGCTTGGCGGCAGGTTCAGCCACAGATGGAAGCCTTGCCCGTGGGCGGTGACCGATTCGGGGGCAAGCAGGTCGCGGGCGATGCGCTGGCGGGCCTCGGCCTCGGCGCGGATGGCGGTCAGCAGCGCGTCGGCGGTGCCGTCGGCGATCCACTGGGTGGCGACGGCGGCGGGGATCGGCGGCGTGCCGAGGATGGTGGCGCGCTGGGCGGCGGCGAGCCGCATCGCCTGACGGGCGTCGGGGGCGGCGACATAGGTGACGCGCAGGCCGGGCGCCACGCATTTGGCAAGGCCGACGACATGGAAGGTCACGTCAGGGGCCAGCGCGGCGATCGGCGGCGGGGCGTCCTGCGGCAGCACGCCGTAGATGTCGTCCTCGATGATCGGGATGTTGTGGGTGCGGGCGATGGCGGCGATGGCGGCCCGCCGCTCGGTCGGCAGGGTCGCCGTCGTCGGGTTGTGCAGGGTGGGGGTGCAATAGAGCGCCTTCGGGGCATGGGCCTCCACCGCCGCGCGCAGGGCGTCGGGGTCGAGGCCGTCGCCGTCCATCGCCACCCCGACCACCCGCAGCCCGAGCTGCCGCGCGATGGCCTTGAAACCGGGATAGGTCAGCGCCTCCGTGCACACGGTGTCGCCTGGGCGGGTGAGCATGCAGAGCAGGGCCAGCAGGGCGCTCTGCGTGCCGGGGCAGACGACGATCCGGCCGCTATCCTCAAGGCCGGGCAGGCGCCGGCCGAGCCAGCGCGCGCCGGCGGCACGGTCGTCCTCCCCGGCGCGGAAACCGGCCTCGGCCTCCGGATAGCGCAGCAGCGCTTGCGGGTCGAGGCGCAGCATCGCCTGGGCCAGCCCCCGCCGCACGCGGTCCAGAAGCTCCGGCGAGTCGGGCAGCGGCGGCTGGTTCATGGTCATGTCGATGACCGCGGCCGGGGCGGTGGCCGCACGCAAGGGCGGGGCGGGGGCGGCGCCTTCCGATGGCGCATTGGGTGCGCTGACGAAGGTGCCCTGGCCGACACGGGCGTCGAGCAGCCCACGGCGGCGGGCCTCGCTGTAGGCGCGGCTGACGGTGGTCAGATCGACCCCCAAACGGTCGGCCAGCACGCGCTGTGGCGGCAGCCGCTGCCCCGCCGCGAGACGCCCGCCGGCGATGTCGTCGGCAAGAGCGTCGGCGATGGCGAGATAGACCGGCCGCGCGCGGTTGGTCAGGTCGGGTTGCCAGATGCCGGTGTCTGACGCTTCGGCTTGCCCTGCGTTATCGGATTGCATGGATTTCCTGGCCGTTCCCTTGCCTGCATGCTGCGGCGCTGTCTGTAGCATATGCGCGTTCGGATGCGGGTGTCATCCTCTCTCCCCCAGTCGCTACGGCATGCAAACATTTTCAGTCATTACTAAACCTTTGGAATGAAAGAAACTTCCCGTCATCCCCGCGAAGGCGGGGATCCAGAGTTTCCTATGCAAGTGCTTGCAAAGTCTGGATTCCCGCCTTCGCGGGAATGACGGCCGAGAAAGCAGTTTCATTTCATTGACGTACATGATGCTGAGATGTGTAAACGCCATAGCTCTGGGGAGAGGGAAATTCCCCAGGGCGATTCGATCCGGTCACGGCGCCAGGAAGACGCTGTCGTGCCGGACCGGCTGGCCGTCGCCGGTGTCGGGGGTCAGGGTGACGGTCACGGGGGTGGAGGAGCCGGTCAAGCTCGCCTGCGGCACGCGGACCTGGATGCGGTAGGTCTCCACCGCATTGGCGCGGGCGGACAGCGACAGTTCGCCGGCCTCGGTGCCGTCGCCGGACAGGCTGACGCTCGCCTGCGGCAGTCCGGACAGGGCGATGCGGTAATGGCGTTCCACCAGCGACATGTTGGCGATCTTGATGGTGTAGGCGTTCTGGATGCGGCCGTCGTTGAGCGTGACGAACAACGGCGCCCGGTCGCGCAGAATGGAGATGTCGTTGCTGGACCTCATCGCCAGAGCAATCGTCATCACCCCGCCGACCACGACCAGCATCAGTCCATAGACGATGGTGCGCGGCCGGATCAGGCGGTAACGGGGCGGTGGAACCGCGACGGCCTTTGCCGCCTGGGCGGTCAAGGTATCGAAGCGGATCAGGTCGCCGGGCCGGTCGATGCGCGCCATCACGTCGTTGCAGGCGTCGACGCACAGGCCGCAGCCGATGCATTCCATCTGGATGCCGTCGCGGATGTCGATGCCGGTCGGGCAGACCTGGACGCATTGCCCGCAGTCGATGCAGTCGCCATGGCCCTGGTGGGTGCGGGCGTCCCAGCCCTCGCTCTTGCGCAAGGGCGCCCGTCCCTCGCCGCGCCACTCCTGATAGGTGACGACCAGACTGTCCTCGTCCAGCATGGCGGCCTGGATGCGCGGCCAGGGGCAGACATAGAAGCACATCTGTTCGCGCATGAAGCCCGCCATCGCATAGGTGCAGGCGGCGATGAACAGGACGGAGCCGGCGGCGAGCGCCGAGGCGTCGAAGCGCAGCATGTCGACCGCCAGCGTCGGCGCGTCGGTGAGATAGGCGATGCCGAGGAAGCCGGTGACCAGCGAGACCGCCAGCCACGCCGTGTGCTTGACCGTCTTCTTCGCCAGCCAGCCGGCGGTCCAGGGGTGCCGGTCGAGGCGGATGCGGTCGCCGCGATCGCCCTCCACCCGCCGCTCCACCCAGACGAACAGGTCGGTCCACACCGTCTGCGGACAGGTGAAGCCGCACCAGACCCGGCCGCCGAGCGCGGTCGCCAGGAACAGGCCGATGGCGGCCAGAATCATCACACCGGTGATGTAGTAGACATGCTGCGGCCAGAGTTGCAGGGCGAAGATGTAGAAGCGCTGGCTGCCCAGGTCGAACAGGACCGCCTGATCGGGCAGGCCCGGCCCGCGCTCCCAGCGCAACCACGGGATGACGGCGAACAGCGCCAGCAGGACCGCGCCCAACAGCGTCTTCACGCGCCGGTATCGCCCGCGCACCGCCTTGGGATGGATCTTGCGGTGGGGGGCATAGGCCGGACCTGGGGCCGGGGCCTGCTCCGGGGGAACGGTCGCATGGTCCGGGCGGCGGGTGACGATGGGCGCATCGCTGGGCATGGATCACCTGGCACGAAGAAACCGTCCGGCCGCCAGCCCGCGCCTGTCAGGCGCATGGAGCGGCGGCCCTCCGGCGATGCAGCTTGTATGGATCAATCGTACGGATTGCTCAAGAGCATTGTACGGAGTTTTGTGTTGGAAAATCCGTCATGCGTCGGTTTGACGCATCATATCCAGGGCATTGATAGCCTGATTTCTCCATACAATCGGCCGACTTGGCGTTGATCTTATAGATTGTATGGATTCGGTGCATGGTCAGCCGCCATTGCCGCGCCGGATTTGCGACGCACCTTGTCTGCGACTGGAGACGACCATGCGACAGGACAGATGAGCGGAAAATCGAAGGACAGGTTGGGCAGGGCGACGGACAACCCCTGCATCGGCCTCTGCCGGTTCGGTGGCGACGGTGCCTGCCTGGGCTGCCATCGCACCAAGGCGGAGGTGAAGGGATGGAAGCGGCTGAGCGACGCGGCCAAGGCGGCGATCAACGACAGGATTGCCCAAGGGGGCCGGCAAGCTGTCCAGGCCGACCCCACCGAGGGAAAGGCGCCGCGCAAGCGGCTGCGCAAGCTCGACCGGAAGATCGGCAAGCTGGAATCGAAGCTCGCCGCCTTGCGGGCAGAGCGCGACCGGGTCGCGGGTGCCGGCCCGGCCGGATAGGCAGCGCCGGTGGGGCCGCGTCAGGTTTCCGAAAGGAAGGCCCGGATCGCTTCGACCACCTCGTCCTCGCATTCGCGGTGGGGGACGTGGCCGGTGTCGGGCAGGAGGCGGACGGTTCCGCGTCCGGCGGCGATGCGGGTCGGGTGCTCGGCCGACCCGTATTCGTCGCGGTCGCCATGCAGGGCCAGCACCGGGCAGCGGACCTGCGACAGCGTCCTGTCCAGCGTCCAGTCGGCGAAGGCGGGGGACAGCCAGGTCTCGGTCCAGGCGTCGACCGCCCAGCGCGCCTTGTCGCCTTGGTATCTGGCCAGCCGGGCGAGCTGCGCCGGTTCCTGGAAGCCTTGTTTGGCCACGCGGATGCCGTCGAGTGTCCGTTCCTCGACGAAGGCCTGCGCGGCGATGGTCACCAGCGCCCGGCAGCGGGCGGGGAAGCGCGCCGCCGTCTCCACCGCCATGCCGCCGCCGACGCTGTGGCCGCAGGCGACGAAATCGCCGATGCCGAGATGGTCGAGCAGCAGGGGAATGACCTCCCGCGCCTCCGCCGCGACGAAATCGCGGGGCAGGGTGCCGGGGTGGGGATCGGAACGCCCGAAGCCGAGCCGGTCATAGGCGACGACCCGCCGCGCCGTCGCTGCGGCAAGGCTGGCCGGGAAGCTGCGCCACAGATCGACGCAGCCAAGCGAATCGTGGAGCAACAGGATCGGCGGGAGGGTGCCGGCGGTCTCCGTGTCCGGGGTCCAGTCCTTCACATAGAGGCGGCCGGCGGGGGTGGGGATAAGGCGATCCTGGTCGCTGACGGCGGTGGTCATGTCGTCCGGTGGCTGCTGCAGTCGAGGGACGGCAGGATAGCATGAATTGCCGCGCCTTAAGCCCGTGCGCGCAGATAGGGGGTCATGCGCCATTCGGCGTGGCGGATCAGGCGGGTGGCGATGAAGTTGATCAGCAAATAGAGGATGCCGGCGACGATGAAGATCTCGAAGACCGCGAAGGTCTGGGCGATCATGCGGCGGGCGACGCCGGTGATCTCCATCATCGTGATGGTGCTGGCGAGCGAGCTGGCCTTGACCATCAAAATCACCTCGTTGCCATAGGCCGGCAGCATCTGGCGGATCGCCACCGGCAGGACGATGCGGCGGAACACCCGCATCCGCGACATGCCGCAGGCCCGTGCCGCCTCCACCTGTCCCTGCGGCACGGTTTCGATGGCGCCGCGCAGGATCTCGGACGTGTAGGCGCCGGTGTTGAGCGCCAGCGCCAGGATGGCGCACCACATCGGCTGGCTGAGGACGGGCCAGAGGACGCTGTCGCGGATGAAATCGATCTGGCTGAGGCCGTAATAGATCAGGAAGATCTGCACCAGCAGCGGCGTGCCGCGGAAGACGAAGGTGTAGGCGGAGGTCAGCGCCACCGCGACGCGGTTGCCGGACAGGCGCAGAAGCGCGGTGGCGAAGGCCAGCACCGCACCGAAGGCGAGCGCCAGCGCAACCAGCTCAAGGGTCAGGGGCAGGGCCGCGAGCAGGCGGGGCAGGCTGTCCCACATCAGAGTCCAGTTCATCGTCAAGCCCTCCGCACGCCGCGGCTGGCGTAGCGCTCGGCCCGCTGGAACGCCGCCGTCGAGACGGTGGTCAGGGCGAGATACAGCAGGGCGGCGACGCTGTAGAACAGGAAGGATTGCCGGGTGGAGCCGGCGGCGATGTGCGCGACGCGCATGATCTCGGCGAGGGCGGTGACCGAGATGAGCGCGGTATCCTTCAGCGTCAGCTGCCAGACATTGCCGAGGCCGGGCAGGGCGAAGCGCAAGGTCTGCGGCACCAGCACCCGGCGCAGGATGCGCCAGCGCCCCATGCCGCAGGCCCGCGCCGCCTCGATCTGGCCGTAGGGCACCGATTTGACGGCGCCGCGGATCACCTCGGTCGAATAGGCGCCGGAGATCAGGCCGACGGCGGCGACGCCGATGGAAAAGGCGTTCAGCTCGACATAGCCGCTGTAGCCGAAGATGCCGGCCACCGCCATGATCATGCCCGAACCGCCGAAGAACAGCAGGTAGATCACCAGCAGTTCCGGCACGCCGCGCACGGCCGTGGTGTAAAGCTCCGCCAGACCCTTCAGCAGGATGCTGTCGCTGAGCTTGGCGGCGGCGCCGGCGGCCCCGAAGGCGAGGCCGAGCAGGAAGGAGGACAGCGCCACCGCGACGGTCATCGCCGTCCCGGACAGCAGCTGCGGCCCCCAGCCGTGCAGGCCCTGGGTTATGAAGTCCAGCATCGGCGTTCCCTTTGTCGATTGTTCCTAAGGACGCAGGACCGCGTCAGGCGGCGAGATGGCGGGACAGGAACTGCCGCACGCGGTCGGAGTCGGGATTGGTCAGCACCGTGTCGGGCGCCCCTTCCTCCTCGATGCGGCCCTGGTGGAGGAAGACGACCTTGGAGGAGACCTCGCGGGCGAAGTCCATCTCGTGCGTCACCAGGATCATGGTGCGCCCTTCGTCGGCCAGCTGGCGGATGACGCGCAGGACCTCGCCGACCAGTTCGGGGTCGAGGGCGGAGGTCGGCTCGTCGAACAGCATCACCTTCGGCTGCATGGCGAGCGCGCGGGCGATGGCGGCGCGTTGCTGCTGACCGCCGGAGAGCTGGACCGGATAGCAGTCGGCCTTGCCCAGGATGCCGACCTTGTCGAGCAGGCTTCTCGCGAGGTCGACGGCGTCGGCCTTCGGCACGCCAAGCACGTGCACCGGCGCCTCGATCACGTTTTCCAGGATGGTCATGTGGGTCCAGAGATTGAAGTTCTGGAACACCATGCCCAGGCTGGTGCGGATGCGGTCGACCTGCCGGGCGTCGGCCGGCATGGCCCGCCCGCCGCGCGCCGTCTTCATGGCGATGGTCTCGCCGCAGATGGTGACGGACCCCTCGTCGGGGACCTCCAGCATGTTGATGCAGCGCAGAAGCGTGCTCTTGCCCGAGCCTGACGAGCCGATCAGCGTGATGACGTCGCCTTCACGGGCGGTCAGCGACACGCCCTTCAGCACCTCCAGCGATCCGAACCGCTTGTGGATGCCGTCCGCCTGCACGGCGATTGTGGCGGCGGGGTTGGTGGGAGGGTGGCGGTGCGCCGGCCCGTCCTGGCCGACGCTGGCGATACGATGCTGGTCCATGCGGCGTCCCGTTATCGTTGGGGACACGGAGCATCAGCGAAGCAGGCGGCAGCCGATAGATGAAAAATTGACGGAAGACTCGGGGCAACTTGCCAGATTGAAAGCTCGGGCTGCGCGAAATGGCAAGTCGGCATTGGAAAGTCGGGGGCGGCCTACAGCCGGGCGCGGGTGCTGCGCGGGGTGTTCAGCAGCAGGTTCGTCTCGCTGGTGGTGATGCCGGGAATGAGCCGGATTCGGCGCAGAACCCCGTCGAATTCCGGCAGGCTGGCCGCCGACAGCTCGACGATCAGATCCCAGCGTCCGTTTGTGCTGTGGATCTCCATGATCTCGGGGAAGCCGCTGAGCGTCCGCACCACACGGTCGGTCGCCTGCCCCTCCACCTCGATCAGCATGATGCCGCGCACCGGCGCCTCCACCGTGTCGGCGCGCAGGATCACGGTGTAGCCGGTGATGATGCCGGAGCTTTCCAGCCGCTCCATCCGCGAGCGCACCGTCGCCCGCGAGACGCCGAGTTCGATGGCGAGGTCGGAAATGCTGCGGCGGCCGTCGTGGCGCAGCAGGGTGATGAGCTTCTCGTCGAGCTGGTCAAGCGTCATGGTCGCGGCCTTTCGACATTATGGCAAGCTTGGCTGTCCAGTTTGGTAGGCTGGATGGAGAGTTTTGTCAAATTGCCCTGTCCGTTCCGCCGGAATCCTGTGGTTTGCTGGTGGGAGGAACAGGCAAGAGACCAAACAATGTCCTACCAGAAGACAAAGACGAAGCAGTGCCGGCTGGTCGGCGTGCCGGTGCAGGACGGAGCGGGGCGGCTGGGCTGCGAAATGGGGCCCAGCGCCTTCCGCACCGCGGGGATCGCGCGGGCGCTGGCGGACCTCGGCCACAGCGTGACCGATCTCGGCAATGTGGCGCCCCTTCCGCAGCGGCCGATGGCGCATGGCAACGCGGCGCTGAAGTTCCTTCCCGAAGTGGCGGGCTGGACCGCCGCGCTGACCCAGATCGCCTACGAGGCGAGCGCCGGGCAGGACGCGATGCCGATCTTCATGGGCGGCGACCACAGCCTTGCCGCCGGCACCCTGACCGGGCTGGCGCAGCGCGCCGCCGAGATGCGGCGTCCGCTGTTCGTGCTGTGGCTGGACGCGCATCCGGATTTCCACACGCTGGAGACGACGGAGAGCGGCAACCTGCATGGCGTGCCGATGGCCTATGCCACCGGGCTGGCCGGCTTCGACGGCTATTTCCCGCCGCCGCCGGCGCGGCTCGACCCGCACAATGTCTGCATGATGGGCATCCGCAGCGTCGATCCGGCCGAACGCCGGGCGCTGGAGACATCGGGCATCACCGTGCACGACATGCGCAAGATCGACGAGCACGGCATCGTCGCCCTGCTGCGTCCGTTCCTGCAGCGGGTGGTGGAGGCGGACGGGCTGCTGCATGTCAGCCTGGACGTCGATTTCCTCGATCCCGGCATCGCTCCCGGCGTCGGCACCACGGTTCCCGGCGGCGCTACCTTCCGCGAGGCGCATCTGGTCATGGAGATGCTGCACGACACCGGCCTTGTCAGCAGCGTCGATCTGGTGGAGCTGAACCCCTTCCTGGACGAGCGCGGCCGGACTGCGACCCTGATGGTGGAACTGCTGGCCAGCCTGATGGGGCGCCGCGTCCTCGATTATCCCACCCGCAGCTTTTGATCGACTGGAGCGCCCGACCATGATCCCGAACCTGAACCTCGTTCCCTTCGTCAGCGTCGATCATATGATGAAGCTGGTGCTGCACATCGGCGTGGAGCGCTTCCTGACCGAGCTGTCCGCTTATGTGGAGGAGGATTTCCGCCGCTGGGAGAGCTTCGACAAGACGCCGCGGGTGGCCTCGCACAGCGCGGAGGGCGTGATCGAGCTGATGCCGACCAGCGACGGCCGCACCTATGGCTTCAAATATGTGAACGGCCATCCGAAGAACATGCGGGAAGGCCGCCAGACCGTCACCGCCTTCGGCGTGCTGGCCGATGTCGGCAACGGCTATCCGGTGCTGATGACGGAGATGACCATCCTGACGGCGCTGCGCACCGCCGCGACGTCCGCGGTGGCTGCCAAACATCTGGCGCCGAAGGATGCCTCCTGCATGGCGATCATCGGCAACGGCGCCCAGGCGGAGTTCCAGGCGCTGGCCTTCAAGGCGCTGCTGGGCATAGCCAAGCTGCGGCTCTACGACATCGACCCGGTGGCGACGCAGAAATGCGTGCGCAACCTGCGCGACCAGGGCTTCGAGATCACCGCCTGCAAATCGACCGAAGAGGCGGTGGAGGGCGCGCAGATCATCACAACCGTCACCGCCGACAAGCAGTATGCCACCATCCTGACCGACAACATGGTCGGGGCGGGCGTGCACATCAACGCGGTCGGCGGCGATTGCCCCGGCAAGACGGAACTGCACCGCGACATCCTGCTGCGCTCGGACATCTTCGTCGAATATCCGCCGCAGACGCGGATCGAGGGCGAGATCCAGCAGCTGGCCCCCGACCATCCGGTGACGGAGCTGTGGATGGTGATGACCGGTCAGGCCGTCGGCCGGCGCGACGCGCGGCAGATCACGCTGTTCGATTCCGTCGGCTTCGCGACGGAGGATTTCTCCGCCCTGCGCTATATCCGCGACAAGGTGGCGGGCACCGGCTTCTACGAGAATCTGGACATGCTGGCCGACCCGGACGAGCCGCGGGACCTGTTCGGCATGATCCTGCGTGCGGCGAAGCCGGCACCGGTGGGGGAGGCGGCGTAATGATTGCCCTCTCCCGCCCCGGGAGAGGGAGGGGACCCACGAAGTGGGGAGGGTGAGGGGCAATCCGGACATGGATTTCTGAGCTTTGCGTCACCCCTCACCCTTCCCATGCTGCGCATGGGCCCCTTCCCTCTCCCGGGGCGGGAGAGGGACTTATCCTTCCCCCTCCGCCAGCGCCTGCTCGGCGCTGAGTTCCTCCAGGTCCAGCTCCGCTTCCAGGCGGTGAAGCACGGTGTCGTGGATGCGGCCGCCGCGGTGCAGGCCCAGGATCTCGGCGCGGGCGGCGCGGTTGGCGGCCAGGACGGCAGCGAAATGCTCGCGGCGGTCCTCCGTCAGCATGCCTTCGCTCTCGTGGAACCGCTCGGCCATGGTGGCGCGGTGGCCGTATTGTTCGAGAAGGCGGGGGTGGCGCTGGCGGCCGTCCGGCGTGCCGGAGCGATTGCGCACCGCCTCCAGCGCCGCACGGGCCATGCGGATGCGGGTTTCCGATTCCGACAGGGTCGGCCGGCGTTCCAGGGTGAAGCCGCCCAGCCGCATCATGCGGATCAGCGGGGCCAGCGTGGTCGCCTGCCCCAGGATCGACAGCAGGATCACCGCCCAGGTCGTCGCCAGGATGATGTCGCGGCCGGGGAACTCCGCCGGGACCGACAGGGCGACGGCGAGGCTGACCACGCCGCGGATCGCCGCCCAGCCCATGATCGCCGGCACCGCCGCCGACGGATAGGGATCACGGCGGCGCAGGCTCGGGAACAGGAAGCGCGGCAGGTAGGTCGAGGGAAAGAGCCAGGCGAAGCGCGACAGGATCATCGCCAGCGCCACGGCGACGATCATCGGCAGCAGGTCGAACAGGCCGGTCCCGGCCTCCGCCAGCCGGCCCAGCACGCCGCGCAGCGACAGGCCGATGATGATGAAGACCATCGATTCCATCAGGAAGACCGCCACCGCCCACACCGCGTTGGCGTGGGTGCGCAGCTGGGCGGTGAACAGATCGTGCTGGCGCCGGCCCATCACCAGCCCGCAGCCGACGGTGGCGAGCACGCCCGACACATGCAGCGCCTCGCCGCCCAGATAGCTGCCCCAGGCGGCGAGGAAGCCGCCGACGATGCCGAGCGGCACGTCGCGCAGACGGCCGAGCAACAATGCCGCGATGTGGCCGAAGACAACGCCGGCCGCCACCCCGCCGATGGCCAGCCACAGGAATTCCAGCGAGGCGTCGGCCGCGTCGAAGGTGCCGGTCATCCCGGCGGCGATGGCGATGCGGAACAGCACCAGCCCGGTGGCGTCGTTCACCAGGCTCTCGCCTTCCAACAGGGTGACGATGCGGGGCGGCAGCGGCAGGCCCTTCAGCGCCGCCTTGGCCGCCACCGCGTCGGGCGGCGACAGGATGGCGCCGAGCGTGAAGCAGGCCGCCCACGGCAGCGACGGCATCACCAGATGGGCGGCCACCCCGATCGCCAGCGTGGTGAAGGCGACGGCGCCGACCGCCAGTTGCAGGATGATGCGCAGGTTGGCGCGGAAGTCGCTCCACACCGTGAAATAGGCGCTGGCGAACAGCAGCGGCGGCAGGAACAGCAGCAGGGTCAGGTCGGGATCGGGCGTGATCTCCGGCAGTCCGGGGATCAGGGCGAGCGCGATGCCGCCCAGCACCAGAACGGCCGACGGCGGCATGCGCAGGCGCTTGGCCGCAAGCTCCAGCACGATGATCGCCGCCATCAGGCCAAGGACGAGTTCGAACTGACCGGATGGCGACATTCTGGGGGGCTGCCGTTCTGTTTCGGAAGGGGCAAGGGGATCAGGCGGTGGCCGGGGCGGCGGCGGCGGGATGCAGGGCGCAGGCGGCGGTGCCGACCAGACCCAGCGCGCCGGCCAGCAGCAGCGGCGCGGCGAGGCCGCTGTGCGCGACCAGCGCGGCACCGATGGCGGCACCGACGAAGATGGCGACGACGCTGCCGATGCGGCGGATCCAGTTGGTGTCGGATCCGCCGGCCAGTCGGGAATCGGCCGCCAGTCCGGTCAGCGTCAGGGTCAGCACCGTGGTGGTCAGATCGGGCACCTTCAACTGGCGGATCGTCGCGTTGCGGAAGCCCATCGCCAGCGCGGTCAGCAGGATGATGCCGTAGAAGCTGGCCGGTGACGCCTCGCCGGTCTGGCGCAGCCATGCCAGCAGGGCGGCCAGCCACAGCAGTCCGGCCTCGATGGCGGCGGCCTTCAGCAGCCAGCGGCGCAGCGGCCGGCCGGCATGGGCCTTGCCGGTGCGGCCGGCGACCAGCGCGCCGACCAGGAAGGCGCTGATCGCCGTCAGATAGGGGGCGACGTCGAATCCCGGCGTGCCGGCGGCGGCGAAGCCGAGAAAGACGATGTTGCCGGTCATGTTGGCGGTGAACACCTTGTCGAGGCCGAGCACGCTGGTGGCATCCACCAGACCGGTCGTCACCGACAGCAGCATCAGCAGCCAGGGCAGCGGGGCGGCGACCGGAGGAGAAGGCGGGGCCATGGTGCTTCCCCTCTATCAGTGGTTCGGGATCAGTCGTTCGGGCCAAGGCGGCGGCGCATCCGCGAGATGATCGCCGCCAGGACGAAGCCGCCGACAAGGCCGATATGCTCGAAGAAGGCATTGGTCGCCATGAAGCGCTCCTGTCCCGCCATCGTCCAGAAATCATTGGCGATCAGGGCGGCCAGAACGGTGAAGACGCCGAGCGCGCCCGCACCGAGCCAGAGCGCGCGGTCCATCAGGATCAGCAGCGGGCCGACCAGTTCGACCGCAATGGTCAGCGCCGCCCAGAGCGCCGGCGGGGTGAGGCCGAAATGCGCCTGTTCGGCGACGGCGCCCGGCCAGTCGGTCAGCTTCACCAGACCGCCGAGCAGATAGGCCCCCACCAGCGCCAGCCGGGCCAGCAGCCATGTGCCGTCCCAGTCGAGGATGCGGTCGACGATGCGCTCTGCCGGGCGTTCGAAGGAGCGGAGGGTCATGGGGGTGTTCCGGGTTGGGGAATCGCGGGATTCTCCCTCTCCCCCCCGGGGAGAGGGTCGGGGTGAGGGGGATGCACAGGGAGGATTTTCGGGTAAGGGCCGCCGCGCGACCCCCTCACCCTAACCCTCTCCCCGGGGGGGAGAGGGGATCCGCTTTAGGGGAGAGGGGGTTACACCGCCCAGCAGCCGCAGCCGAGTGCGCCCCAGAAGGATTGCACGTCGGCGGCCGGGACATCGGTGGCATAGGCGGCGGCGTGGTCGTGGCCGTGGACGCCGCAGCCGGTGGCGCAGCCGCAGGCCGAGGCGAGCGCCTGGCGCTGGTCGCCCGAGGCGCTGTCGGCCGACTTGTAATAGCCGCCGAAGGTCCGCACCGGCGACCAGTCCGGCATCGGCTTGGGCAGTTGCGGGGCCAGCGGGCCGAAATCGCCCTCGCCGTGCACGACGGCGCCACCGAGGACGGTCAGCACCGAGTTCAGATGGGCGATGCGGTCCTCCGACACCGAGAAGAAGTCGTCGGACAGCACGGCGAGGTCGGCCAGCTGCCCGGCCTTGATCTGGCCCTTCTTGCCCTGCTCGTTGGAGAACCAGGTGTTGGCCTCCGTCCACAGGCGCAGAGCGGTTTCGCGGTCCATCAGGTTGGCCTGGGGATAGAGGCCGAGCCCGCCCACCGTCTTGCCGGTCACCAGCCAGGACAGCGAGACCCACGGGTTGTAGCTGGCCACGCGGGTGGCGTCGGTGCCGGCGCCGACCGGCAGGCCGGCCGCCATCATCTTGGCGATCGGCGGGGTGCGTTCGGCCGCCTTGGTGCCGTAGCGCTCGACGAAATATTCGCCCTGGTAGGCCATGCGGTGCTGGACGGCGATGCCGCCGCCGAGCGCGGCGATGCGGTCGATGTTGCGGTCGCTGATCGTCTCGGCATGGTCGAAGAACCAGTGCAGCCCGTCGAAGGGGATGTCGCGGTTGACCTTCTCGAACACGTCGAGCGCGCGGCTGATGGTCTGGTCGTAGGTGGCGTGCAGGCGCCAGGGCCAGCGGTTCTCGGCCAGCAGGCGGATCACCGGCTCCAGATCGCCTTCCATGTTCGGCGGCATGTCGGGGCGGGCGACGCGGAAATCCTCGAAATCGGCGGCGGAATAGACCAGCATCTCGCCGGCGCCGTTGTGGCGATAGCTGTCGTCGCCATCGCCGGGCTTGACCTTCGACGCCCAGCCGGCGAAGTCGGACAGCTCCTCCTTCGGCTTCTGGGTGAACAGGTTGTAGCTGATGCGCAGGGTCAGCTCGCCGTCGGCATGCAGTTTTTCGATGATGGCGTAATCGTCGGGATAGTTCTGGAAGCCGCCGCCGGCGTCGATCACCCCGGTCACGCCCAGCCGGTTCATCTCGCGCATGAAATGGCGGGTGGAGTTCAGCTGGTACTCGGGCGGCAGCTTCGGACCCTTGGCCAGCGTCGAATAGAGGATCGTCGCGTTGGGCTGGGCCAGCAGCAGGCCGGTCGGGTTGCCGGCGGCGTCGCGCACGATCTCGCCGCCGGGCGGATTCTGGGTGTCCTTGGTGTAGCCGACGGCGCGCAGGGCCGCGGCGTTCAGCAGGGCGCGGTCGTAGAGATGCAGGATGAAGACCGGCGTGTCGGGGGCGGCGGCGTTCAGCTCCTCGATGGTCGGCAGGCGCTTTTCGGCGAACTGGTGCTCGGTGAAGCCGCCGACCACGCGCACCCATTGCGGGGCCGGGGTGATGGCGGCCTGCCGCTTCAGCATCGACATGGCGTCGGCGAGGCTCGGCACGCCGTCCCAGCGCAGCTCCATGTTGTAGTTCAGGCCGCCGCGGATGATGTGCATGTGGCTGTCGATCAGCCCGGGGATCACGCGGCGGCCCTTGGCGTCGATCACCGTCGCCTGGGGTGCCGCGGCGCGCACCTCCGCCTCCGTGCCGACGGCGAGGAAGCGGCCGTCGCGGATGGCGATGGCGCTGGCCTGCGGGTTGGCGCGATCGAGCGTGGTGACCTTGGCATTGACGAGGATCAGGTCACCTGTGGGCGCGGTGTTCGGCATGGCGGCATTCCCGGATCTGGATGCGAGGGTGGACAGCAGCGGTGCGGCGAGCAGCGAGGCGGCGGCGCTTCCCGCCATGGCCTTCCGGCGGGTGACCGGCTTCACGCCTTTTCCCCGCCCGTGGTCTCGGCCTTGGCGGGCGTAGGCGGCTCGGGCGGCTCGGCAGCGGCATGCGGCCCCAGAACATGGCGGGCGCAGTCGGTCTGGATGAAGGCGAGCACCGGCTCGCCGGCCACCAGCCGCTTGACGACCGGCACCACCTGTTCGCCCACCAGCATGCCGAGCAGACCGATCAGGGCGATGGTCGGCGGCGCCGGGGAACGGACCCCGAGCAGCGCATAGATCACGCCGACCAGGATGCCGGCACCGGCCGAAAGAAGATAGGGCATCATCTTGCCGTCTCCCGCTCTGGACTGGGGGACCGGCGCCCGCAATGGAGCGGGCGCCGGAGGGAGCATCAGGCGTGCTCGTGCGCGGCGGCGCCGGTCACCTTGTGCGCGAACTCGCCGCGCTGCGGGGCCTTGTGGACCATGGTGTAGGCGTAATCGACGCCCATGCCGTAGGCGCCGAAATGCTCGCGGACGATGTTCATCACGCCGTCATAAGTGCCGCGCTTGGCCCAGTCGCGCTGCAGTTCCAGCAGGACGTTGACCGAGGTGATGGAATGGGCGCCGGCCTGCTCCATGCGGCGGATGGCGGCGTCGTGGGCTTCCTGCGAGGTACCACCCGAGGCGTCGGTGACGATGTAGACCTCGAAGCCTTCCTCGATGGCGCACAGCGTCGGGAACAGCAGGCAGGCCTCGGTCCACAGCGCGGCGATGACCAGCTTCTTCTTGCCGGTCGCCTTGACGGCGGCCACCAGCTCTTCCGAATCCCAGCTGTTCATCGAGGTGCGCTCGATCGGGTCCTGCTTCAGGACATCCATCAGCTCCGGCCAGATGTAGCCGGAGAAGCTCTCGGTCTCGACGGCGGTCAGGATGGTCGGGGCGCCGAACAGCTTGGCGGTCTTGGCCAGGGCGACCGTGTTGTTCTTCAGCTGCTGGCGGTCGATGTTGACCACGCCGAAGGACATCTGCGGCTGGTGATCGATGAAGATGAAGGCGGTGTCGTCGGCGTTGATGAGCGACTTGGCCGGGAAGGTCATGATCGTTTCCTGTTCGGTGTGGGTTTCAAAGGATTGGGCCGCCTGCCGCCGGTGCGTCGTCGGCGCCGTCTGACAGGGACCTTGCCATGGTGGAGGCTGTTCGAACAATCATGCGTGATGGAACATGACTGTTGCGCTAGGGGAGACAGTTGCGGTGAGGATCAGGCGGCGGATTCGCCGGTCACCAGATGGGCTTCGAGCATCCACAGCTGCTTGTCGCACTCGCGCGAGACCTGCGTGAACAGATCGGCCGTGTCGGCATCGCCGACGCCGGTGGCGGTCTCGATATTGGCCCGCACGCGGGCGCCGAACTGGGCCAGCGCGCCGGCCAGCGCCTTCAGATGCGCCACGCCGTCGACTGCCTGCAGCGGATATTCGTAGAGGGCGCTGCGGGCGGCGGTGGTCTGCACGCGACCATCGGCGATGTGGCCCAGGGTGGTGATGCGCTCGGCGATCAGGTCGACGAAGCCCTCGACCTCGTCATGGACGCGGTCGAACAGCTCGTGCAGCTGCAGGAAATGCGGCCCCTTGACGTTCCAGTGCGCCTGCTTGGTCTGGGCTTCCAGGTCGAGCGCATCGGACAGGCGGGACTGGAGCAGAGCCGCGGCTTCCTTGCGCACCACATCGTGCAGGTCGAGACGGGACAGGTAGGTCATGGCTCAGCTCCGGATGAAGGCCAGCAGTTCCTCGTTCACGATGTCCTTGTGCGTGGTGCACAGGCCGTGCGGTGCGCCGGCGACGACCTTGAGCGTGCCCTTCGGCAGAAGCTTGACGGCGGCCTTGGCGGAGGTGGCGATCGGGACGATCTGGTCGTCGTCGCCGTGCAGCACCAGCGTCGGGACGATCATCTTCTTCAGGTCTTCGCGCTGGTCGGTCTCGGAGAAGGCCTTGACGCACTCGTACTCGGCCAGCAGGCCGCCCATCATGCCCTGCATCCAGAAGCTGTCGATCGCGCCCTGCGAAACCTTGGCGCCCGGACGGTTGAAACCGTAGAAGGGGAGGGCGAGGTCCTTGAAGAACTGCGAGCGGTCGGCCTTCACGCCGGCGCGGATGCCGTCGAACACCTCCATCGGCACGCCGTCGGGGTTCCAGTCGGTCTTCACCATGATCGGCGGGATGGCGCCGATCAGGGCGGCCTTGGCGACGCGCGACACGCCATGGCGGCCGATGTAGCGGGCAACCTCGCCGCCGCCGGTGGAATGGCCGACATGGACGGCGCTCTTCAGATCCAGCGCCTCGGTCACCGCGGCCAGATCGTCGGCGTAATGGTCGAGATCGTTGCCGAAGCCCGGCTGCGACGAGCGGCCATGGCCGCGGCGGTCATGGGCGATGGTGCGGTAGCCGTGCTGGGCCAGGAACATCATCTGGTCTTCGAAGGCGTCGCCGGTCAGCGGCCAGCCATGGCTGAAGACCACCGGCTGGCCGGTCTGCGGACCCCACTGCTTGACGTAGATCTGGACGCCGTCCTTGGTGGTGACGTAGCTGCCCTGGAGCATCGGTTTCGTTCCTTTGGTCGGGTCTTGACGGGTGGCCGACTTTTCGGCCGCGGCGGCGGTGCCGGGGAGCGCGCCCAGCAGGCCGCTGCCCGCAACGGCGAGGGCGGCGCTGCCGGAGAGGACCGTCCGGCGGGAGGGATGGAATTCCTGGATGGTCATGCGTAGTCCGTTCAGGACCGGACCGGCGGGGCCGGCTCCGGCTGTCTTGATGAACGGATGGTACGGAAAGGGCGCAGAGGGTGATTGCCTCTTCGGAACGGCTTTTGCCGGTTCTGCGCATTATCCCCTCTCCCCGGGGGGGAGAGGGGGATTTGGGCGGGAGAGGGAATTAATCCGCCAACGACACCCATGCCGCATTGCTGCGGCTGGACTCCACAGCAGTATGTATGAAGCGCACGCCGCGCAGCCCGTCCTCCACTGTCGGCAGGGGCACGTCGGCCGGGACCGGGCGGCCGTCCAGGCGGGCGGCGATGCGGTCGGCGGCGTCGCGGTAGATCTGGGCGAAGCCTTCCAGATAGCCCTCCGGATGGCCGGCGGGGGTGCGGGCGATGGAGGTGGCCGCGGGCAGGCTGCCGGCACCGGCGCGCAGCAGGGTGCGGGTCGGCTCGCCGAGCGGGGTGAAGCGCAGTTCGTTGGGCTGTTCCTGCTGCCATTCCAGGCCACCGGCCTCGCCGAAGACGCGCAGCCGCAGGCCGTTGGTGGTGCCGGGGCAGACCTGGCTCGCCCACAGCATGCCGCGGGCGCCGCCGTCGAAGCGCATCATGATGTGGGCGTTGTCGTCCAGCCGCCGGTTGGGGACGAAGGCGGTCAGATCGGCGGCGAGATCGGTGCAGGTGAGGCCGGTGACGAACTCGGCGAGATGGAAGGCGTGGGTGCCGATGTCGCCGATGCAGCCGGCGATGCCGCTCCGCGCCGGATCGGTGCGCCAGGAGGCCTGCTTCTGGCCGCTGGCCTCCAGATCGGTCGCCAGCCAATCCTGGGCATATTCGACCTGAACCACCCGGATCTTGCCCAGCGTCCCGGCCGCCACCATCGCGCGGGCCTGCCGGATCATCGGGTAGCCGCTGTAATTGTGGGTCAGCACGAAGACGAGATCGCGGCTGCGCACCAATGCCGCCAATTCCTCCGCCTCCTCCACCGTATGGACCAGCGGCTTGTCGCAGATGACGTGGATGCCGGCCTCCAGAAAGGCCTTGGCGGCGGGGTGATGCAGGTGGTTCGGCGTGACGATGGCGACCGCGTCGATGCCGTCGGGGCGTGCCGCCTCCGCTTTCGCCATGGCGTGGAAATCGTCGTAGCAGCGGTCGGGGGCGATGAACAGCTCCGCCCCGCTGGCCCGCGCCCGTTCCGGATCTGAGGACAGGGCGCCGGCGACCAGCTCATAACGGTCGTCGATGCGGGCGGCGATGCGGTGGACGGCGCCGATGAAGGCGCCCTGGCCGCCGCCGACCATGCCCAGCCGCAAGCGCCTCGCGAAGGCGGACGAGTGGGGTGGTAATTGATCCGCGCTCATGCTGCCCCTTTCCCCAGACCGAGGATCCGGCGGTTGGCCGCCTCGTCGGTGCCGGCATCGGCGAAATCGTCGAAGGCGCGGTCGGTGACGCGGATGATGTGGTCCTGGATGAAGCGGGCGCCCTCGGCGGCTCCCTGCTCCGGATGCTTGATGCAACATTCCCATTCCAGCACCGCCCAGCCGTCGAAGCCGTACTGGGTCAGCTTGGAGAAGATGCCGCGGAAATCGACCTGTCCGTCGCCCAGCGAGCGGAAGCGCCCGGCCCGGTCCTTCCACGGCGCATAGCCGGAATAGACGCCCTGCCAGGGGGTCGGATTGAACTCCGCATCCTTGACGTGGACCATGCGGATGCGGTCGCGGAAGACGTCGATGTAGCCGAGATAGTCCAGCTGCTGCAGGACGAAGTGGCTGGGGTCGTACAGGATGTTGCAGCGCTGATGCCCGCCGACGCGGTCGAGGAACATCTGGAAGGTGGTGCCGTCGAACAGGTCCTCGCCGGGATGGATTTCGTAGCAGAGATCGCAGCCGGCCTCGTCGAAGGCGTCGAGGATCGGGCGCCAGCGCTTGGCCAGTTCGTCGAAGGCGGTTTCGATCAGGCCCGGCGGACGCTGCGGCCAGGGATAGAGGTAGGGCCAGGCCAGCGCGCCCGAGAAGGTGGCGTGGGCGGTCAGGCCGAGGTTTGCCGACGCCTTGGCGGCGAGGTGCAGCTGGTCCACCGCCCAGGCCTGCCGGGCGTCGGGGCGGCCATGGACCTCCGCCGGGGCGAAGCCGTCGTAAAGCGCGTCGTAGGCGGGGTGGACGGCGACCAGCTGGCCCTGCAAATGGGTGGACAGCTCGGTCAGTTCGACGCCGGCATCGGCCAGCGTGCCCTTGACCTCGTCGCAGTAGGTCCGGCTGGTGGCGGCCTTCTGCAGGTCGAACAGGCGGCGGTCCCAGCTGGGGATCTGCACGCCCTTGAAGCCGAGGCCGGCAGCCCAGCGGGCGATGGCGTCCAGCGAATTGAAGGGGGCGGCGTCGCCCGCGAACTGGGCGAGGAAGATCGCGGGGCCTTTGATGGTCTTCATGGGTTTTGGCTCCCTGATGGGGGGAGGTGTCGGCTGGCGAATGCCCCCTCCCCATCCCTCCCCCGCTCTCAGCGGACCTATGGTCCGCCTGTCGCGTCAGCACAAAGCAAAGCTTTGTGCGAGAGCTTCGCGGGAGAGGGGGTAGGACGCTTGCAGGAGTGATGCAAAGGAGCGGCGGCAGTTCCCTCTCCCTCGAAGAGGGGGAGGGTTAGGGAGGGGGCAACCGGCGCCAAGGATCAGTACGGCGAATCCGGGAAGTAGAACTCCTTGGCGTTCTCCTTGGTGATCAACGCCGACGGGATGATGTGGGTGGCCGGCAGCTTGTCGCCCTTCAGGCGGGCTTCGGCGGTCATCTTGATGGCGTCGTAGATGAATTTCGGCGAATAGGACACGTCGGCGTGGATCAGCGGGTTGGAGCCGTCCATGATGGTCTTCACCATCGTCTTGGACCCGGCGCCGCCGAACACCTCCTTGATGTCGGTGCGCTTGGCCTGCTCGATGGCCTTCAGCACGCCGAAGGCCATGTCGTCGTCGGCGGCCCAGATGACGTCGATGTCCTTGAAGCGGGTCAGGAAGTCCTGCGTCACCTTGAAGGCGTCGTCACGGTTCCAGTTGGCGTATTTGCCGTCGAGGATCTTGATGTCGGGATACTGCTTCAGCACGCCGGTGAATGCCTCCCACCGCTCGTTGTCGAGCGTGGTCGGGATGCCGCGCAGCGCCACGATGTTGGCCTTGCCGTTGTATTTCTTGGCGATGTATTCGGCCGGGATGCGGCCGAAGGCGGTGTTGTCGCCGGCGATGTAGGCGTCCTGCGCGCTGGTGTCGGTCAGGCCGCGGTCGACGACGGTGACATAGACGCCCTTCTTCTTGGCCTGCATCACCGGCTGGGTCAGGGCGGCGGATTCGAAGGGGAAGATGACCAGAGAATTGATCCCCGTCACCGTCACCAGATCCTGAAGCTGGTTCGCCTGCTCCGGCGCGCCGCCGGCGGTCTTGACGGTGATCTTCAGGTTGGGATGGGCCTTTTCAAGCTCCGCCTTCGCCTGGTTGGCCCACCAGACGATGCCGCCGGTGAAGCCGTGGGTGGCGGCCGGGATGCTGACGCCCAGCTTGACGGTGTCGGCCGCGAAGGCGACGCCGCCGAGGGCGACCGTTGCCGCCATCGCCAAGCCCGTGCCCAGCACCATACGTCGAGTGTAACGCGCAACTTCCGACATGACGTTTCTCCTCCTTATCGTTTTTCAGGGACGCCGGCGCTGCAGGAAGGCGACGGCGATGATGACGCAGCCCTGGACCGCCGCGTTCAGATAGACGCTGATGATGCTGGTCAGGTTCAGGATGTTGCTGATGACCGACAGCAGGACCGCACCGATCACCGTGCCGGCGATCCGGCCCTCGCCCCCCTTGAAGGAGGTGCCGCCGACGATCACCGCGGCGATGGCCTCCAGCTCCCACAGCAATCCGGTGGTGGGGGAGGCGGACCCCAGGCGCGGCACGTACAGCACCGTGGCGATGCCGACGCAGACGCCGAGCAGGCCGTAGGTCAGCAGCTTCACCCGGTCGACGTCCACCGCGGCGAAGCGGGCCACCTGCTCGTTGGAGCCGATGGCCTGGACATAGCGGCCGAAGGCGGTGCGGTTCAGCAGAACCGCACCCGCGACCGACACCGCCAGGAAGACCCAGACCGGAACCGGCAGACCCAGCAGGCTGCCGTAATAGACCGGGCCGTAGGCGTCGGACAGGTCGTTGTCCAGCGTGATGGCGCCGCCGTCGGCCAGCCAGGTCAGCACCGCGCGGAAGATGCCGAGCGTGCCCAGCGTGACGATGAAGGGCTCGATCCGCCCGCGCGTGATCAGATAGCCGTGCGCCAACCCGAAGCCGCCGCCCAGCAGCAGCGCGAACAGGACGCCGAGGGCCACCACCGCGACCGGCGAGCCGACCGACGCGGCGACCGCGTTCATCAGCAGGATCATGCTGCCGGCGATCAGCGCCGCCATCGACCCGACCGACAGGTCGATGCCGCCGGAGATGATGACGAAGCACATGCCGATGGAGATGATCCCGATGAAGGCCGTGCGGGTTAGCACGTTCATCATGTTGCCCCAGGTGGCGAAATCCGGGTTCAGCGCCGTGCCGATCACCAGCAGCAGCACCAGCCCGACGACCGGGCCGAAGCGGTGCGGGTCGAAGCGGCGCGCCGGCTTGCCTGTGGACACGGCGCGGACCTCAGCAGCGGGTGTGGGTGCGGGTGTGGGTGCTGACGTCGGTCCCGCTGGCATCTGTCCCGATGGCATGGGCAATCAACTCCTCTTCGCTGAGCCGGTCGGCGGGCACGGTCGCGGTCACCCGGCGCCCGCGCATCACGATCACCCGGTGGCAGAGCCCGATCAGTTCGATCAGTTCCGATGAAATGACGATCACGCCGCGCCCTTCGGCGGCCAGCCGCGCGATCAGGAAATAGATGTCCCGCTTGGCGCCGACATCGACGCCGCGCGTCGGCTCGTCCAGCACGAAGACGCGCGGGTCCGGCTCCAGGAACTTGGCGATGGCCAACTTCTGCTGGTTGCCGCCGGAGAGCGACGACGCGGCGCCCCGCGGGTCGCCGCGGATGCCGAAGCTGGCGACGGCATGCTCCAGCGCCCTGTCCTCCGACGCCGGCGACAGCAGCGGGTGGGCATGGTGGCGCAGAGTCATCAGGGTCAGGTTGTCGCGCAGGCTCATGCCGACATGCAGGCCCTTGCCCTTGCGGTCCTCGCTGAGATAGGTCAGGCCATTGCGCATCGCCTCGCGCGGGGTGCGCAAGGACACCGGGCGGCCGTCGATCTCGATGGTTCCGGCGCTGCGCGGGCGCAGGCCGAGGATGCCTTCGAACAGTTCGGTGCGGCCGGCGCCGACCAGACCGGCGAAGCCCAGGATCTCGCCGGGCAGGAGGTCGAAGCCGACATCCTCCGCCCAGCCGGGCACGGTCAGGCCGCGCACCGCCATCAGCGGCCGGCCCGAGGGAGGCGCGAAGCGTTTCTCCGGGAACATGTCGGTCAGCTCGCGCCCGACCATCAGCGTCGCCATGCGCTGGCGCGGCGTCTCGGCCGTGGGCGCGCGGGCGACGAAGCGGCCGTCGCGCATCACGATCACCTCGTCGGTGATGCGCTCCACCTCGTCCAGCTTGTGGGAGATGTAGACGATGGTGACGCCGTCCCGGCGCAGCCGGTCGATCAGCCCGAACAGCCGGTCGCATTCCGACGGGGTCAGGCTGGCGGTCGGCTCGTCCATGATCAGCAGGCGGGCGTTGCGCAGCTGCGCCTTGGCGATCTCGACCAGCTGCTTTTCGGCGACGATCAGGTCGCGCACCTTGGTGTCGGGATCACCGTCGAAGCCGACCTGCCGCAGGGCCTCGGCTGCCTGTGCGCGCATGGCGCGGTCGTCGAGCAGCCAGCCGCGCTTGATCTCGTGGCCGAGGAACATGTTCTGGGCGACGGTGAGGTCGTCGGCGAGGCTGAGTTCCTGGTGGATCAGAACGATCCCGCGTTTCTCGGCGTCGCGGGAGTTTTTGAACGTCACCGCCTCGCCGTCGATGCTGAGCGTGCCGGAGGTCGGCGCGTGATAGCCGGCGAGTATCTTCATCAGCGTCGATTTGCCGGCGCCGTTCTCGCCGAGCAGCCCATGCACCCGGCCGGGATGCAGGTCGAAGCCGACGCCGTGCAGGACGCGCACGGCTCCGAATTCCTTGGTGATGCCGTCGAAGGCGACATGCAGGCTCATGGCTCCGCACCCCCTGACGGTCGTTCCACCGGCCGCGTTGCGGCGTGGCGGATGCCGTCCATGACGTTTCTCCCATCGCGGAGCGTGTCGTCCCGAAGGCCGCCGCTTCGTTCGTTGAGCGGATGGTAAGCCCGGTGCTTTGGACAGACAATGGACGACTTCGAACATAATTTGGCAAAAGTGGGATGGGTGTGGTAGGGATGGGGGTGGAATCGGGTGCCCCCTCCCTAACCCTCCCCCGCTCACGCGGGAGAGGGGACTGCCGCCGCTTTTCCGCGCAAGCGCTTGCTCCCTCTCCCGCGAAGCGGGGGAGGGATGGGGAGGGGGCAGCACAGTTCAGAAAGGCATTCGTCGATGGTTGACTGGCAACGTCTGTCGGACGGCGAGCGCGCCCTGCTGGAACGGTTGTTCTGGGCGGGCGGGCTGTCGCGCGGCGAACTGGCGGCGTCGGTCGACTTCTCCAAGAGCAAGGCCAACCTCGCCATTTCCAGCCTGATCGGCCGCGAACTGATCGAGGAGGGCGGGGTGCAGCCGTCTTCGGGCGGCCGGCGGCCGGAAGTGCTGCGGCTGAGCCACCGGATGGGGGTGCTGGCGGGGATCGACATCGGCGCCACCAGCATCGACGTGGCGCTGCTCGCCCCCGACATGACGGTGCTGGACCATCGGTCGGAGCCGGCGGACGTGCGCGACGGGCCGGCGGCGGTGTTCGGGAGGGTGCGCGACCTGCTGCGCGAGGCGCGGGAGCGGATGGGGATCGGGCCGGCGCGGGTGCTGGGGATCGGCGTCGGCGTGCCGGGACCGGTCGCCTTCGGCAGCGGCATGCTGGTCAACCCGCCGCTGCTGCCGGGGTGGGAAACCTTCTCGATCCGCGAATGCCTGGCGGAGGAGTATGCCGCACCGGTCTTCGTCGACAACGACGTGAACATCATGGCGCTGGGCACCCATTGGCGCCTGCGCGGCCAGCTTCAGAACTTCCTGGTCATCAAGATCGGCACAGGCATTGGCTGCGGCATCATCTGCCACGGCATGGTCTATCGCGGGCGGGATGGTTCGGCGGGGGACGTCGGGCACATCTGCGTCGATCCCCACGGGACGGTCTGCCATTGCGGCAATGCCGGCTGCGTCGAGGCGATGGCGGCCGGCCCGGCCATCGCCCGCATGGCGGAGGAAGCCGCACGCGCGGGCGAAAGCCCGCGGCTGATGGAGGTGCTGGAGCGGAACGGCATGCTGACCACCGTCGATCTCGGCAACGCCAGCCGGGCAGGCGATGCGGCGGCGAATGCCATCGTCCAGCAGGCCGGCGGCCATATCGGGCGGATGCTGGCGGCGGTGGTCAATTTCTTCAACCCGTCGCACATCTTCATCGGCGGCGGCGTGGCGCGGATCGGGCCGCTGCTGCTGGCCTCGATCCGGCAAAGCGTCTATCAGCGCTCGCTCGCCCTCTCCACCCGGCATCTCGACATCCAGTATGTGCCGGAGGTCGAGAGCGCCGGGGTGATCGGGGCGGCGGTGATGGCGGTGCAGGAAACCATGCTGGCTGGAGTTGGGCTTGCAGGTGCGGGCATCACGCCGCGCGAACGGCGGTGATGAAGCTGGTGACCTCGCCGCGCAGGGTCTCGGCCTCGCGCGCGAGGCTGCTGGCGGCGTCCAGCACCTCGGTGGCGGCGGAGCCGGTTTCCAGCACCGCCTGATTGACGCCGACGATGGTGGAGGAGACCTCGGTGGTGCCGCGCGCCGCCTCCGTCACGTTGCCGGCGATGTCGCGGGTGGCGGCGCCCTGCTCCTCGATGGCGGCGGCGATGGTGGTGGTGATCTCGCTGATGCGGCCGATGGTCTGGCCGATGCCGGCGATGGCGTCCTGGGCGCCGCCGGTGGCCTGCTGGATCTCCTTCACCTTGGCCTGGATCTCGTCGGTGGCGCGGGCGGTCTGGCTGGCCAGCGCCTTCACCTCGCCCGCCACGACGGCGAAGCCCTTGCCCGCTTCACCTGCACGCGCGGCTTCGATGGTGGCGTTCAGCGCCAGCAGGTTGGTTTGCGCGGCGATGGTGTTGATCATCTCCACCACATGGCCGATCTGGTCGGCCGCCTCCACCAGCAGCCGCATGGTGCTGTTGGTCCGTTCGGCCTGGGTCACCGCCTCGCCCGAAATGCGGGTGGAGGCGGCGATCTGACGGCCGATCTCCAGGATGGAGGCCGACAGTTCCTCCGTCGCCGATGCCACCGTCTGCACGTTGGCCGACGCCTGTTCGGAAGCCGCGGCGACGGCGGTCGCCTGCGCGCTCGCCTGGGTCGCGGTGGTGGACATGGCGCCGGCGGTGCCCTGCATCTCGGTCGCGGCGGAGGCGACGGTCTCCACGATGTGCATCGCCTTGGCGTCGAAGTCGCGCATCAGCGCTTCCAGCCGGGCGGCCCGCGCCTCCTTGGCGGCCTGTTCGCGGGCCTGTTCCGCCGCCAGACGGTCGGCGGTGATCATGCTGTCGCGGAAGACGGTGACGGTCGCCGCCATGCCGCCGATCTCGTCGACACGGCCCAGGCCGGGGATCGCCACCGCCATGTCGCGGTCGGCCAGACGGCGCATCGCCTCGGTCATCGAGCGGATCGGGTCGCTGACCCGGCGCTTGGCGACGATCAGGCCGGCGACGGTCAGCAGCACGGCGGCCAGCACCAGCAGGCCGGCGATGACGGCGTCGCGGGTCGCACGCGCGGCCTGCGATTCGGAGCGGACGACCATCCGGTCCACCGCGGCCAGCGCGGCATCGACGATGTAGCCCTGGCTGGCGGTGTCCTGCCGGCGCAGCGTGCCGATCTCAACCGGCGAAGGGCGGCCCTCGGCCAGTGCGGCGAGCACCGCCTTGCGCTGGTCGACCAGCGGGCCTTCGAAATTCACCTTGGCCTTCTCGACCGCATCGCGGATGGCGTCCGGCGTGTCGGGGCGGGAGGCCGCTTCCTTGACCAGCGCCCAGGCCTGCCCGGTGCGGCCGATGGCCTCCGCCACCGCCTGCGCGTCGGCCGGCGTCCAGGCCTGGCCGGTGGCGACCGCGGTCTGGATGCGCAGCGCCATGCCGCCGGCATTCAGGCGGGTGTTCCAGGCGGCGCGCTTGACGCCCAGCAGATGGTCGACCATCGGATCGGCCAGCTTCAACGATCCGTCGAGCAGGTCGGTGGCGGCGGTCAGGGCGTCGAGATAGGCGACGGGCGCCGTCGCCCAGGCGTCCGCCACCGCCGGATCGCGCGAGGCCTTGCGCTGGCGCACCGCGCCATCGACCTGCCGGCGCAGGGCGGCAAGCGTGTCGTGGGTGGCGCGCAGTTTGTCGGCCGCGGACGGCAGGCCGGGCAGGTCGACAGTGGCGAGCTTGGCGGCGATGGCGGCATAGCCGGCCTCCGCCACCGCGCGGTTGGCGGCGATGTCGCGCAGTTCGGCATCGCCGGCTGGCTCCTCCGCCCCCAGTGCCGGGCCGACCAGACCGCGTTCCAGACGGATGGCCAGCAGCGTGCGCAGCAGGTCGCGGCTGGTCTCGCTCAGGGTGGCGACGCGGTGGGCGTTGCGGGTCCGGTCCACGACGTCGACCAGCGTGTAACTGCTGGTGGCGATCAGCAGCAGGCCCAGCGCGGCGACGACGAGTCCAAGGGTGGCGCGGATCGACAGCCGCGAGAGGAGCGTGATCATGGTCGATTCCTGTCTTTGCGAAGAGTTCGAGCCGTGGCGGAAGGCCCCGCACTCCTCCGCCGGCGGCAGTGGACCGGCACCGGCTGAACGGGCGCTGCTTGAAAGCAAGTCGGGATCTAAGCCGAAGTTGTTGATGGAAACCGACCAGTGCTTCCGGCTCAGCCCTTATTGACAGCGGTCGGCATGGCCCGCGGCGGCATCTATCCGACGTTGATATATTAATATTCTAAATCTCTCTGGTTTGAGAATGCAGATAAATCCGAAGCATGGATCAAAATGCCGCACGAGCATGATGCAAGTATTTGCCCGGAATTTAAAATAAAAGTAATGAGAGAGCCATGCTCTGGCGGAAGATCAACTTTATGTTGATAAGGCGGGCGACGGGCGTGGTCAGAAATGCCCGCCCCTGCCACCGAAACCACCGCTCGGCCCTCCATCGGGACCACTGCCGGTCCCGCCGCCAAAGCCGCCGCCGAATCCACCACGGGGGTTGCTGTGCGGGGAGCCGCCGCCACCTGGAACACTGCCTTGGGAACCGGCCGGAGCGCTGCCGGGCACACCTCCGGGTCCCCGGCCGGGACCGCCGAACGCACCGCCCGGACCGGGGGGACCGCCAATGAGGCCGGGGGGCGGCGCCGCTCCGGGACGGGAGCGCATGCCGCCGACCGGACCATCCGGCCCCGCCATGCCGGGCGCGTCCGGTCCCGGCATTCCGTCGGAGCGCATGCCCTCTGGCCGCATGCCCGCGCCTGCCAGCCCGGCGGCGCGGTCGGCGGGATCGGTGCCGGGCAGAGACCGGCCGCCCAGATGCGGCGCGCCGAAGGCCCGTCCGCCGCCGACCCCGCCGCCGGAGATGACCACACTGTCGATCACCACCCGTGCCGGCGCGGCGATGCCGTTCGCCCGGTCGATGCGTGGTCCGCCCGGCGCGACGGTCTGGCCGGAGCCGTCCACATAGGTTTCGACCGACAGGGCGCCGACCGTGGTGCCGAAGGGGTTGAAGGGATCGGGTTCCACCGTCAGCGCCGCGGTGCCAGCAGCTTTTTCGGCGACAGCGCCGGTGACCCGTACCATGCCGCCCACCTCCGGCAGTCTGCCGTCGAGCCCCCGGCCGCGGGATAGCGTCAGGCCGGCGACGGTCAGTGTCTTCGGCGTGACGGCATCGAGCCGGCCGCGCAGAACCCAGCCGCGCGCCGGATCCCAGGGCTCGACACGGCTGGCGTCGATCACGCCATCGGGACGGCGCAGGCCTGAGACGGCAACCCAGCGTCCGGGCGTGAGCGCGGTGGTGCCCTCGGCCTCGGCGAGGTCGATGCGCTGGCCCAGCACCAGCGCGCCGCCGGCCGTCGCCCGTTCCACCGGGCCGGCGACGGCGAAGCGCACCTCCAGCGTCCGGGCGGTCAGGCCGGTCGGCCCGCCGGGGGCGGCGGTCATCGCGACGGTCTGGCCGATGCGGACGTCGCCGGGCTGCGCCGGCTGGCCTTCGATCCGCACGGCGGTGGTCGGCGGCAGATCGACCCGCAGGCCGTTGACCCAGACGCTGCCGAAGGCGGTGACGGTGCCGACGACGCCAGTGCCTCCGATCCCCGTGCCGCCGATGCCGCGGTCGGCGACGGACACGCCGGTTCCGCCGATGCCGCGGTCCGCCAGCCCGTCGTCTCGGCCGGGGGAGTGGGCAGGCCCACAGCCGGCGGCCAGCAGCAGCGTCAGCAGCAGGGTCCGGGCGAGGGGTTTACCGGTCACGATGCGCCTGCTCCCCCGCCGGAGCCGGCATGTTGCGGCGCAGGAGCGGACGCCTCGTCCTCGTCATAGAGGTAGAGGCCGGCGGTGAAGCGGTGGCTGGCGTCGTCGCGGCCGGCATCGCCGTCGGCGAGATCCGCCGCCATGCGATTCAGCTCGACCAGCATCGCCATGCCCAGCCGGTCGGCTTCGCGACGCAGGGCGGCGATGGAGTCGGGGCTGAGCCGGTCATAGGCCAGCGCCCGCTCCAGGAAAGGCGGGGTGCCGCCGGCCAGATTATGCCCGGACGCCGCCAGATGGTCGGCGAGGTTGCGGCCGTAATAATAGGCGAGCTTGTCCAGGTCGCCGCGCGGCACATGCGCCGCCTCGGCGAGCTCGAGCAGGCCGTCGGGCCGTTCCGTCACCAACCCGGCATGCAGCAGCTCGTCCAGCAGGGCGCGCGGGCGGATGTCCTTGCTGATGCCGGTCACCAGCGTCTCGAAGCTCGGCTCGCCATCCGCAGCGGAACCGCGGGGCAGGGGGCTGGGGCGGCCGGCGGCATCGCGGAAGCCGGGATCGGTCAGCCAGCGGCTCAGCACCTGCGATCCCAGCGACGGCGCGGCGGCGGCGGCGGCTTCCGCGGCCGGTGGAGCACCGCGGATCTGGCTGACATCCTTGCGGTGGACGCCGGTCAGCAGGGTGATGCGGCTGTCGGTCATCGGCTTTCCGGGCAGCGCGAAGCCACGCTCCGCCACCTCGACATACACCGACTTCAGCAGGGTGGCCAGCATCGGCCAGGAAATGCCGAAGCCGATCAGCGTCCGCACCAGCGGGACCAGCACCCGGCGCACCGCCGACAGCAGCGCCGGCGGCGGTGCCGCCCCGGTGATGCCCGCCTCGCTGGGGCGGTCTGGCTGGGGGCTGCGGGTGGGCACGCGCCTGACACTCCGGCGGTTGGGGCTGTCTCTGTGGACCTCTATGGCCGATGTGACAATAGCGCGGCGGGACCGAAAGGGAATCACCTTTTCGCTTGATGTGGGAAATTTTCCCACGCATGATGCGGGACATGCGACGGCCGCCGTCGCTGCGCATTTCCACAAGGACCGACAAGGTCCCCCAAGCTTTCCCCAAGGTTAGGAGCGGCCGTCCGCCGTAGCCCGCATGAGCCTGTCATCGATTGATCAGCCTGCTTATCCGCCCGCCTGCGGGGATGCTCCGAACCCTGTCGGGGCGCATGGAAAACGGAACCCGTCTTCGGTCCTTCCCTTTCGAACGCGAGCGTCCGACATGGCGTCGTCCATCGCCCGTCACGCGGCCGTCAACCGGTCGGCTTTGATCCGCAGCATCCTGTTCGGGGCGGCGGCGAACCTGCTGGTGGCCGGCACCGCGCTCTATGCCCGGCCGCTGCAGGACGCCCTGTGGACGGGGGCCGACGACGGCAGCCTGCTTCTGCTGGTCGCTGTCGCGCTGAGCCTGTTCGCCCTGCATGCGCTGCTGGACTTCGGCCAATCGCGTGAACTGGCGCAGCTGGTGCCGCCCGGTGCCGTGTCCGGTGCGCCGGCGGGGTTGCTGGAACGGCTGTGGCTGCCGGAAGCGGCATGGGCACCGGTGCATCTGGCGGTGCTGGCACTGCTGAACCCGCTGATGGGGGCGATGGCGCTGGCGGGGATCGCGGCGTTGGCGGCGATGATCGCCGTCGGCGCCACCGGGCCGGCGAACGCGCCGGGCGGGCAGTCGCAGCTCGCCCGGCTGGCCGGCGCGGACAGTTTCGGCTGCACCGACGGATTCCTTGCCGGTTTGGGCTTCTGCGAGACGGTCTATCGGGTGCTGATCGTCGGGCTGGGGGGGGCGCTGCTGGTGCGTGGCGATCTGGAGCCGGCACTGTTCGTCGCCGCCTCACTGATCGGCATCGCCGCGATGCGCTCCGCCGCGCGGGCCGCCGCCCGCTGGCATGGCGGACGGCAGGCGGCGGTGATGCTCAGGGTCGGGCGGGTGTGATGGGATAAGTGCCCTCTCCCGCCCCGGGAGAGGGAGGGGACCCGCCGAAGGCGGGGAGGGTGAGGGGCGATCCGGACATGAATCCTGATCCTCGGGCCACCCCTCACCCTTCCCATGCTGCGCATGGGCCCCTTCCCTCTCCCGGGGCGGGAGAGGGAGTTTTACGCGGTAATCGATCGTTCAAAGCCCCGGCCACGCCTCCGCGACCAGACGGCGGACTTCGTCGGCGCTGTCGGTGCCGAGCGCGGCTTCGGCGACGCGGCGACAATCCTCCAGGCGCAGGGTGCGGATGAAGGCCTTCAGGTCGGCGATCACCGCCGGGGTGGCCGACAGCTCCGTCACGCCAAGCCCGATCAGCAGAGGCGCTGCCATCGGGTCGGAGGCGGAGCCGCCGCACACCGCCACCACCCGGTCGTGGGTCTTCGCCCCCATCACCGCAAGGCGGATCAGCCGCAGCACGCCCGGATGCAGCGCGTCGAGTTGGGCCGCCACATGCGGGTTGCCGCGGTCCATCGCCAGCACATACTGGGTCAGGTCGTTGGTGCCGATCGACAGGAAATCCGCCACCGCGCCGATGCGGTCGGCGATCAGGGCGGCGGCCGGCACCTCGATCATCGCGCCCAACTCGATCGGTTCGGCGCGGCCCAGCTTGGCCCGCTCCTCGTCCACCATTGTCCGCACCGCCTGGAGTTCGGACGGGGAGGCGATCATCGGCACCATGATGCGGCAGATGCCGGCCGGCTTGACGCGCAGGATGGCGCGGATCTGCGCGCGCAGAAGCTCCGGCTCGCGCAGGCCGACGCGGACGCCGCGCAGGCCCAGCACCGGGTTCTCCTCCTTCGGCAGCGGCAGGTAGGACAGCGGCTTGTCGCCGCCGACATCCAGCGTGCGGATCACCAGCGGCCGGCCTTCCAGCGCGTCGGCGATCTGCTGGTACTGCTGGTATTGCTCATCCTCCGTCGGGGCGGACTGGCGTTCCAGGAACAGGAATTCGGTGCGCAGCAGGCCGCAGCCCTCCGCCCCTTCCACCACGGCGCCGGGGGCGTCGCTGACCCGGCCGAGATTGGCGAACACCTCGATCCGCGTGCCGTCGGCCATGCGGCAGTCCTCGCGGGAGGTGCGGCGGTTCTCCTCGCGCCGGGCCGCACGGGCGGCGACGGCGGTGCGGGTGGTCGCCAGCATGTCCTCCGGCGGGAAGACCAGCAGCTCGCCGCGGTTGCCGTCGAGCACCACGGGGGCGCCGTCCGGCACCCGTTCCGCCTGCCGGCCCAGCGCCACCACGGTCGGCACGCCGAGCGCCGCCGCCAGGATGACGGCGTGGGAGGTCGGGCCGCCATGCGCCATGCTGATGCCGGCCAGCCGACCGGCCGGAACCCCGGCGAGGTCGGAGGGGAGGATCTCGTCGGCCAGCACGATGCTGCCGGCCGGCAGGTCCGCCAGACCGACCGACGGCTCCTTGCCGGACAGGGCGGTCAGCACCTGCTGCTCCAGATCGCGCAGGTCCGCCGCCCGTTCGGCCATGCGGGGATCGGCGAGAGCGGCCAGCGCATCGGCCTGCATCCGCGCCGCGCGCTGCCATGCCCATTCCGCACTCTTGCCGGCACGGATGTCGGCGAGGGCGGCGTCCAGCAGTTCGGGGTCGTCCAGAATCTCGCGGTGGGCCTGGAAGATGGCGGCGTGGTCCGGCATGCGTTGCGCCGACTGGGTCAGGCCGGCGACCACGCGGTCGAGCGCCTGCCGCAGCCGCGGCTCCTCGACTTGCTCGCCGGCGCCCTGTTCGGCCACGCGCACGCTGCGGCGGAAACGGCGGACGGTGGTACCGACCGCCTGTCCCGGCACGGCGATGGTGCCCTTCAGCAGCGCCTCCTCGCCGGGTGCGAAGGGCGGGCCGACCTCTTCCTCGGCGGCCGGCTGGGCCGGGGCGGCGGCCGGTGTTGAAGCGGCCGGAGCGGCGGCGCCTTCGACGACGGGATCGCCAAGGCCGCTGTCGATCAGGCCGGCGATGTTATCCACCACGCCCTGCGCACCGGGGCCGGTCGCGCGGATGGTCAGCCGGTCGCCCAGCACGGTGCCGAGCCCCATCAGCGCGACGACGCTCTTGGCGTTGGCGCTGCGGTCGCGGCAGAGGATGGTGACGGTGCCGGGATGTGCCTTGGCGGCGGCGACCAGGGCTGCGGCGGGGCGGGCATGCAGGCCGTGGGCGATGCGCAGGGGCACGGTACGCTCCGCCGTCTCGCCCGAGTCGGCGGTGGCGGCGGCAGCCGGGGTGGGCGCGGCATCGGCGCCGCTGCCGCCATGGATGGTCATCGCCGCGTCGCCGGCGGCGATCTCGCGGTTCACCGACTGGCCGTCGACGGTGTAGCCGTCATTGACCACCACCATCATGCTGACCAGGCTCTGCGCCCGGCTTCCCACCAGATCCATGTCGAAGCTGATGAGGCGGTCGCCGGTCTTCACGGACTGCCCGTCCTGGACATGGGCGGTGAAGCCCTCGCCGTTCAGGCCGACGGTGTCGACGCCCAGATGCAGAAGAACCTCCGCCCCGCTGGCGGCGCGGACGGTGCAGGCGTGGCGGGCGCGGTGGACCGACAGCACGACGCCGTCGCAGGGGCTGCGCAGTTCGTTCACCGTCGGGTCGATGGCCATGCCGGTTCCGACCAGCCCCTGGGCGAAGGCGGGGTCGGGCACTTCGGTCAGCGGCATGGCCCATCCGGCCAGCGGCGCTGCAAGCGTGATCGAGGTCATGATGGTTCGGTCCTCTTTTCTTATCGCTTCGACCGGGGCGGGTGTCCCAAGGCGGGCGTCTCCTGTTGGACGTCTCTTGTCGGGCGCCATCTGTGCGCAGACGCCGCATAGCCCAAGCGCAATTCCGATTATATGTTATCGAAAGATCCTGTCTGGAAAAGGCGGAAGCCTGCGGCCAATCCGCGCCCCATGTGGCGCATCGGGGATAAGCCGCAAGCTTGCCCGACACTCAACGTCGCCTATGTCGAGAAAACTGAGCACGGGTCAGGTTGTATTCCCATCCAGGGCTGACGATGTTGCCGCCGCCGGACAATTTGCGGGAGAGCCGCCATGGCATTGAACCCCTTTGCGTTTCTACAGAAAATCGGCAAGTCGCTGATGCTTCCGGTGGCGGTGCTTCCCGTCGCCGGCCTGTTGCTGGGCATCGGTGCGGCGAATTTCGAATGGATGCCGCCGCTGCTGTCGATGCTGATGAAGAATTCGGGCGACGTGATCTTCGGCAACCTGCCGCTGATCTTCGCCATCGGCGTGGCGCTGGGCTACACCGAAAATGACGGCGTGTCGGCCATCGCCGCCACCATCGGCTATGTCGTCATGCTCGCCACGCTGGGTGTGATGACCGGGGTCTGGGGCATGGAGCCCAAGACCATCATGGGCATCAAGTCGATGGAAACCGGCGTGTTCGGCGGCATCCTGGCCGGCGGGCTGGCAGCGGCGATGTTCAACCGCTTCTACAAAATCACGCTTCCGGCCTATCTGGGATTCTTCGCCGGCAAGCGGTTCGTGCCGATCATAACCGCGCTGGCCGCCATCGTGCTGGGCGTCGTCCTGTCGGTGATCTGGCCGCCGATCCAGGGTGGAATCAACAGCTTCTCGCACTGGGCGGCGGTGAACGACCCGCGCTTGGCCGCGACCATCTACGGCTTCGTCGAACGGCTGCTGATTCCATTTGGCCTCCATCACATCTGGAACGTGCCCTTCTTCTTCGAGATCGGGTCCTTCCAGAACGCCACCGGCCAGATCGTCCATGGCGACATCAACCGCTATTTCGCCGGCGATCCGACCGCCGGCATCCTGTCCGGCGCCTTCCTGTTCAAGATGTTCGGCCTGCCGGCCGCGGCCATCGCCATGTGGCATGCCGCCAAGCCGGAGAACCGGGTGCGCGTCGGCGGCATCATGATCTCGGCCGCGCTGACCTCTTTCCTGACCGGCATCACCGAGCCGATCGAGTTCAGCTTCCTGTTCCTGGCGCCGGTTCTGTACCTGATCCATGCGGTGCTGGCGGCGACCTCGCAGTTCATCATGAACTCGCTGGGCGCCCATATGGGCTTCACCTTCTCCCAGGGCGGCATCGACTTCGTGCTGTTCAACGTGCTCAGCCCCTATTCGCAGAAATGGTGGCTGGTGCTGATCCTGGGGCCGATCTATGCGGCGATCTATTATGTCGTGTTCCGCTACACCATCCTGGCGCTGAACCTGAAGACCCCCGGCCGTGAGGACGCGACGGAAGAGGGCATCAGCACCGCCACCGGCAGCGAGCGGGCGCGCGACCTCGTTCTGGCCTTCGGCGGGCGGGGCAACATCAGCAATCTGGACGCCTGCATCACCCGCCTGCGCGTGGTGGTGAAGGATCCGGCGCGCGTCGACGAGGGCAAGCTGCGCAACATGGGCGCGTCGGGCGTGCTGCGGGTGCGCGACAGCGTGCAGGCGGTGTTCGGCACCCTGTCGGAAAACCTGAAGACGGAGATGCAGGAGTATCTGCACAGCGCCGGTTCGGAAGCCGACGGTCCGGCCAGCGTGGCGGCACCGGTCGCGGCGGCGCCCGTTGCCGCATCGGCCGCAACCCCGCTGCCGACCGAGCGCGCCACCCGCATCGCCGAGGCGCTGGGCGGGACCGGCAACATCAAGACGCTGGCCGCTTTCGCCACCACCCGCCTGCGGGTCGAACTGAGCGACGCCGGCAAGGCGAATGCCGAGGCGCTGAAGCGGGCCGGCGTGCGTGCGGTTATGGGGCTGGGAGCCAACGGCATCGACCTGATCGTCGGCAACGACGCCGATGCGCTGGCCGGCGCGATGACCGGCATGCTGCCGGGCGGACGGCGCGCCGCCGAATAGCAGGACCCATGTCTGGTATTTGAGTGGTTTCATCAGGCGGCGCGACCAATCCCGGGTCGCGCCGCTTTTCTTTTCCGCAGTGCGGCTGTTGACGTGATGCGATTCCACCAATGGACGCTGGCCTCCGGCGCAAGAAGGTCTTACATTGGTATCTATACCAGTCAATCGCGAGCGCCGCCATGACCGATCCGGGCAATCCAGGTTTCAAGCCATCCCGCACAATTCCCCTGATGGCGGTGGAGGCGGCGGAGGCGCCCGCCGCGGTGGCCCGGCAGATCGAACGCTGCGGTGCCGGCTTCGCCGAGTTGGGCGCGCGCCTGCGCCGCGAGCCGCCGCGCTTCGTCGTCACCTGCGCCCGCGGCAGCTCCGACCATGCCTCGGCCTACGGCAAATACCTGATCGAGACGCGGATCGGCCGGGCGGTGGCCTCCATCGGGCCGTCGATCGCCTCCGTCTATGGCGGACATCTGAGCCTGGAGGGCGCGCTGTTCGTCGCGGTGTCCCAGTCCGGACGCAGCCCGGACCTGCTGCGGCTGGTGGAGGCGGCGAAGGCCGGCGGGGCGCTGGTGGTGGGATTCGTCAATGCGGAGGACTCGCCGCTGGCGGAGATGTGCGACCATTTCCTGCCGCTGGCGGCCGGGCCGGAGTGCAGCGTCGCCGCGACGAAATCCTGCATCGCTTCGCTGGCCGCCTATCTGCAGCTGGTGGCGCATTGGCAGGACGATCCCGCGTTGAAGGCGACTCTGGCGGCCTTGCCCGACACGCTGGAGGCGGCCAAGGCGCTGGACTGGACACCCGCGCTGATGCCGCTCGCCACGGCACAGAATCTCTATGTGCTGGGGCGCGGAGTCGGCTTCGGCGCGGCGCTGGAGATGGCGCTGAAATTCAAGGAGACCTGCCGCCTGCATGCCGAGGCCTTCAGCGCGGCGGAGGTCGTGCACGGCCCGCTGGCGCTGGTCGGCCCCGGATTCCCGGTGCTGGCCCTGACCCAGGCCGATGCGGCGGAACCCCACACCCGCGCGGTGGTTGAACGCATCGTCGGGCTGGGTGCCGCCGTCGCCACCACCGAAGCGGGACTTGCCGGAACCACGCTGCTGCCGAGCCTGCCGGGGATTGCACCGGAGGCCGCACCGCTGGCGGCGTTGCAGAGCTTCTACGGCGCGGTCTATGAACTGGCGCTGGCCCGCGGCATCGACCCCGACAGCCCGCCCAACCTTGCCAAAGTGACGAAGACCGTCTGATGCGACAACTCCTGACCGGCGCCCGGATTTTCACGGGCGAGACCATCCTCGACGGCCGCAGCCTGCTGGTCGGCGATGGCCGCGTCCTCGACATCGTCGCCCCCGGCCGCACCCCGCCGGACGTCGATCGGACGGTGGCGCTGGAGGCGGGCGACCTGCTGGCCCCCGGCTTTATCGACATCCAGGTCAATGGCGGCGGCGGCGTGCTGTTCAACGAGCAGCCGTCGGCGGAGGGGGCGCTCGCCATCGCCGCGGCGCACCGGCGCTTCGGCACCACCGGGCTGCTGCCGACCATCATCACCGACACCCCCGACTGCCACCGTGCCGCCGCCGAGGCCGCGGTGGAGGCGGTGGCGCAGCCCGGCAGCGGCGTGCTGGGCATCCATTTCGAAGGTCCCTTCATCAGCCCGCAGCGGGTGGGCGCCCACGACCCGCGCTTCGTCCGTGCGCCGGACGACGGCGATCTGGACTTCATCGGCGGGCTGCCGGCGCGGATGCCGGGCGGGCGGGTGCTGCTGACCCTGGCGCCGGAATGCGTGGAGGATGCGGCGCTGTCACGGCTGATGGCCGCCGGGGTCATCCTGTCGGTCGGTCACACGATGGCGAGCGCCGAGCGGGTGGTCGAAGCCTTCGATCTCGGCGTGCGCGGGGTGACGCATCTTTACAATGCGATGCCCGGCATCGCCAATCGCCAGCCCGGTCCGGCAGGGGCGGCGCTGGGCGACGGGCGGCCCTGGTGCGGACTGATCGCCGACGGGCATCATGTCCACCCGCTGATGATGCGGGCGGCGCTGGCGGCCCGGCCGCGCGGTCGGATGATGCTGGTGACCGACGCGATGCCGCCGACGGGCACCGACGCGGATCGCTTCGAGCTGAACGGGCGGACGATCTACCGGCGCGACGGCCGGCTGGTGCTGGCCGACGGGACGCTGGCCGGAGCGGATCTCGACATGGCGACGGCGGTGCGCAATGCCGGGACGCTGATCGGCCTGCCGCTGGAGGAGTCGCTGCGGATGGCGTCGCTCTATCCGGCGGAGTTTTTGGGGATGGATGGCGAGCGCGGAAGGATCACGCCGGGTTGGCGGGCGGATCTGGTGCTGCTGCGGCCGGATCTGACGGTGAAGGGCACTTGGGTGGAGGGGGAGTGGCGGGGGGCTGAGTGAGGGGATTTAGGATGTGAAAGTGTCGGGCTGACGATACCCCCACCCTAACCCTCCCCCGCTGGGCGGGGGAGGGACTGCCGTCGCCTTTCCGATTAAGCGCTTATCCCCTCCCCCGCCCAGCGGGGGAGGGTTAGGGTGGGGGCATCGTCAGCCTGAACCTCAAGGACTCGTCAGCCCACCGCCACGATCTCCAGCCCATCCTCCTCCACGCGCACCCGCAGAGCCGTCAGGTCGGGCAGGCACAGGTTGCCGCCCAACTCCTCCGCCGGCAGAGTCGTGGTCAGCGCGATCACCAGGGCGCCGGCGGCGCGGCCGGCCTCCAGACCCGCCGGGGCATCCTCGAACACCACGGTCTCGCGCGGGTCGAAGCCGAGTTTCTCGGCGGCGGTGCGGTAGCCTTCAGGGTGGGGCTTGCCGTGGGTGACCATGTCGGCGCCGATCAGCAGGTCGGGCAGGGGCAGGCCGGCCTGGGCGATGCGCTTCCGCGCCATGTCCTGCGGGGCGGAGGTCACCACCGCCCAGCGGTGACGCGGCAAGGACTGCAGAATCTCCAGTGCGCCGGCGACGGCGCGCACGCCTTCGACGTCGTTGGTGTAGCACTCCTCAACCAGGCGCACCTCCTCCTCGATGTCGGCGCCGGCGGGGGCGAAGCGGCGGACGGTTTCGATGCTGCGGACGCCGTGGCAGACGGCCAAGATGGCGTCGGGATCCAGGTCGTGCCGGGCGGCCCAACTGCGCCAGGAACGCTCCACGGGACCCTTGGTGTCGATCAGGGTGCCGTCCATGTCGAACAGGATGGCGCGGACACGGAACGGGGTATCAAGGGCAGGCTTCATCGCGCGCTCTCGTCAGGATTTTTTTGCAGGGGACGGAATGGTCCGGGGGGATCAGACCAGCGACAGCTCCACGACGAAGTCATAGGCGTCGCCGCGGTAGTGGGAACGGACGAACTCCAGGGGGGTTCCGTTCTCCAGGAAGGTGCGGCGCTCAATGTAGAGGGCGGGGGCGCCGTCCGGAACCCCCAGAAGCGTCGCCTGATCCGTCGGCAGGCGAATGGCAGACAAGCGTTGCAGCGCCCGGAAGGGCGGATTGCCGCGTGCGCGCAAGGTCTCGTACAGGGAACCCTGCACCAGATCCGGGTCGGGCAGAAAGCTGGTCGGCAGGGCGCTGAGTTCGATGGCGAGCGGGGTGCCGTCGGCCAGCCGCAGCCGGTGCAGCCGCACCACCTCCGCCCCCGGCCGCAGACCCAGCGCCATCGCCTCCTCCGGCGTCGCGGTGGCGACGGAGCGGCTGAGCCAGCGTGAATCGGGCTTCAGCCCGCGCCCGCCGATATCCTCGGTGAAGCTGGTCAGGGCGGACAGCCGCTGTTCCACATGGGGGCTGCGGTTGATGAAGGTGCCGGCGCCCTGGCGCTGGTGCAGCAGCCCCTCCGCGATCAGTTCGCGCAGCGCCTTGCGCACGGTGACACGGGACACGCCGAAGATCTCCGCCAGCTCCCGTTCGCCGGGCAGGGCGTCCTGGTCGGTCAGCCGGCCTTCGACGATCAGCGTCCGCAGATGCCGCGCCAGCTGAAGATAGAGCGGCAGGGGCAGCGCATCCGACAGGGCGGCGGGGTCGAACGGGGCCGCGGGGGCGGCGGTGGACATCGGCAACCACTCCAGTGCTCCGGGACCGGCATGATACCACTGAAAGGCCTTTGGGCAACAGGCCCGGACGGCAGCCGGCGGTGCCGCGCACGATTATGACCAGTTTCAGATTGCGGAATGTCCGGATTTTGGTATTCTGCACATACAGTCCAATCTAATACCACCAACCTCCGGTCCATGTACCGGAGCGACAGCGGAGCCGGGGGAATGGCAAGCGGCACCGAGGATGCGGCGAACCGGTACGGCCGGCTGGACGTGTGGCCGGCCGCCGAACTGATGACGGCCCTTTGGGAAGGGCAGACGCGGGCGCTGGCCGCCTGCGTTCCGGCATTGCCCGCGGTCGCCGCCGCCGTGGAGGCCGCGGCCGGGCGGCTGTCCGGCGTAAGTATGTCCGGCGGGCAGGGACGGCTGGTCTATGCGGGTGCAGGGTCGTCGGCGATGGTGGCGGCGCTCGACGGGATGGATCTGGGGCCGACCTTCGATTGGCCGGCGGAGCGTCTGGTGCTGCTGATCGCCGGGGGGCTCGACCTGTCGCGCGGGCTGGCCGGGGCGGCGGAGGATGACGAGGGGGCCGGTCGCGCCGATGCCGGCCGGGTGGGGATTTCCGCCGCCGACGTGGTTGTCGGGCTGTCGGCCAGCGGCGCCAGCGCCTACACCGTCGGCGTCCTGCGCGCCGCGCGGGAGGCGGGGGCGCTGACCATGGGCATCGCCAGCAGCGCCGGCTCTCCCCTGCTGGAGGCGGTGGAGCACCCGGTGCTGACCGCGACGGGGGCGGAGGTGATCGCGGGATCGACCCGGCTCGGCGCCGGAACCGCGCAGAAGGTGGTGCTGAACCTGTTTTCGACCGGCGTGATGACGGCGCTCGGCAATGTCTACGACAACCTGATGATCAATGTCCGGCCGGAGAACGCCAAGCTCCGCCGCCGCTGCACCGCCATGGTCGCCCGCATTGCCGGCGTCGACGAGGATGCTGCCGGGACGGCGCTGGAACGGCATGGCGACGTGCGCCGCGCCGTGCTGGGGCTGGCCGGGCTGGACGGGGCCGACATCGACCGGCTGCTGACGGAAACCGGCGGCAACCTGCGCCGGGCGATGGAACGGGCCAGGCCGACACCGCGAAAATGACCAACATGACGGGTCCGGCACAGTGAGGCCGGGGCCCGCTTCACTGGGAGACGTCCGAATGTCTGCTGATCGTTTGCCGGGCGACCGTTTCTCGGGCGTCCAGAGGCTGGGGCGGGCGCTGATGCTGCCGATCGCCGTTCTGCCCATCGCCGGGCTGCTGCTGCGCATCGGCCAGCCCGACCTGCTGAACATCGCCTTCATCGCCGCGGCGGGCGACGCCGTCTTCTCCAACCTGGGCGTCCTGTTCGCCGTCGGCATCGCCATCGGCTTCGCGCGGGAGAACCATGGCGCCGCCGGCCTGGCCGGTGCGGTGGGCTATTTCGTGGCGGTGAAGGGTGCGGTGGTGCTGAGCGGCGTCGCGCCGGAGCTGGTGGCGAAGATGTCCAGCCGCATCAGCATTCCGGTCGGCATCCTGATCGGCATCATCGCCGGCCAGCTCTACAATAGATACAAGGACATCAAGCTGCCGGACTATCTCGCCTTCTTCGGCGGGCGGCGCTTCGTGCCCATCATCACCGGACTGGCGGCGCTGGGGATCGCGCTGGTCTTCGGCTATGGCTGGCCCATCGTCGATTCCGGGCTGACCGCGCTGACCACCGGCGTGCTGGGGCTGGGCGAGTTCGGACTGTTCCTCTACGGCGTGCTCAACCGCATCCTGATCATCACCGGCCTGCACCACATCATCAACAACATCGCGTGGTTCCTGCTGGGCGATTACCAGGGCGTCACCGGCGACCTGAACCGCTTCTTCAAGGGCGACCCGACGGCCGGCGCCTTCATGGCCGGCTTCTTCCCGGTGATGATGTTCGGCCTGCCCGCCGCCTGCCTCGCCATGTACCACACCGCCAAGCCGGAGAACCGCGCGGCGGTCGGCGGCGTGCTGCTGTCGATGGCGCTGACCGCCTTCCTGACCGGCGTGACGGAGCCGGTGGAATTCGCCTTCATGTTCCTGGCGCCGGTGCTGTTCGCCGTCCATGCCGTGCTGACCGGCCTGTCGATGGTGCTGATGGACGTGCTGAACGTGAAGCTGGGCTTCGGATTCTCGGCCGGCCTGTTCGACTATGTGCTGAATTACGGCAAGGCGACCAACCCGATCCTGCTTCTGCCGGTGGGGGCGGTGTACTTCGCCGTCTATTACGGGCTGTTCCGCTTCGTCATCCAGCGCTTCGATCTGAAGACGCTGGGCCGTGACGACGTCGCCATTCCGGCCAGTCAGGCGCCGGCAACCGAGGGCGTCCGCCCCGCCGCTGCCGCGCCGGTGGCGGTGACCAGCGACCGGGCCGGTGCCTATGTCGCCGCATTGGGCGGGGCGGGCAACCTGCGCTCGGTGGAGGCCTGCACCACCCGCCTGCGCCTGAGCGTCGCCGACGCCGGCCGTGTCGACGAGGCGGCATTGAAGCGGATCGGTGCGCGCGGCGTGGTGAAGCCCTCGGCCAACTCGGTCCAGGTCATCGTCGGCCCGATCGCCGACCAGCTGGCGGGCGAGATCCAGGACTCGCTGAAGGCATCGGCCGGCATGCGGGTGTGATCGGCGAGGCGGGGCCGGCCCGCATCATCGCTATCGCCAACCCGGCGGCGATGTGGCACATGCCTTTACGCGCCCCATTCGATCATCCGCCAGGAGCCTGCCATGACCGCGCCGACCGCCTCCCGCGCCTCCGCCGCCGACCGGCTGGAGGCGGCGCTCTCCCGGATCGCCGACCCGGAGCGGCAGGGTGCCCTGGTCTTCACGGACGTCTATGCGGAAGAGGCGCGCGCCGCGGCCTTGGCCAGCGACCGCCGGGCGGCGGCCGGCCGACGGCTGGGGCCGCTCGACGGGCGGATCGTCTCGGTCAAGGCTCTGTTCGATGTGGCGGGCGAGACCACGGCGGCCGGGTCCGCCATCCTGCGGAGCCGGCTGGCCGCATCGCGCGATGCCCGTGCGGTGGCCCGGCTGCACGCGGCGGGTGCGGTGATCGTCGGCCGGACCCACATGACGGAGTTCGCCTTCTCCGCCGTCGGCATCAATCCGCATTATGGCAATCCCGGCAATCCGCGTGACCGTTCGCGGGTGCCGGGCGGGTCGTCGTCGGGGGCGGTGATCTCCGTCGTGGACGGCATGGCGGAGATCGCGCTGGGAAGCGATACCGGCGGATCGCTGCGCATCCCGGCGGCCTTGTCCGGCGCCGTCGGCTTCAAGCCGTCCGCCGGCCGCCTGCCGGCCGAAGGGGCGTTCCCGCTGTCGCCGACGCTGGACGTCATCGGGCCGATTGCCGCCACCGTCGCCGATGCCGCCTTGCTGGACAGCGTGCTTTCCGACGGCGATCCGGCGCCGTCGGCGGCGCTTCCGGTCGCCGGGCAGTCCTTCCTGGTGCCGCGCGGCCGGCTGTTCGACGGCGTCGAGACCGCCGTCGCCGCCGCGTTCGAGACGGCGCTGGACCGGCTGCGCGCGGCCGGGGCGCATATCGTGGACGGATCCATCGAGGCGGAATTGGACGCGCTGGCGGAGTTGGACCGCATCGGCGTCTTCACCGCCATCGAACTGGCGGCGACGCTGGCCGAACTCGACATCACGGCGCTCGACGGCATCGATCCGAAGACCCGCGCGCGGATCGAGGCCGGCGGTAAGGCGCCCGCCGCCGACTATGTCCGCATGCAGCGCCGCCGCGCCGAACTGATCCGGCTGATGGACGAGCGTCTGACCCGTCATCCGGTCCTGCTGCTGCCGACCGTGCCGATGACCGCGCCTGCCATTTCCGAGGTGCTGGAGGACGCGGCCTTCCATCGCGTCAATCTGGCGCTGCTGCGCAACACCCGCGTCGCCAACCTGTTCGATCTGCCGGCCATTTCCCTGCCGGTACCGACTGACGGCCTACCGGTCGGGCTGATGGCGATGGGGCGGCGCGGCAGCGACCACAGCCTGCTGGGCATCGCCGCCGGGATCGAAGCGGTGCTGCTCGGGTGACCCCCGGAGCGGGGGTGTGATCAAAGTGGGGCCCGGAATTTTCCGCGCAGGAATCCCGGCCCCGCACGTATCACCGGTGACGACGTGCGTCGTTGTTGAAGAGTATGAAATAAAATTCACAAATAACCGATTCATGACTCCCAAATGACCACTCATCGTCACAAGCGGTGGTAAAGAGTGGGCGCAGGAAAGAATCCGGTTCATTTTGGGGAAAACCGCCGCCTATTGTCTCCGGGCGGTCCGATGACGACTGCAGACGAGAGCTGAATGCCGTCGATGATGACGGCCGGGAGCCATCCGGTTGTGCCGTAAATATCGGCGCTGAAAATACGGATGGCAATCAGCTGAAATGCTTGGAGACTATTTATGGCTACCAACCTCGCCACTGATTCGCTCAAGTCCGTGATGTCCAAGGCTGCCACCGGCCCGACCTCTTCCGTCGCGACCTCCGACAGCGCAGTTGCCGAGTTCCGAGCCCACCAGCCTCTGCACCAGGACACCCAGAGCGACGCCTCCACTGGCGGCACCACCGACACCACCGCCCAGCATGGCACGCCGACGCTGTCCGACAGCGCCATCGCCGAACTGAAGGCCGCCTATGTCGCGGTCGAACACGCCATTGCCGAGGCCAAGAGCGGCGCGACGGGCAGCACGACCGACACGACGGGTACGGACAAGGCGGCCACGGATACGGCCGCTACGGATACGGCGTCGACCGACAAGGCGCCCACCGATGCGGCCAGCCATAAGACCGCCGACACTTCGACGCACCAGCCGCCGGCCGGTCCGCTGGTGAAGGTTCTGGCCGACGCCACCGGCGAAACCACCGCCACCGTACAAGGCGTGTTGCAGCAGGTCCGCGCCGTGCTGCACCAGGAGCACCTGACCGACGCCTCCGGCCATGATTCCGGCCATGCCGGGACGAGCGACACGGCGGCCGGCGCCAAACCCTCCACCGGCACCACCACCGGCACGGGAAACACCTCCACGGCGACGGACGACGCCAAGACCGGCGATACCCCGCACTGGCATGACCGGCTGATCGCGCAGCACGACGGCAGCGGCGGCGCAGGTTCGACCGATGCCGCCGGCGGTCAGGCCGCGGCCGACAGCGGCAGTGCCCTCTGGCAGCATTTCCTGAACCATTATGCCGCGGCCGACAGCACGTTCACCGGCAACGCCGACGTGGTCGCGGCGGTCGACGGGTTCGTCGACACCGTCCAATCGCTGCATCTCGACCACGGCCATGGGCAGATGCATGGCTCCGACGGCGTGCATCTCGACACCGCCGCCTGACCGGTCCTGCGCCCTCCCACCCGACGGGAGGGCGCAGCCTCTTCACGACAGCCCGTATTTCCTGATCTTGTCGTGCAGCGTGGTCTTGGCGATCTGCAAATCCTCCGCGGCGCGGGCGAGGCTGTGGTCGGTGCGGCGCAGGGTGTCGGCGATCAGGGCCCGCTCGAAGGCATCCACCGTCTCGGCCAGCGGCCGGCCGGTGGCGGGGTGGGTGCTGGCGAAGGGCGGGAAGCCGTGTTCGATGCCCAGGACGCAGCGGTCGGCGACATTGTGCAATTCGCGCACGTTGCCCGGCCAGTCATAGGCCATCAGGCGGCGCATGCGCTCGGCATCCGGGGGCGGAACCGGGCGGCCGTGGCGGGCGGCGGCCTGAAGGGTGAACTGCTCGAACAGCAGCGGGATGTCCTCGCGCCGGTCGCGCAGCGGCGGCAAGGGCAGGTTGGCGACATTCAGGCGGTAATAGAGGTCGGCGCGGAACTGCCCGCGGTCGGCCAGCTCGCGCAAATCCACCTTGGTCGCGGCGATCACCCGGCAATCGACATGGACAGGGGTGTTGGAGCCCAGCCGTTCCAGTGTGCGCTCCTGAAGCACCCGCAGGAATTTGATCTGCACCGGCATCGGCATGCTCTCGATCTCGTCGAGGAACAGGGTGCCGCCGTTGGCGTGCTCCACCTTGCCGACGCGGCGCTTGCCGGCCCCGGTGAAGGCGCCGGCCTCGTGGCCGAAGATTTCGCTGTCGATCAGGCTTTCTGGCAGGCCGCCGCAGTTGATGGCGACGAAGTTGCCGCCCCGGCGCGGGCTGGCGTCGTGCAGGCAGCGGGCGGCGAGTTCCTTGCCGGAGCCGGTCTCGCCATGGATCAGCACGTCGGCGGCGGAGTTGGCGAGTTCGCCGATCAGCCGGCGCACCCGTGCCATCTGCGGCGACCCGCCGACCAGCCGCGCCTCGATGCTGTCGCGGTTCTGCAGGCGCGCGCGCAGGTCGCGCACCTCCAGCGTCAGGCGGCGCTTTTCCAGGGCGCGGCGCACCACCTCGACCAGATAGTCGGGGGAAAAGGGCTTTTCGATGAAGTCGTGGGCGCCGAGCTTCATGGCCTGCACCGCCATCGACACGTCGCCATGGCCGGTCATCAGCACCACCGGCAAATCGGGGTCGGCGGCCAGCAACTCGGCCAACAGCGCCATCCCGTCCATGCCCGGCAGGCGGATGTCGGTGACGACGATGCCGGGAAAGCCGTCGGCCACCAGCCGGCGGGCCTTCTCCGCGCTGTCCACCGCCTGGGTTGGGATGTCCTCCAGCTCCAAAGCCTGCTGGCAGCCGAGGCTGACGTTCGGGTCATCCTCGACGATGAGGACCTTCAGGGCGGGGGCGGCAGAGTCGGACATGCGAAGTCTCCGGCCTGGATGGCGGTCGGGTCGGTGGGCAGGTCGGCGGCGGGCAGGTCGATGGTGAAGATCGCCCCGCCATCCGCAACATTCGCCCCGGTCAGGGCGCCGCCGAAGTCACGCACGATCCCGGCCGAGATGGCAAGCCCCAAGCCGAGCCCGCCGCCGCCCTCGCGGGAGCCCTCCTTCGCCGCCTCCTTGGTGGTGAAGAAGGGCTCGAACAGGCGGGGCAGCACGTCGGCGGGCAGGCCGGGGCCGTTGTCGGCCACCTGGATGCGGACCCGGCCATCCTCCGTCCGGGCGGTTATCGCCAGCCTGCCGTCCTTGCGCCCGGCCAGCGCGTCCAGGCCGTTGGCGACCAGATTGACCAGCACCTGCTCCAACCGGTTGGGATCGCAGAGCGCCACGACCTCCTCCGGCACGTCGAGCTGGACGGCGACGCCGGAGCGCCGCAGCCGCTGGTCGAGCAGGAACAGCGCGTTGTCGACCGGCCGGCGCACCGCCACCGGGCGGGGTGCGCCGGAGGATTTGCGGGCAAAGGACTTCAGCTGGCTGGTCAGGGCGCCCATGGCGTCCACCAGATTGGCGATACGCTCCAGATTGCCCTGCACGGCGTCGAGATTGCCGCGCTGGAGGAACTTGACGCTGTTGCCGGACAGGGTGCGCAGCGCCGCCAGCGGCTGGTTCAGCTCATGCGCCAGACCGGCGGAGAGCTGGCCGATCACCGCCAGCTTGCCGGCATGGACAAGCTCGTCCTGGGCGGCGCGCAGGTTGCGGGTGCGTTCCTCCACCTTGCGTTCGAGGTCGTGCAGGTGGCGGCGGCGCTGCACCCACATCAGCAGCAGGATGCCGAGAAAGGCGCTGCCCACCGCGGCAAGGGCGGCGCGGGTCCAGGCCATGCCGGTCACCTGATCCACCGGCGACAGCACGGTCATCGTCCAGCCGGTGCCGTGCAGCGGCGCCGTCTGGGCCAGGAAGCCGCCGGACACCGGGAAGACCGTCTCTTCCAACTGCCCCTCGGCCGGGCGGGGGAGGCGGACGAGTTCGGCATCCTCGGCGATGCGGTCCAGCGGCGTCAGGCCGAGCGGCGGTAGCGGTCGGGCGTTGTATTGCAGGGTCTGGTCGAAATGTCGGCGGGTCGGCTCGTCCATCGGCCGCAGGGTGGTGAATTTCCAGGAGGGGACGGAGGCGAGGATGACCACACCGTTCTCGTCGCTGACCAGCACCGGCGCCTCCACCGTCGACCAGCTTTGTTCCAGCTGCTCCAGGCTGACCTTCACCACCGCGACGCCGACGATGGCGCCATCCTCCGCCAGGGGCGAGGACAGATAATAGCCGGCCTCTCCCCGCGTGGTGCCGACGCCGAAGAAGCGGCCCTGGCGGCCGGCGGCGGCCTCGACGAAGTATGGGCGGTAGGACAGATCCTCGCCGATGAAGCTGTCGGGACGGTTCCAGTTGCTGGCGGCCACCACCAGGCCCTGGCGGTTCAGCACATAGATCGACAGGGTGCCGGCCCGCTCGTTCAGCCGTTCCAGATAGCGGTTCAGCCCCCAGGCCAGCGGAGCGCGGCCGGAGACGAGGTCGAGGACGTCGCGCTCCAGCCCCAGCGTGGCCGGGAAATAGGCGTATTTGTCGATCTCCCGCTCCAGGCTCTCGGCATAGAGGTCGAGCCGGTGGTGCCCGGTCTCCTGCAGCGCGGCCAGCCCCATCCCCTCGCTGATGCGGAAGCCGACGATGCCGGCAAGCAGGGCCAGACCGGCGAGCGCCGGCAGCAGAAGACCGATGGTGCGGAGGCGTCTGGCAACAGGCATGAAAAAGGCGGGCAGGGAAAGGGACCGCCGCATCATAGCAGAAGCCCCTGTCCCATGGCCCGCCCGTCTTCCGGACTGGTCCGTCGGGTTACTGGCCCGTCACTCGGCAGCGGCCGGGGCGGGCAGGGCGCCGCCGGCTTCCTCCGCCGCTTCATCCTCGCCGCCCAGCGCGTTCTCCCACTTGGCGACGACGGTGGTGGCGATGCCGTTGCCCAGCACGTTGGTGGCGGTGCGGCCCATGTCGAGGAAATGGTCGATGCCCATGATCAGCAGCACGCCGGCCTCCGGCAGGTGGAACATCGGCAGCACGGCGGCGACCACCACCAGCGAGGAACGCGGAACGCCGGCGATGCCCTTGCTCGACACCATCAGCACCAGCAGCATGACGATCTGCTGTTCCAGCGTCAGCGGGATGCCATAGGCCTGGGCGATGAACAGCGACGCGAAGGTCGTGTAGATCATCGAGCCGTCGAGGTTGAAGGAATAGCCGAGCGGCAGGACGAAGCCGATCACACGCTCACTAACGCCGAAGGCCTTCAGCTCCTCCATCACGCGGGGATAGGCGGATTCGCTGGACGCGGTGGAGAAGCCCAGCAGCATCGGCTGGCGCATCGCCTTGACCACGCGGAACACGTCGCCCTTCAGCACGACGAAGCCGGCGAAGATCAGCGTCGCCCACAGGACCGCCAGCGTCAGATAGAAGCTGCCCATGAACTTGCCGTAGACGGCCAGCACGCCGAGGCCCTGCGTCGTCACCACGTTGGCGACGGCGGCGAAGACGCCGATGGGGGCGAAGCGCATGACATAGTCGGTGACCTTCAACATCACCGGCACGACCTCTTCGATCGAGCGGGCGAGCAGGCCGGCCTTGGTGTCGCGCAGCTGGCCGATGGCGAGGCCGACGAAGACCGAGAAGATCAGGATCTGCAGGATCTCGTTGTTCGCCATCGCTTCGAAGAAGTTGCGCGGGAAGACGTGGGTCAGGAAATCCTTCAGGTTCAGGGCGGAGGTCTTCAGGCCGGCGCTGGCGCCGGCATCGGGAAGCGGCACGCCGACATTGGCGCCGGGCTGCAGCAGGTTGGCGAAGATCAGCCCGATGAACAGCGACGCGAAGGACGCCATCAGGAACCAGCCGACCGCCTTGCCGCCGATGCGGCCGACGGTGCGGGCGTCGCCCATGCCGGCCATGCCGGCGACCAGGGTGGCGAAGATCAGGGGCGCGATGATCATCTTGATCAGGCGCAGGAAGATGTCCGTCACCATCGCGAAATAGCCGGCGATGTCCTTGGCGGCGGCCGCGTCGAACAGGCTGTTGCAGACATAGCCGGTGACGATGCCCAGCAGCATGGCGACGATGATCAGCGTCGTCTGTTTGTTCATGGTCCTGTTACCTCACCTTTCCCGCCCGCCTCGATGCGCCGGCCGGGTTGCGGTCGATGGGAAAACCGGCCCCGAACGGGTCGGAGCCGGGTGGCGGAACGGGTCAGCCGGCGGTCGCCAGCAGCCGCGGCCGGGTCAGCACATCCGGCCGCAGCACCTCGGCCAGCGCGGCGGCGGTCATCAGGCCGCGCGCCTCCACCAGTTCGGCCACGCCCTTGCCGGTGCGGTGGGCCTCGGCGGCCACCTCGGTGGCGTTGGCGTAGCCGATGTAGGGGTTGAGCGCGGTGACGATGCCGATGGAGTTGCGCACCGCCGCTTCCAGGTGGTCGCGGTTGGCGGTGATGCCGTCGACGCAGCGGTCCGCCAGCACCAGACAGCCCTGGCGCAGATGGGTGATGCTCTTGAACAGGCTGTGCGCGATGATCGGCTCGAAGGCGTTCAGCTGCAGCTGTCCGGCCTCGGCCGCGAAGGTGACGGTCATGTCGTTGCCGATCACCTCGAAGGCGATCTGGTTGACCACCTCGGGGATCACCGGGTTGACCTTGCCCGGCATGATCGACGAGCCGGCCTGACGCGCCGGCAGGTTGATCTCGCCGAAGCCGGCGCGCGGTCCGCTGGACAGCAGTCGCAGGTCGTTGCAGGTCTTGGACAGCTTCACCGCCACCCGCTTCAGCACGCCCGACAGCTGGACGAAGCTGCCGCAATCCTGCGTCGCCTCCACCAGATTGGGGGCGGTGACGACGGGAACGCCGCTGATCTCGGCCAGACGGCGGCAGACCAGCGCCGCATAGTCGGGATGGGCGTTGATGCCGGTGCCGATGGCGGTCGCGCCCAGATTGATTTCGCGGATCAGCAGGGCGGCCTCCTTCAGCCGCTCCTCGTCCTCGGCCAGCATCACGGCGTAGGTGGAGAATTCCTGGCCCAGCGTCATCGGCACGGCGTCCTGCAGCTGGGTGCGGCCCATCTTCAGGATGTCGCGGAACTCGTCGGCCTTGCGCTGGAAGGCGGCGCGCAGATGGCCCATCGCCTCCACCAGCCGGAAGATGCCGGTGTAGGTCGCCAGCTTCAGCGCCGTCGGATAGACGTCGTTGGTCGACTGGCTCATGTTGACATGTTCGTTGGGGTGCAACTGGGCGTAGTCTCCGCGACGGTGGCCCAGGATCTCCAGCGCCCGGTTGGCGATCACCTCGTTGGCGTTCATGTTGGTCGAGGTGCCGGCCCCGCCCTGGATCACGTCGACGACGAACTGGTCGTGCAGCTTGCCGGCGAGGATTTCGCGGCAGGCGGCGGCGATGGCGTCGGCCCGCTCGGCGTTCAGCAGCCCAAGCTCGTGGTTGGCGCGGGATGCTGCCATCTTGATCTCGGCCAGCGCGCGGACCAGATCGGGGTAATGGGAAATCGGCGTGCCGGTGATCGGGAAATTCTCGACAGCGCGCAGGGTGTGGACACCGTAATAGGCGTCGGCCGGGACCTCGCGGTCGCCCAGCAGGTCATGTTCGGTGCGCGTTGTTGCTGCAGGCATCGGACGTTTCGCTCCCTTGGTTGAGACCGCCCCGTCTTCGCGGGGCGCAACCGGTAAGGAGCAACCGCCATGCCAGCGCGGGCGGGCATGGTGTCGCGGCCTAAGCCATTGATCTTTCTGCGTATGATTGCTGGTGAGAGCCGCGGTCGTTCGGATTTCCGAATGCGCCCGCCATCGGGCGTCCGGAAATCCGAATGCCGCCGGTCATTCGCCGAGGCGGTTGGTCCAATCCTCGACCCGGCCGCTCTCCACCCGGCGGCGGGCGAGGGTGCGCCAGCCGGACGCCAGCGGCTCCAGTTCCGCGATGCCGGCCAGCGTGGGAAGGTCGCCGGTGTCGTGGTAGAAGGCGCGCAGGATGCGGGCCAGCGGCCAGTCGGGCAGGAGGCGGTCGATCAGGGCGACCTCGTCGCCGGCGGCGGCGATGCCGGGCTCCAGCACGCGATAATACCAGCCGGTCCGGCCGGTGGACTGGACCCGCCGCGCCATGTCGGTCACGCCGAAGCGGTGGTTCAGCTTCCAGCAGGGCTGGCGGCCCTGGCTGACCTGCAAGACCGCCGTGCCGATGCGGAAGACGTCGCCGACGCAGACCGTCTCCTCCGTCAGGCCGAGGGTCGAGATGTTCTCGCCGAAGGCGCCGACACCACCCAGCATCGGGGCGGGGGCGGGCAGGTCGGCGCGCCACGCCGCATAATGGTCGAAGGGGTAATGGTGGACCGCCTTGTCCGGCCCGCCATGGTTGCGGCGGTCGGCCTGCTCGTCGCCCTCCAGCCCGGCCGGGCCGATGGCGACCGCGGCATCGGTCGGCTGCTTGCCGATGGCGCTGAGCGTGTCCGGCCTTCCGAACGGCACCGCCTTGCCGGTCAGCACAGCGTTCAGCATCGCCTTCGTCATCAGGGGCTTCGTCATTGGCCGTTCTCTTTGACCTTATCGTTTCGCCTGCTTTCCCTTATCAGTTTCAGGCCACCCGTGCCACGAGGGAGCCCAGCCGCGCGATGCCCGCCTTTGCCGCCAACCTGACGATGATGTTCACGGAGTGGCCGTTCCTGGACCGCTTCGACGCCGCCGCCGATGCCGGATTCCGGGCGGTCGAGTATCTGTTCCCCTACGACCATGCGCCGGACGAGGTGGCCCGGCGGCTGGAGCGCAATGGGCTGACCCAGGCGCTGTTCAACATGCCGCCCGGCGACTGGGCCGCCGGGGACCGCGGGCTGGCCGCCCTGCCGGAGCGGTTCGAGGAGTTCCGCGCCGGGGTGGCCAAGGCGCTGGACTATGCGGCGGCGACCGGCTGCCGCCGGCTGCACATGATGGCCGGGCTGGCCGATCCCGCCGATCCTGTGGCGGCCGGGGCATACCGGCGCGCCGTGGCTTATGCGGGCGAGGCGCTGGCTGCGCGCGGAATCGGGCTGTTGCTGGAGCCGATCAACGGCCGCGACATGCCGGGATATTTCCTGAACGATTTCGCCCTTGCGGAGCGGCTGATCGCCGACTCCGGCCTGCCCAATGTCGGGCTGCAGTTCGACCTCTACCACCGGCAGATCCTCCATGGCGACGTGACCATGGCGCTGCGCCGGCTGATGCCGCTGACCGGCCATGTCCAGATCGCCTCGGTTCCGTCGCGCAACGAACCGGACGGCGAGGAGCTGAACTGGCCCTTCCTGTTCGCGGAACTGGACCGGCTGGGCTATGGCGGCTTCGTCGGCTGTGAATACCGGCCGAGGGCCGCCACGCTGGATGGGCTGGGCTGGTTCGCCCCCTACCGTGCGGCGGCGGAGCGTTAGTCCAGCTTGTGGACGAAATGGTGGCAGCCGATCCGATAGCGCTTGCCCATATAGACGCGGTGGGCGTCGCTTCGCTCCGGACCGACGCCCGAATCGAGGTGCAGCGCCTTGCAGTCCAGCCTTTCGGCCTCGGCCTTCGCCCAGTCGAGGATGAGCGAGGCATAACCCCGGCCGCGGTGGTCCGGCAGGGTCGCCATGTCGACGATGTAGAAGGACTTGCCCAGCCACAGGGAATATTGCAGCCGGAATCCCAGGACGCAGGCGGCCGGCCCGCCCGCTTCGGGGACGATGCCGGCGAGGCGATAGCCGTTCGGGCGCAGCACGGTGTCGATGATGCGGGTCATTTCGGCCGCATCGTATTTCGGCCAAAGCACCTGAAGCGCCGGCACCGCCGCCGCCGTATTTTCTTCGGTAATCTCGATGATCTCCGGCTGCACGACTCTTCCTCTTGGTTCCGGTCCCGGCAATCAGGATGGGCCGGACGGGGAGGAGGTTGCAAGGCCGGCCTGGGCTTGGCTGCCGTGCGCGCGGTCAGGCGGCGGTGAGGACGATCTTGCCCTGGACATGGCCGTCGGCGGCGCGCTCGTGTGCCTTTCGCGCGTCGGCCAGCGGGAAGACGCTGTCGATGACCACGCGGATGGTGCCGTCGTTCAGCAGCCTTCCGATTTCCGTCAGTTGGGCGCCGTTCGACCGGACCTGGGTGGCCGACACGGTGACGCCCAGGTCCGCCGCTTCCGTACCGGCGTCGAAGCCCAGCGGGAAGATCGGGAACAGGGCGCCGCCGCGCTTCAGTGTCGGCAGGAAACGGCGGGTGGCCGGGCCGCCGACCGCATCGACGACGAGATCGGTGCCGCGCACCACGTCCTCTGGCCTCGTCCTGGTATAGTCGATGACCTCGTCGGCGCCGAGATCGCGCAGCAACGCCTCGTGCCGGCCGGAGGCCACGGCGATGACGTGCGCGCCCTTCCATTTCGCGATCTGCAGAGCCAGATGCCCGACACCGCCGCTGGCACCGTTCACCAGCACGGTCCTGCCGGCGAGCGGTACCGGCCGATGCTGGTCCGGTTGTAGCGGATTCGGCTGGTCATGGCCGAGATCGACCAGAAACTGCCAGGCGGTGAGCAGCGACATCGGCGCGGCGGCGGCATGCACATGGTCGATGCCCAGCGGCTTGATCCCGAGTTCGGATGCCGGGACCGAGACATACTCGGCATAGGCCCGGCTGTCGCCGGCGAGGCCGGCGGGAAAACGGACCATCGCATAGACCTCGTCGCCGACGGCGACAGTCCTAACATCGTCGCCGACGGCGACAGTCCTAACATCGTCGCCGACGGCGACCGTTTCGATGCTGTCGCCGACCGCTTCGACCACGCCGGAAATGTCGGTTCCGGGGATGATGGGGAAGGACACCCGCGGCCGCCATTCGGGCGGAAGCATCCGGTAGCCGTCGCGCAGATACCAGTCGGGGGGATTGAGTCCCACCGCGTGGACGCGGACAAGGACCTCGCCCGCTTTCGGCCGGGGTTTCGGCGCGTCTTCATAGACCAGGACCTCCGGACCGCCGAAGGCGTGCAACCGTACCGCTTTCATAATATCGCTCATCTCAGGCTCCTTGGGAGAGGATCGGACCTGGACGAGCATATGATCGGCGGTTCAGAATTGATAATCGGGCCGGACATCTGTTCAATTATGCCATGAAGGAACAAATGGGCCTGGAACGGCTGACCGGGCTGATCGCATTCGCGCGCGCCGGATCGCTCGGCAGCTTCACCGCCGCGGCGCGGTCGCTGTCGATTTCGCCCTCCGCCGTCAGCAAGAGCGTGCAGCGGCTGGAACAGCGGCTGGGGGTCTCGCTGTTCACCCGCACCACGCGCTCGCTGACGCTGACGCCGGAGGGGCGCGAGCTGCATGAACGCGCGGTGAGGTTGCTGCGCGACGCGGAGGAGATCGAGCAGGCGGCGATGGCGGCGCGATCGGAGCCGTCCGGCACCCTGCGGGTCGCGGCCCCGCTGCCGATCGGCGTCCATGTGATCGCGCCGGCATTGCCGGTCTTCCGCAAGCTCCACCCCAAGGTGACGGTCGATCTGCGCCTGAACGACCGGATGGTCGACATCGTCGAGGAGAGGATCGACGTCGCCGTGCGCATCGGCGAGCTTGCGGATTCCGGGCTGCTGTCGCGCCGGCTGGCGCCATACCGGCTCTGCTGCTTCGCCTCGCCGGATTATCTGGCGGCGCGCGGCATGCCGATGCACCCCGACGAACTGGAGGGGCATGACACCGTCCTGCTGCGCTATCAAAGCACGGGGCAGGCTCTGCGCTGGCCCTTCCGCATCGGCGGACGGTTGGTGGAGGTCGTGCCGCCGGCCGGCATCGTCGTCGATGTCAGCGATGCGCTGGTCGCCGCACTGGCGGCCGGCGGCGGCATCGGCATGGCCGCGACCTTCATCGCAGGTCCCCTGGTGGCGCGAGGCGAACTGGTCCCGCTCCTGTCGGATTTCGCGGTCGAGCGGAACAACATCACGGCGCTCTGGCCGGAAAGCCGTCACACCAACCCGGCGGTGCGCGCCTTCCTGGCCCTGTTGCACGAGGTGTTTCAGGAGCGGATGACGGCCGCCGGCTTTCCGGCCTGATCCTTCCTGGCCAAATCCTTCCCAGCCAAATCCTTCCTGGCGTGACGGTGGCGGCGGGCGTTGGCGAGGATGTTGGCACCAAGCGCGATCATCAGGGCGACGGCGCCGCACAGGAAGACGGCGGCATAGCTCTCCCCACTGTGGGTGAAGAGATAGGAGTAGCCGTAGCCGCCCAGCGCCTGGAACAGGGCGAAGGCGGTGGTGGCCCGGCTCCAGGCCGCGCGCTGCTCGGTCTGGCCGTGCGGCAGCAGCTCGTGGATGCGGCCCAGCACCAGGGGAACCACACCCGGCGTCAGGGCGCCGATCACCACCGTCGCCGCCCCGACCACCAGCGGATGGCCGCTGAGCGCCAGCGTGGCGACGGCCGCCGCCTGAAGCAGCAGGGCGATCCGGTATGCCGCGGCATAGCCGACCCGGTCGGCCAGCGATCCGGCGGCGACGGGTCCGGCCACCGATGCCACGCCATACAGGACCCAGTAGAGGGCGCCGACATCCGCGCCCTGGTGCAGGCCGCGGGCGACGTAATCGACCAGCAGCAGCATCACCGGCACCAGCCCCAGGGCGTTCAGCGCATATTCGGCGTAGAGCGAGCGCAGGACTCCCCCTTCATGGCGCGGCGCATGCTCAACCGCCGGGGCGGCAATGCCCTGCGGCGCGGCCGACGGGGGCCAGCCGAACCAGGACAGGGCGGTCAGCAGCAGCGACAGCCCGCCCAGCCCCAGCCATGTCTCGTGCAGGCCCAGCCGCATCAGCGCCGGCACGGCGGTGCCCGACGCGGCGATCCCGAGGCCGATGCCCAGGAAGATCATGCCGCTGACGAAGCCCCGCCTCGATGCCGGGATGTGGGGCAGGATGCTGGTGGCGACCAGCACCATGATGGACCCGCCGGCAAGGCCGGAGACGAATCGCCATGCGAAGAACCAGCCGAGCGAAAGCGGATAGGCGCAGGCGATGAAGGCGAGCGACGCCGCCAGCATCAGCAGCCGCAGCAGCGCCCGGCTGGGCAGCAGCCCGGCCAGCGGCCGGCCGAGCAGGGCGCCCGCCAGATAGCCGGCGAAATTCGCCGCGCCCAGCGTCACGGCATCGCCGGCGGAGAACCAATGCGCCTCGATCAGCGATGGGACAAGCGGGGAGTAGGCGAAGCGTGCCAGCCCGATGGCGACGAGGCTTCCCGCCATTCCGGCGAGCGTCGCCATCCAGGCGGCGCCGTCCAGACGGTCCTTCGGACGGTTGGCCGGGCGGTCGGCCGGACGGTTCGGCGCCTCGGCTGCGGATGTGGTGTTCATGGTCGTGCGTCCCCTTCGACGGCGCCGCGGCAGCGGCCCGCCCGGTTGCCGGGAAGACTGGGAATGGGAAGGCCGTGCGGCGGTCAGGAGACCAGCGGTCAGGAATCAGGCATCGGCGGCAGGCCCAGGCACGCCAGGGCGGCGCGGGCGGCGCCTTCCAGCAGGCTGCGTTCGGGACGGACGCGGGCGAGGACGCGGATGCCCAGGATGCTGGCGAAGAGCAGGCGGGCCGCGTCGTCGGCATCGACGCCTGGGGGGATCTCGCCGCTCTGCCGTCCCTTGACGATGCAGCGGCGGAAGAAGTCTTCGATGGTCGTCAGTTCCGCATTCAGGAAATCGCGCAAGTCCGGATCGGCCGCCGTGACCTCCAGCGCGGAGTTGACCAGCAGGCAGCCGCGCCCGCAGCCGTCGCCGAGCGAGCGTTCGACGCTCTCGCGCAGGAAGCCGGCGATGGCGGCGGCCGGGGAGGGGGAGGCCTCGTGCCGGGCAATGCGGGCGCGCAGGGACCCGTCCAGGTAATGCTCCAGCGAGCGGCGGAACAGCGCCCGCTTGTCGCCGAAGGCATTGTGGATGCTGGCGAGCGTCATCCGCATGCTCTCCGCCAGCTCGCGGGTGGAGGTCGCCTCGTAGCCCTGGGTCCAGAAGCGGTCCATCGCCGCGTCCAGCACCGCCGTCTCATCGAACTTCCGCGGCCGAGCCATCGCATCCGCCTCCCGATCCAGATTTTAGATCACTTGATCCAAAACATAGACCCGTCAGTTCCGCGGTCAAGAATTTCCGTTGCGCCGCAAACGCCGCCCTGCATTGCGCAGAACCGCCGTCACTCCAGCGGCTTCAGTTCGCCCAGCAGGGTCGGCAGCAGTTCGGCGACGGTGGGGTGGATGTGGACGGCGCGCTGCAGGGTGGGGTAGGGCGCCTTGGCGTACATCATGTCGAGCACGCCGTGGATCGCCTCGTCGCCGCCCGGGCCGAGGATGGCGGCGCCGAGGATCTCCTGGCTGTCGGCATCGACGACGATCCGCATGAACCCATCGGCCTCGCCCTTTTCGACCGCGCGGCCGACGCGGGTCATCGGCCGCTGGCCGACCAGCGCCCGCCGGCCGGAACGGCGGACCGCCTCGTCGGTCATGCCGACGCGGGCGAGCGGCGGGTCGGTGTAGAGCGCGTAGGCCTGGATGCGGTCGTCGACGCTGCGCGGATCGTCGTCCAGCAGGTTGGCGGCGACGATCTCGAAGTCATTGTAGGCGGTGTGGGTGAAGGCGCCGCGCCCGTTGCAGTCGCCCATCGCCCAGATGCCCGGCACGGTGGTGCGCAGCCGGTCGTCGACCGTGACGTAGCCGCGGGAATCCGTCGCCACCCCGGCACGGTCGAGCCCGAGGTCGCCGGTGTTGGGCGTGCGGCCGACCGCCAGCAGCACATGGCTTCCCACCACCGACGGGGTGCCGGAGGCGCAGTTCACACCGACCTCGATGCCGTCGGCGTGGGGGGCGAAGCGGATGCAGTCGGCCGACAGGCGGACGGTCACCCCCTCCTTCTCCAGCAGCTCCCGGATGGCGTCGGAGACGTCGGGGTCCTCGCGGCCGATCAGCCGCTCCCCCTTCTCCACCACCGTCACCTCGGCGCCGAACCGGCGGTACATCTGGGCGAATTCCAGGCCGATGTAGCTGCCGCCGACCACCACCAGATGCCGCGGCACCTGATCGAGGTCGAGGATGGTGCCGCTGGTGAGGATATTCACGTCGTGGACACCGGGCATGTCCGGCACCGCGGCGCGGGCGCCGACATTGAGGAAGATGCGCTCCGCGGTCAGCAGCTCGTCGCCGACGCGCACGCTGTTGGCCGATTCGAAGCGGGCATGGCCTTGCAGCACCCGGCAGTTGGGCATGCCGCGCAGCCAGCGTTCGACATTCCGGCGCGAGCGGCCGGAGACTTCGTCCTTGCGCGCCTTGACCCGCGCCATGTCGATGCGCACCGGGCCGTCCAGCATCACGCCGTACTCGGCGGCGCGCTGGGCCATCCGGGCGACGCGGGCGCTGGCGATCAGCGTCTTGGTCGGGGTGCAGCCGGTGTTGACGCAGGTGCCGCCGAACAGCTTGCGCTCGACCACCGCCACGCTCATGCCGGCGGCGGTGAGGCGTTCGGCGAGCGGCGGTCCGGCCTGGCCGGCTCCGATGATGATGGCGTCGACCATGGCGGGCTCCTGCGGCCTGAAGCGTTTGTTGGGGAAGGGGCGGGGGAAGGCGTGGGGAATGGATGGTACCGCCGGTTCGGCGGCCTTCTCAACCAACCCAAGGTATGACTGGCGCCGCCGTGTCCAGATCGTTCAAGAAGCGGGAGGCTTCGGCAGGCAAGCTGCGGGAATCGGAACGGCACACCCCGAGGTTGGAGACGGGCGCATGGGCGCGGATTGGACGGGCGCGGAGTGGAGCAGTTCGCAGGCGGCTGGCCGGGCGGCAGAGCGGCGGCTTGGGGTTCTGGCGGTCCCGCTGGCGCTGACCGTGTTCGTCATCGACACCTTCACCGACATCGAAAGCGCCATCGCGGTCCTGTATGTCCTGGTGCTGCTCCTGGCGGCCACCGCGCTGTCCCGGCGGGGCATCCTGCGGGTGGCGGCCGGCTGCGCGCTGCTGGCGGTGCTGTCCTTCTTCCTGTCGCACTGGCACGACATGGATCTGTCGGCGGTGCTGCGCTGCGGCGTCTCGCTGGCGGCCATCCTGATCACCGGTGCGCTGCTGGTGCGGGACCATGAGTCGCGGGCGTTGCTGGTCCGGGCCAACGGCGCGCTGGCGCGCAGCGAACGGCGCTACCGAGGCATGTTCGAGCAGGCGCGCATTTCGCTTTGGGAACAGGACTTCACCGCCGTGACGGCGGCGCTGGACGCGCTGCGGGCGGACGGGGTGACGGACATCGCCGCCCATGCGCAGGCCAATCCCGGCTGGGCGCGGGAGATGGGGGCGTCGGTGGTCACCACCAACGTCAACGACGCCACCCTGGAACTGCTGGGTGCCGCCGGCCGGGCCGAGGTGCTGGGGCCGCTCGAACGCTTCCTTCCCGCCGAGGATCCGGCGTTGCCGCAGATACTCCTGGCGCTTTGGGACGGGCGCGACCGGTTCGAGGGGAGGGCGCAGCTGATCGCCGCCGACGGACGCACCCTGACGGTGCTGCTGGGCATCAGCTTTCCGGACGACGGCGTCGGCTTCGACCGGGTGGTGGTCGGCGTCGTCGACATCACCCAGCGCGAACGCACGCAGGAGGCGCTGCTGGCGGCGCAGGCCGAACTCGCCCGTGCCGCGCGCGCCGCCACGCTGGGCGCCCTGTCGGCCTCCATCGCCCACGAGCTGAACCAGCCGCTGGGCGCCATCGTGCTGAACGCGCAGGCCTGCCTGCGCTGGCTGCGCCGCGACCCGCCGGACATCGAGACCGCCGCCAAGGCGGTGGACCGCATGGTCCGCGACGGCAAGCGCGCCGCCGACATCGTGCAGCGGACCCGCGGCATGCTGGTCAAGGACACCCGCTGCGACGAGACCATCGACCTGCGCCAGCTGGTGGAGGAGGTGGCGATGCTGCTGGAGCGCGAGCTGTCGGCCGCCGCAACGGTGCTGGTCACCGGCTTCGCGCCCGACGTTCCGCCGGTGCGGGGCAGCCGGGTGGGCTTGCAGCAGGTGCTGATCAACCTCGTCACCAACGGCCTGCACGCCATGGCGGAGGCGGGGAGCCCGCGCCGCGAGCTGACCGTCACCGTCGAGCGGGCCGGGGCCGGGGATGGTAACGGCGCGGAGGTGAGGGTGGCGGTCCGCGACCGCGGCCGGGGCATCGACGAGGCCAACCGCGCCCGCCTGTTCGACCCCTTCTTCACCACCCGGCCGGACGGCATGGGCATGGGGCTGTCGATCTGCCGGTCCACCGTGGAATCCTGCGGCGGCACGCTGACCGCGCACAACCATGCGGAGGGCGGGGCGGTGTTCGAGTTCACCATACCCGCGGCTTTGCCCCAACCTCCGGCCCCTGCCCCTGCCATTTCCGGGCCATCGCCGGCCGTTTCGTCCGTGCCGGCACGAGAGGACTGACCGCCATGCCGCAATCACCCGCACCGCCGCCCGTTACAAACGATCCGCTGGTTCTCGTCGTGGATGACGATGCCGGCATGCGGGAGGCGGTGGTCGACCTGCTGCGGTCGGTCGGCATCGAAAGCCTCGCTTTCGGCAGCACGGCCGAACTTCTGGCGGCGGCGGTTCCCGACCGGCCGGGCTGCCTGATCCTGGACGTGCGGCTTCCCGGCCTGGGCGGGCTGGAGTTCCAGACGAGGCTGGACAGCCTGGGCATCGCGCTGCCCATCGTCTTCATGACCGGTTTCGCCGACGTGCCGATGTCGGTTCGGGCGATGAAGGCGGGAGCGATGGATTTCCTCATCAAGCCCTTCCGCGACCAGGACATGCTGGACGCGGTGGAGGCCGCGATCGCCCGCGACCGCTCCAGGCGGCGCGACCGGGCCGCCGCGATGACGGTGGAATCGCTGGCCGCGACCCTGACCCCGCGGGAGCGCGAGGTGATGGCCGAGGTGGTCAAGGGACGGCTGAACAAGCAGATCGCCGGCGATCTCGGCATCAGCGAGGTGACGGTGAAGCTTCACCGCGGCAAGGTGATGCGGAAGATGCAGGTGCGCTCGGTCGCCGATCTCGTCCGCAAGGCGGAGGTGCTGGACCCGGAGGAATAGGCCGCCGAGGAGTAGATCCCGGAGGAGTAGACCTAGGTGTGGTATCTCCCCGCGGTCCCGTCCGGCTAGGATGCGCGTGGCGCCGGGGAACGGCGCCTCCATCCGTTCGAGGCATCACGAATTGTCCAACGCACCCCTGATAGCGGTGGTCGATGACGACGAGGCGATCCGCGAGGCGCTGGACGACCTGCTGCGGTCCGTCGGCTTCCGCTGCCGGTCCTTCATCTCCGCCGAGGATTTCCTGGCAAATTTCCTGGCCGGCGCCGACCGCGGCGGCATCGCCTGCATCATCCTGGACGTGCGCATGCCCGGCCTGTCCGGGCTGGAGATGCAGGAGCGGCTGAACGCCGACGGCGGCGGACATCCGCCGATCCTGTTCATGACCTCCTATGCCGACGAGACCACGCGGGCGCGGGCGATCGGCGGCGGCGCCCGCGACGTGCTGGGCAAGCCGGTGGATGCCCACATCCTGATCGCCTCGCTGAACAGCGCCATCGCGGCGGGGTGACGGCCGGGGCGGCCTGCGTGTGTGCGGGGCAACCCAATCGCTCTCACTTCTGATCTGTTGTGCTTCGTCGATTTCCCGACGAACCTGCCGGGCCGCAAATGGCGATCGCATGGCAGCGTTCGGCAGTCCCCGACGGTTAAGGGTTGAGCGGGACCGGACGGGAGACGGAGCAATGACGGTCGCAACCCACAGCACCAAGGCCGGAATCGGGGCGCCATGAGCTTCCTGACCCGCTTGCTGCTGCTCGTGTTCCTGGCTCTGGTTCCGATCTGCGCCCTGGAGGTCTGGAACCAGATCGACCTGCGCCGCCAGCGTTCGGAGGAAATCCACGAGCATGCGCGGCAGCTTCTAAGCCTGCTCGGCGGCGAGCAGCAGCGCCTCGTCGAAGGTGTGCACCAGATGCTGGAACTGTTGGCCGAGACACCGGCCGCGCAGGCTCTCGATGCGTCGGAGTGCCAGACGCTGCTGACGCGCACGGGCTCGCGGATCGCGGATTACCTGACGATCAACCTCGCCGGCACGGACGGGGTCATCCTCTGCTCAACCAACGCGGCCCTGACCGGACGGACCATCGCCGACCGCATGCATGTGCGCGCCGCCCTGGAAAGCGGCGGCTTCACCGTCGGCGAGTTCATCCGGCAACGGCACAACGGCAAGCCCGCCATGCCGTTCGGCCTGCCTATCCGCCGCAACAGTGCCGACGGTCCGCCGATCGGCGTGGTCACGGCGCTGATCGATCTCGGTTGGCTCGAACGCTATCTCTCCGAACACCCGCTTCCCGACAACGCGTCGCTGCTGGTGGCCGACGGCAACGGCATCGTGCTGGCCCATGCGCCGACACGGCCGGGTGCCGTCGGCAGCGCGCTTCCGCAACGGTTCCGCCCCCTGCTGGACGCCGACACCGTGGGCACCGCCCAATTGATGGGGATCGACGGCATCCAGCGGGTGTTTGCCTATGTTCCGCTGTCCGCCGGGGTCCGGCATATCTTCGTCGCCATCGGCATCGACCATGACGCGGCGATGCGCAGCATCGACGACGCGCTGCGACGGTCGCTGATCTGGATCGCCGCCACGCTGATGCTCGGCCTGCTGGCGGCATACGTGATCGCCAAGCGCCATATCTATCGGCCGGTGGCGGCGTTGATCGCCGCGACCGAACGCTGGCGTTCCGGTGACCGCTCCGCCCGCGTCGGCGCGGTGGACGGCCCGGAAATGAGCCGGCTCGGACTGTCGTTCGATGCGCTGGCCGAAGACCTCGACCGGCAGATGCGGGCCAAGGAGGAGGCGTCCGCCGCATTCCGCGCCAGCGAGGAACGGTTCCGCGCCCTGGTCGAGAATGCGCCGCACATGATGTGGGTGAACCATCCGGACGGCACCCTGGAATTCGTCAACGCCGCCTTCCGCGCCTACACCGGCCGCATGACGACCGAGGCCAACCGGATGGACGACCTCCATCCCGACGATGTCGAGCATGTCCAGGCGATCCGCGCCCGCGCCATCGCCGCCGGCGCGCCGCACGAATACGAACTGCGCCTGCGCCGGGCCGACGGAACCTACCGATGGCATCTCAGCCGCACCCATCCGATCCACCAGGGGGGACGGATCGTCGCCTGGTACGGCGGCGCGGTCGACATCCACGACATCCACCGCGCCCGTGACGCGGCGGAGGAAGCCGGCCGCAGCAAGAGCCGCTTCCTGGCCGCCGCCAGCCACGATCTGCGCCAGCCGATGCAGTCGATCCTGCTGTTCGCCGAGGTGCTGCGCCCACATCTGACCGACGGTCCCGGCCTCGACGCGCTCGGCCGTCTCCAGCATGGTCTGGAAATTCTCAAGGGGCTGCTGGACGGACTGCTCGACATCTCCCGCCTGGACGCCGGCATCGTGGCGCCGCAGTTCGAAGAGTTCCGCGTGTCGGATCTGCTGAGGAGCCTGGACGACGCCTATGCTCCGCTCGCCCAGGAAAAGGGGCTGGATTGGCGGGTGGCGCCCTGCCACGCGACGATCCGCAGCGACCGTGTGCTGCTCGGCCGCATGCTGCGCAACCTGGTGGAGAACGCCATCCGCTACACCGACCGCGGCGGAGTCACGGTCGAATGCACCCTGCAGGCCGATCATCTGCTGATCGGGGTTCGCGACAGCGGATGCGGCATCCCGGCCGACCAGATCGACCGTGTCTTCGAGGAGCTGTACCAGATCGACAACCCCGAGCGGGATCGCAACCAGGGGCTGGGACTGGGGCTGGCGATCGTCCGCCGCCTGTCGGACCTGTTGGATCATCCCGTCACCGTGCATTCGCAATCCGGGCAGGGGGCGCTGTTCAGCGTCGCCGTGCCGCTCGCCACCGGAGACCGCGCCGCGGAGCCCCGGCCCGCCGAGGCGGCGCCGGCACCGCCGGAGCGGGGGGAGACGCGGCTGGCGGTGGTGGTGGATGACGACCCCATCGTCCTGGCCGGGATGGAGAGCATCCTTCGTTCCTGGAAATTCGACGTGATCGCCGCCGATTCCACCGACCATGCGGTGGAGAGCCTGGAACGGGACGGGCGGCGGCCGGACATCCTCATCGTCGATTACCGGCTGCGGGACAAGCGCATCGGAACGGAGGCCATCCTGCGCATCCGCGCGATGCACGATCCGGGCATTCCCGGCCTGATCGTCACCGGCGAGATCGGCACCGAACCGCAGAACGACGCCCTCAGATACGGTTTCCACCTGCTGCACAAGCCGGTCACCCCGCGCACGCTGGCCGCGGCGCTCAGCCGGCATCTGGCGGGGGCCGACCGAGACGGCCGGTCGCCGGTCGCCGATGGCGCCGGTCCGCCGTCGGCCGGCCGCTGAGACGCCGTCACTTCGGTGCGTAGAGCTTCAGCGCCTCCGGCATCAGGCGGTTCAACTGGCCGATGCGGTCGTCGATGCCGGGATGGGTGGACAGGAAGACCGGCGGTGACGATCCGGACTGCCGCATGTTGCCCCACAGCGCCACGGCCTCGCGCGGGTCGTAGCCGGCGCGCGCCATCAGCATCAGCCCGTCGCGGTCGGCCTCCAGCTCCTGGTTGCGGGAGTAGGGCAGGATCAGGCCGTATTGCGCACCGGTGCCGAGCGCGGCGGCGATCTGCTGGCTGGCCGGAACGCCGCCGGCGCCCAGTGCGGCGCCGACGATGCCGGCCCCGGCCTCCGTTGCCATCTGGGTGCTGACGCGCTCGGCGGCGTGGGCATCCAGATTGTGGGCGATCTCGTGCCCGATCACCGCGGCCAGTTGCGCGTCGTTCCTGGCGTAGCGGAACAGTCCTTCATAGACGCCGATCTTCTGGCCGGGGAGGGCGAAGGCGTTGGCGTCCTCGCCCTGGAAGACGCGGACCTCCCATTTCGAGGCGTCGAGGCCGGCGGCACGCAGCAGGCGCGCCGACACCTCCTCGGCCCGCCGCTGGTAAGATTGGTCGTTGGTGGCCGGCGTGGAGGAGACCAGGCGTTGCCAGTCCTGCTTGCCCAGGTCGGCGAGCTGTTCCTGCGAGACGAGATTGAGGCCGAGCCCAGTCGCCCCGCCGCCGCACCCGGCCAGGGCCAGACAGCCGGCCATCATCGCCGCGAGACGCAGCGAACGGGTCCTATCGTTCGGCATGAGTGATCGCTCCCTGCATTTGCATTCAAGCTTAACCCTGGCACGCCGTGGCGGTTCCAAGAAAGCTGACCATACGGGAGGCATCAGCCGGTTCCGTCCCCGGCCTTGATGAAGTCGAGGAAGGCCCTGAGCGGCGCCGGCACAAGACGGCGCCCCGCATAATAGAGGAAGGGACCGGAAAAGCTCTGCCACCAGGGTTCGAGGACGGGCTCAAGCGCGCCGCTGTCCAGATGCGGGCGCAGCCATTGCTCGAACAGATGGATCACCCCGACGCCGGACACCGCCGCGTCGATCGCCAGTTCCATGGCGCCTCCCGGTCCCACCACCAGCGGGCCGGGCGGGTCGAGCCGGATCACCTCCCCGTCGCGCTCGAACTCCCACAGTGGAAAGGCGCCGCTGGAAAAGCGCCCGCGCAGGCAGGCATGGGCCATCAGGTCGCGCGGATGCTCGGGCCGTCCCTTCGCGCGGAGATAGGAGGGCGAGGCCGCCGTCGCGAAACGCTGGCGGCGGGGGCCGATGGGAACCGCGATCATGTCCTGCTCCAGCCGCTCGTCATAGCGGATGCCGGCGTCGCAGCCGGCCGCCAGCACGTCGACGAAGCTGTCCTCCGCCATCACCTCCACCTTGATTTCCGGATAGGCGGCGAGGAAGCGCGGCAGGATCGCCGGCAGCACCAGCCTTGCCACGCTGACCGGCACATTGAGCCGGAGGGTCCCCGCCACCCGGTCGCGAAATCCGTTCACCACGTCCAACGCGGCATCGACCTCGCGCAGCGCGGGGGCGAGCCGGGCCAGCAGACGCTCCCCCGCCTCGGTCAGCACCACGCTGCGCGTGGTCCGGTTGAGCAGCCTCACGCCCAGCTGTGCCTCCAGCCGGCGCACGGCTTCGCTGAGGGCCGAGGCGCTGGCGTTGCCGGCGCGGGCGGCCTCGCGGAAGCCGCGGGCGCGGGCCACCGCGACGAAGGCATTCAGGTCCCCAAGGTCATGCTGCATTGTTCGCCGATCCGCACAGGCTGTCCCGACTGTGCAGTCTAATCGAACAGGGCGTTGGCGACTAGATTTGGCGAGACCAACAAGGGAGGCCATCATGTCCAATCTCGACAAATCCGGCAGTTTCACCCTCGGCGGCAAGGCCGTGCGGCGGCTCGGCTATGGCGCCATGCAGCTTGCCGGTCCCGGCGTGTTCGGCCCGCCGAAGGACCATGACGCGGCGATCGCCGTGCTTCGCCACGCCGTTGAAGCGGGCGTGAACCACATCGACACCAGCGACTTCTATGGACCGCATGTCACCAACCGCCTGATCCGCGAGGCGCTGGCGCCCTATCCGGACGATCTGCTGATCGTGACCAAGATCGGCGCCCGGCGCGGCGACGATGCCTCCTGGCTGCCGGCGGCCTCGCCCGACGAGCTGCGGCAGGCCGTCCACGACAATTTGCGCAATCTCGGCCTGGACGTGCTCGACGTCGTCAATCTGCGGCTGTGGGGCGACCATGGCCATGCCCCGGCGGAGGGGCCGATCGAACGGGAACTGAGCGTGCTCGCCGACCTGCAGCGGCAGGGACTGGTCCGGCATATCGGCCTCAGCAACGTCACCGCCGCCCAGGTCGAGGAGGGCCGCCGCATCTGCGACATCGTCTGCGTGCAGAACCACTACAACCTCGTGCACCGGGCGGACGATGCGCTGATCGACGACCTTGCCGGCAAGGGGATCGCCTATGTGCCGTTCTTCCCGCTCGGCGGCTTCTCGCCGCTGCAGTCGGACCAGCTGTCGGATGTCGCCCGCCGGCTCGATGCGACGCCGATGCAGGTGGCGCTCGCCTGGTTGCTGAAGCGGGCGCCCAATGTGCTGCTGATTCCCGGAACCTCCTCGGTCGGCCACCTGCGGGAGAATCTGGCGTCGGCCGAGCTGGATTTGCCCGCCGATGCCGTGGAGCTGTTGGACCGCTTGGCCTCATAGAGCCGGCGGCACCGAGACTGTCATGGGAGCCGGTCGATAAGGGGGGCTGCCCGAATTGGTTCCCATATCCTACAATCGGCTGCTCAAGCGGATCAGCCGTAAAAGGAACAGCCCCGGTGAATCTCTTCTCCCTTCTCGATCAGGCGGCAAGCCGGTTCCCCGACCGCGGGGCGGTGTTCCGTGGCACCGAGCCGGTCCACAGCTTCGCGGAGCTGCGCTCTCGCGCGCTGCGCATCGCCGGTGGGCTGCGGGCGTCGGGGCAGCCGGGCGACCGCATCGCCATCGCGACGGAGAATGTGCCGGAATATGTCGAGCTGTTCTTCGCCATCTGGGCCGCCGGCATGGCGGCGACGCCGGTGAACGCCAAGCTGCATCCGCGCGAACTGGTGCAGATCCTGGAGGATTCCGGCGCGACCGCCGTCTTCGTCTCGCCCAAGCTGGCCCCCGGATTGGAGCAGGCGCTTGACGGATCGCCAGCGGCGTCCTGCCGCCGGATCGTCATCGGCGGGAGCGATTACGCGGCCCTGGCGGCTGGGGAGGAGTGGACCGGGCCGGTCGATCCCGATCCGCAGGCGCTGGGCTGGCTGTTCTACACCAGCGGCACCACCGGCCGGTCGAAGGGGGCGATGCTGTCGCACCGCAACCTGCTGGCCATGACCATCGCCCATCTCGCCGATGTCGAGGCGGTGGACGAGGAGTGCAGCCTGCTGCACGCGGCGCCGATGTCTCACGGCTCCGGCCTCTACATAGCGGCCTATGTTGCCCGCGGCGCCCGGCAGGTGGTCCCGGCCTCGTCGGCCTTCGAGCCGGCGGAGTTCCTCGATCTCTGCGACCGTCATCCCGGCTGCGGCGCCTTCCTGGCCCCGACCATGGTGCAGAGGCTGCGGCTGGAGGCGGAGCGCGGCGGGCGCCGGCCGGCCAATCTGCGCTCCATCGTCTATGGCGGCGGCCCGATGTATGTGGAGGAGCTGCGGCGGTCGCTGACGGTCTTCGGACCGGTCTTCGTCCAGATCTACGGACAGGGCGAGGCGCCGATGACCATCACGTCCTTGCGCCGCCGCGACCATGCCGCGGACGACGACGCGGTGCTGGGATCGGTCGGCTTCGCCCGCAGCGGCGTCGAGGTGGCGGTGGTGGATGCCGACGGCCGGCCGCTGCCGCCCGGCGAGGTGGGCGAGATCGTCTGCCGCGGCGACGTGGTGATGGCGGGCTACTGGAACAACGCCAAGGCGACGGCCGAGGCGCTGCGCGGCGGTTGGCTCTACACCGGCGACATGGGGTCGTTCGACCGGCGCGGCTACCTGACCCTGCGCGACCGGTCGAAGGACGTCATCATCAGCGGCGGCACCAACATCTACCCGCGCGAGGTGGAAGAGGTGCTGCTGCGCCATCCCGACGTCGCCGAGGTCTGCGTCACTGGCCAGCCCGACCCGGAATGGGGCGAGATCGTCGTCGCCTTCATCGTCGCCGAGGCCGGCCGCGACATTTCCCCCGACAGCCTCGATGCCCACTGCAACGCCAGCATCGCCCGCTTCAAGCGGCCCAAGCGTTACCTGTTCGTCGAGGCGCTGCCGAAAAACAATTACGGCAAGGTGGTGAAGCGCGAACTGCGGGCGCGTCTGGCCGGCGGCGCATAGTGCCGGAAAAGGCCCGTCAGCGGCCGGCCACCTGACGGCGCAGGGCCTTCATCTCCTCGAAGCGGGCGGAGACGTCGCGCATGACGGCGGCCATTCCCAGCATCGCGCCGTCGGCATCCTTCAGCGGCACGATGGTGAACTCCACCGAGATGCGGCTGCCGTCCTTGCGGGTCGCCGGAACCGACAGCAGGTCACCGCTGCCATAGCGGCTGACCCCCGACTTCATCACCTCGTCATAACCGTCCCAATGGCGCTGGCGCTGCCGTTCGGGAATGATGATGTCCAGCGACTGGCCCAGCGCCTCCTCGGCGGTGAAGCCGAACACCCGCTCGGCGCCGGCGTTCCAGAAGCGGATGAGGCCGTCCCGGTCGGAATAGACGATGGCCTCGGCCGGACTGTTCAACAGCGCCAGCCCGAGCCTCTGCAGGTCTTCCTCGGTCATCACTCCTCCCACTACCTTCGTTGAATTGTCCGGACTCACAGGTCCAACACCAGTCTTGCGCTGCGGGCCCGCGACACGCACAGCATCATCGTCTTGCCGGCGGCGCGTTCCGCGTCGGACAGCACGCTGTCGCGGTGGTCGGGCTCGCCCTCCAGCACCGTCGTCTCGCAGGTGCCGCAGATGCCCTGTTCGCAGGACGAATCGACCGTAACGCCGGCGGCGTCGAGCGCCTCCAGCACGCTGGTCCCCGGCGGCACCGTGACCGTCACGCCCGACCGGGCGCAGACCACCTCGAAGCTGTCGTCCTCTAGGCTGTCGGCGGCCGCATCCTCGCGGACGGGCTCGACCCGCGGCGTGAACCATTCGAAGCGGACATCCTGCGCCGGTTGGGCAGATGCTGCAACCGCCTCCATCAGCCGTTGCGGACCGCAGCAGTAGATCGGGACCTCGGCGGGGGTGGCGGCGAGCAACGCGTCCACCGTCAGCTTCCGGCCCTCGTCGGCGGCATGGACCTCGACACGGCCATGGGGCAGGGCGCGGAGTTCGCCGAGGAACGGCGCCGCCGCGGCGCTTCGCACGCAATAATGCAGGGTCCAGTCGGCTCCCCGGCCGGCCGCCGCGCGGATCATCGGCAGCAGCGGCGTGATGCCGATGCCCCCGGCGATGAACAGATAGCGCGGCGCCTCGTCGAAGCGGAAGTTGTTGCGCGGCAGGCCGATGGAGATGGCGGCGCCGGGTTCCAGCTCGCCATGGACGAAGCGCGATCCCCGCCCGCCGGGGACGTTCAGAACGGCGATGCTGTAGGCCTGCCGGTCCGCCGGATCGCCGCACAGCGAATAGGACCGCACCACCCCGTCCGGCAGATGGACGTCGATGTGCGCGCCGGGCTCGGCCGGCGGCAGGGGCTCGCCGTCGGGATCGCGCAGTTCCACCAGCATGACCTCCGGCGCCACCCGCTCCAGACGATGCGCACGCAACGTCCGCGTGGTCGAAGGCGGGCGCCGCTGCGTCTCCGGCTCAAGGCTGCTCATCATCATACCTGCCTGAAAAGTTCGTCGGTAGGAAAGGTGCCGGCGCTTGGTATGCCAGATCCAATGCAAGCACCCTAAAACCTCAACCGCACTTGAGGTCAAGCGGAAATGCTGCTGTGCCGCGGTGGTCTTCCCGGATGGATCATCCGCCCGCTGCCGCGTGTTGTTCGCGAAAGGGTGCGCACCGGCACCACAGCGGGAGGAACGGTCATGTCACGCAAGACGATCATGGTCCTGGTTGCGGCACTCGGTACGGTGGGGATGCCGGTCATTCCGTCGCTTGCCGCCTCCGGCGACGTCCATGCGGTGGTGGGGGAGAAGGTGAACCTGCGTGCCGGACCCTCCGACGATGCGGCGGTGCGGTCCACCGTCGCGCGCGGCGACGAGGTGGTGGAGTTGCGGCGGGAGGGCAACTGGATGGGCGTTCGGGTGCTGCGCAGCGGGGAGGAGGGCTGGCTGTTCTCCGACCTCGTCAAGCGGCAGACCGCCAGCACGCTGGGCGGTGGGGAGGCGGCACCGGCGCAGGCCGGGTTCGAGCGGCTGTCGCCCGGCTTCGACGGGCTGGTCGCAACCATCGGCGAGCGTCTCGGCTACCGCTTCGCCGACAAGGTGGACCAGACCGGCAACGGCACTCTGCGCGTCGTGCCGACCCAGGAATGGTCCTACAACACCGGCCGCGACGCAAAGATGTATGCGGCGCTGGCCCTGTACCAGATGTGGAAGAACTACAACAACGGCCGTCCGGTGACGGTGACGCTGGGATCCCAGGGGCCGTCCGCCATCACCATCGCCGATGCTGCGAAGGGGCCCGAACTGACCATGCCGGCGCCCAACCCGTCACGCTGACCCCAGAGGCCACGTCTGGGTCCGGCGGCGTGCGTCTTGTTGGCGCAGGAGCGTCACCAACCGTCAACTTATCCGCCGCTGCCGCGCCCGAATACCCTGAAATACCGCCATATGTAAACCGTGCAGCAATGTTTGGGTTCGACACTGACAACAAAGTGCGTAGTCCGCACGGCAATCGCCCAGCCGATCGAGTTCGAAAAGGTGCACCCCATGTCCGTGTCGCTCACCTCCGTGCCGCCCACCCGCACGCGCCTCGTCACCAGGATCATGGGGCCGTCGCTGCTGCTGGCCGCCATCGCCATCGGGATCGCGGTCTATGGCCTGGTGTCGCTGTCCACCCTTCATGAACGCAACGTTCAGCTGGTTGAACGCGACGCTGCACGTCTGGAAATGGCGCTGCGCCTGAACAGCGAGTTGAACGTCACGGCGATCGCCACCTCGAACGCCGTGCTCGCCACCAAGGCGGAGGACGTGAAGACCATCCGCGGACGCTACCAGCAGCGTCTGGCCGCCGTACTGGATTATTCGAAGCGGATCCTGGAGACCAACCCCGCGCCGGCCATTGCACAGCCGGCGAAGGACATCCAGGCCCTGTCCGGCGACTATGACCGGCTGGCCCAGCGGGCCATCGCCCTGTCGGCCGAAGGTAAGAAGGACGAGGCCTTCCAGGTGATCTTCGGCGAGATGCGCGACGTGCGCTTCAAGATCAACGGCGAGGCGGACAAGCTGGTCGCAGCCGCCAAGGAGGAGATGCAGGCCGCGCAGAGGAGCGGCGAGGCGGTCTATGACGCCGCCCTGTTCTGGCAATCGCTGGGATCGGTGCTTGGCATCGCGCTGTCGCTGGGCCTGCTGGTCTGGATCGTCCAGCGTCACGTCTCCCGCCCGCTGAAGCGCCTGACCTCGGCGACCGAGCGGCTGTCGCGCGGCGATCTGGAGGTCGAGTTGGAAGCGCTGGGCGAGGGGCGCGGCGATGAGGTCGGCACGCTGGCCCACGCGCTCCACATCTTCCGCGACAACGCGCGCGAGATGCGCCGTCTGGAAGCACAGCAGCATGAGGAGGAGGCGCTGAAGGACCGCCGCCGGCAGGCCGTCGACGGGCTGATCGCCAATTTCGAGAGCGGCATCACCGGACAGCTCACGGTGCTGACCAATGCCGCCGACCAGATGCAGCAGACCGCCCAGCTGATGAACCGCACCGCGGAGTCGACGCACGAGCGCACCGCCGCGGTGGCCAACGCCTCCGAGGTGGCATCCGGAAACGTGCAGACGGTCGCCGCGGCGGCCGATGAGCTGACCGCGTCCATTGCGGAGATCAGCCGCCAGATCGAACAGGCCAACGGCGTCGCCGGCGAGGCCGTGCAGCAGGTGATGCAGACCAACACGACCGTGGAGGGGCTGTCGACCGCCGCCGCCCGGATCGGCGAGGTCGCCCATCTGATCACCGAAATCGCCAGCCAGACCAATCTGCTGGCGCTGAACGCCACCATCGAGGCCGCGCGGGCCGGGGAAGCGGGCAAGGGCTTCGCCGTCGTGGCGCAGGAGGTGAAGAACCTCGCCACCTCGACCGCGCGGGCGACGGAGGAGATCACCGCGCAGATCCAGGAAATCCAGGCGGTGAGCGGCGAAACGGTGGCGGCGATCCGGAATGTCGGGGCGACGATCCGGTCCATCAGCCAGATCTCCGCCACCATCGCCGCCGCCGTCGAGCAGCAGAGCGCGGCGACGCGGGAAATCGCGCGCAACACCCAGGAGGCGGCACAGGGAACCAGCCAGGTTTCCACGCACATCGGCGGTGTGGAGGCGGCGGCCCGCGACACCGAGGCGGCGGCCGATCAGGTCAAGACCGCCGCCGCCGCGCTGTCCGGCGAAGCGGCGTCGCTGCATGCCCAGGTCGCCGCTTTCCTCTCGTCGATCCGGGCCGCCTGAGCGGTCCATCCCGACCGGGCGTCATACATCTGTCACGGTGCTGCTGTAGCGTGGCGCGCCGGCCTAAGGCCGCCCACGCCGAACTTCGTCCGGCGGCCGATCCGCCCTGTTTTTCCGGAGACCCGTCGCATGGATTTCTTCCGCCGCTTCAACTTCCTGGTCTGCGCCCCCGCCTTCGAGGTGGACGAGCTGGAGGGCATGCGGCTTCAGCAGATCCTGTCGGAAGTGGAGCGGATGGGCTTCGAGGTGGTGCGCGCCCGCCGGGTCGAGGATGCCGAGCTGGCGATCCGCACCGATGCCGCCATCGGCTGCATGATCGTCGATTGGGGCAAGCGCGGCGCCGACGGCAAGCAGGCCTCGCTGATCGCCTTCGCCCGCCAGCGCGGGTTGGAAATGCCGATCATCCTGCTGGTCCGCCGCCAGCGGCTGGAGAACATCCCGGTCGACGTGCTCAATCAGGTCGACGGCTACATCTTCCTGGCGGAGGAGACGCCGGAGTTCATCGCCAAGAATCTGGTCAGCCGGCTGAAGCAATATGCCGACACGCTGAAGACCCCCTTCTTCGGCGCGCTGGTCGATTACGCCGAGGAGGGCAACCAGCTTTGGACCTGCCCCGGCCACAATGGCGGCATCTTCTACAGCCGCAGCCCGATCGGCCGCATCTTCGTCGAACATCTGGGCGAGGCGGTCTTCCGCGACGACATCGACAATTCGGTGCTGGAGATGGGCGACCTGCTGGTCCATGAGGGGCCGGCGCTCCAGGCGCAGAAGGAGGCCGCCCGTATCTTCGGGGCCGAGCGCACCTATTTCGTGCTGAACGGCACCTCGGCCTCGAACAAGATCGTGCTGTCGGCGCTGGTGGCGGAGGATGACCTCGTCCTGTTCGACCGCAACAACCACAAGGCGGCCCATCATGGCGGCCTGTTCCTGGGCGGCGGCATCCCGATCTTCCTGGAGACCGAGCGCAACGCCCATGGCCTGATCGGTCCCATCGACCCGCAGGCGCTGGACGAGGAGGTGATCCGCGAGCGCATCCGCCGCAACCCGCTGGTCAAGGACCCCGACGCCTGGAAGCGCGAACGCCCCTTCCGTGCCGCGGTGATCCAGCAATGCAGCTACGACGGCACCATCTACAATGCCCAGATGATGCTGGAACGGATCGGCAAGCTCTGTGATTACATCCTGTTCGACGAGGCGTGGGCGGGGTTCCTGAAATTCCATCCGCTGTTCAAGGGCCATTTCGCCATGGGGCTGGAAGGGCTGCATGACGGCCATCCCGGCATCATCGCCACCCAGTCAACCCACAAGCAGCTGGCCAGCTTCTCGCAGGCCTCGCAGATCCATGTGAAGGACAATCACATCAAGGGCCAGCGCCGCCGGGTGGAGCATCGCCGCTTCAACGAGACCTTCCTGCTGCACGCCTCGACCTCGCCCTTCTACCCGCTGTTCGCCTCGCTGGATGTCGGCGCGCAGATGATGAAGGGGCGGTCGGGCGAGGTGCTGTGGGACGACACGATCCGGCTGGGCATCGAGCTGCGCAAGAAGATCCGCGCCATCCGCCGCGAGTTCGAGGATCGCGAGAGTGACCCGGCCAAGCGCTGGTTCTTCGATCCGTTCGTGCCCGACCGCGTCACCCGCAACGGCGTCCCGACCGCGTGGGAAGAGGTGCCGACCGACGAGCTGGCGACCGACGTGCGCCATTGGGAATTCGCCCCCGGCGCCGACTGGCACGGCTTCCAGCATGTCGGGCCGGGCTATGCCATGACCGACCCCAACAAGCTGACGCTGCTGACCCCCGGTTTCGACCGCCACAGCGGCGCCTATGGCGACCACGGCATTCCGGCGCCTGTGGTGGCGCAGTATCTGCGCGAGAACCGCATCGTTCCGGAAAAGAACGACCTGAACTCGCTGCTGTTCCTGCTGACGCCGGGCGTGGAATCGAGCAAGGCCGGCACGCTGCTGAGCGGTCTGGTCGCCTTCAAGCGGCTGCACGACGACAACGCCCCGCTGGAGGAGGTCATCCCCGAATTCGTCGCCAAGCGGCGCGCCCATTATCTGGGCCGGCGCCTGCGCGACCTCTGCGCCGAGATGCATGCCTTCTACCGCGAGAAGAACACCAGCGCCCTGCAGCGCGCCATCTTCCGGCCGGAGCATCTGCCGACCATGGCGATGCCGCCGCGCGAGGCGACCCGCCATCTGGTGCGCAATACCGTCGATTACCTGCCGATCGACGAGATCGCCGGCCGCATCGCCACCACCCTGTGGGTCGTCTACCCGCCGGGCATCGCCACCATCGTTCCGGGTGAAAGGCTGGACGAGCGGGCGAAGCCGATGATCGACTATCTGAAGGTCTTCCAGGAAAGCGCCAACCGCTTCCCCGGCTTCGACAACGAGATCCAGGGCCTGTACCGCGAGACCGACGCGAAGGGCGTGATCCGCTACTTCACCTATGTGGTGAGGGAGTAACGGACTCCGCCAAGCATCTCGACCGGACCGGCAGCGTTCAACCCTGAACACTGCCGTCCTCCAGGTCGATGTGCCCGACCAGGAAATCCAGGAAGGACCGCACCTTCGGCGGTTGGATCCGCCCGCCGGGAAAGACGGCGTGCAGGTCGACATCCGACCCCTTCCAGCCGTCCAGCACCCGCACCACCTGCCCGGCCGACCAGTAGGGCCGCATGGCGAAGTCGGTGGCGAGCACCAGCCCGCCACCGGCCAGCAGCGTCGGGACCAGCATTTCCGGATCGTCCGCCGCCATCACCGGATCGATGGGCACATCGACCTCTTCGGCGTTGCGGCCCCCATCGGTCCGGAACAGGCGCCAGCCGTAGCCGGAGGAACGCCGGGCGGTCATGTTCGCCAGCGTCAGATGCCGGGCCAGTTCGTCGGGATGGGCCGGCGTGCCATGGGCAGCACAATAGGAGGGGGCGGCGTAGACGTGGCGGGGCAGGACGCCCAGTTTGCGGGCCGCCATGGCGGAGTCCTGCAGCGCCCCCATCCGGATCGCCAGATCGATGTCCCGCGCCACCAGATCCAGATTCTGGTGGCTGAGCACCAGATCGATGCGGACATCGGGATAGCGGGTGCGGAAGCCGGGCAGAAGCGGTGCGATCACCTTCATCCCGAAGGATGGCGGGGTGGTGACCCTCAACCAGCCGCGCGGCGCGTCGCGAAGCTGGGCGACGGCGCTTTCGGCCTGTTCCAACTCCTCGGCGATGCGCCGGCAGCGCTCGAAATAGACGGTCCCCGCCTCGGTCAGCCCAATGCGGCGCGTGGTCCGGTGCAGAAGCTGGATGCCCAGACGCCGTTCGAGGTCGCGCACCTTGCGGCTGAGCGTCGTCTTGGGCAGCCGCAGCCGCAGGGCGGCCTTCGTGAAGCTGCCTTCCTCCACCACCTTGACGAAGGCGATGGTGTCGCCCAGGTCCTGCATCCGCGCCTGCCAATTGGATCTGAATTCGGCACAATGTTGCCCAAAGCCGGTGGGTAATCAAGCCGTCCACCCGGTGCTAGGTGATGAACCTGCGCGGCGGCCGGAACGAACGCCGCCGCTGGACCACACACCCGGATCGCACCAAGGACAGGCATGATGAAAACAATGATGCTGCTGCTGGCCGCCGGCCTGCTGTTCGCCGCCATCCCGGCCGGCCATGCCGCCGAAAAGGCCGGCGGTCAAAACGCCACCCAGGCGGTCACCCAATCGGCGGCCCAACCCTCCGCGGCCGGCGTCTATCGTTTCGCCGTCGGCGATCTCCGCATCACGGCGCTCAGCGACGGCACCCTGCCGCTCGGCATCAAGCCGCTGGTCAAGGGGCTGCCGCCGGAGCGCATCGACGCGCTGCTGGCCGAACGGTTCGAGCGCGACCCGCTGGAAACCTCGATCAACGCCTTCCTGATCGACGCCGGGTCGCGCCTTCTGCTGGTTGACACCGGGGCGGGCCAGTTGTTCGGACCCTATGGCGGCAAACTTCCGGTCAGCCTGGCCGCGGCCGGCTACCGCCCGGATCAGGTGACCGACATCCTGCTCACCCACATCCACACCGATCATTCCGGCGGGCTGGCGCTGGATGGGCGGATGGTGTTTCCGAACGCCACGGTCCATGTCGGTCAGGCCGATCTGGATTTTTTCCTGAACCGCGACAATACGGCCAAGGGATTGCAGCCCCGCCACTATGACGAGGCGGTCGCCACAGTCGGCCTCTATGTCAAGGCCGGCAAGGTCAAGCCCTTCACCGAACAGTCGGAAATCCTGCCGGGCGTCACGGCGGTCCCCACCCCCGGCCATACGCCCGGCCATGCCTTCTACCGGGTGGCCAGCCGCGGCGAGACCATCGAGTTCTGGGGCGACATCATCCATGTCGGGCCGGTGCAGTTCCCGCACCCGGAAGCCACTGTCGCCTTCGACGTCGACCAGGACGCTGCGCGCGCCCAGCGTCTGAAGCGCTTCGCCCAGGAGGCGGACAGCGGCCAGTTGACCGCCGCCGCCCATCTCAGCTTCCCCGGCCTCGGCCGCCTGCGGCACGACGGCGACGCCTATCGCTGGGTGCCGGTGGAGTACCGCAACCGCGAGTGAAGCCGGCTAAAGGGCAGCCAGCACCTCGTCCAGCGTGGCGAGGAACAGCCGGGCGTCGTCGGCCGAGAACACCAGCGGCGGCCGGATCTTCAGGATGTGCCCTTCCTGGCCGGTGGCGCTGATGAGCACCCGGCGCCGGCGCATGTCGTTCACCACGCGGGCGGTTTCCTCCGGAGCCGAGGTCTTCAGCTTGCGGTCGCGCACCATCTCGACGCCGATGAACAGGCCGCTGCCGCGCACGTCGCCGATCAGATCGTGCTTGGCGGCCAGCGCGCGCAGGCCCTCGATCATCTGCGTGCCGACGGCCAGGGCGTTCTCCTGCAGCCGCTCCGTCTTGATGACGCGCAGCACGGCGAGCGCCACGGCGCAGGACACCGGGTTGCCGCCGAAGGTGTTGAAATAGCGCTGGCTGCGGCCGAAAGCCTCGATCACCTCCGGCCGGAACACCGCCCCGGCCACCGGATGGCCGTTGCCCATCGGCTTGCCGACCGTCACGATGTCGGGCACCAGACCGTGGCGCGCGAAGCCCCACATGTGGGTGCCGAGACGGCCGAAACCGGGTTGCACCTCGTCGGCGATGAAGATGCCGCCGGCCTTGCGCATAACCTCCACCGCCGGGGCGAGGAAACCGGCCGGATCGGTAAAGACGCCGCTGCTGGAGAAGATGGTGTCGACCAGCAGCGCCGCCGGGGCGATGCCCTTTTCCCGCAGATCGGCGATGGCCGCCTCCACCGAGCGGGCGAAGGCAGCGCCGATCTCCGAATCCGGGATGCGGTAACTGTCCGGGGCCGGCACCACGCGGACATGGTCGCCGAGCTTCACCGCGCCGCCCAGCGAGGGCGACATCTCCGCCAGTGCCGAGGTGACGCCGTGATAGGCGTTGTGCGCGATGACGACGCCGGTGCCGCCGGTGTGATGGCGGGCGACGCGCAGGGCCAGATCGTTGGCCTCGCTGCCGGTGCAGGTCAGCATCAGGTGCGACAGCGGCGCCGGGAACTCCGCCAGGAAGGCTTCGGCGAAGTCGATGATGCCGTCGGTCAGATAGCGCGTGTGGGTGTTCAGCACGGCCGCCTGCTTCGCCATCGCCTCCACCACCTCAGGCCGGCAGTGCCCGACCGATCCGACGTTGTTGTAGGCGTCCAGATAGCGGTTGCCGTCCGCATCGAAGAGGTACGAGCCCTCCCCCCGCACCACATGGATCGGGTCGGCATAGAACAGGCGGTAGGCCGGGCCGAGAAGCTTTTCGCGGCGGGCGATCAGGGCGCGCTCGCGCTCCGGCAGGGAACCGGCGGCGTCGGGCGCATAGGCGTTGATCATGGTCATGACGGGTCACACTCTCTGGCAGGCGCGATGGAGCAGACGGCGCGCGGTGGCGGCCTCGTCGCCGGTCAGCTTTTCCAGGCCGGCGAAGGCGCGTTCGGCATTCCGCAGGATGTAGGCGGCGTTGGCCGGATATTCGGCAGCCCGCCAGCCGGTGATGGCGATGGTCAGGGCGAGGCGGGCGGCCACCAGATCGGGCAGCAGCTCCACCTCGTCCGCCGTCAGCGGCAGCACGGCGGTGAAGGCGCCGGTCATCTCGACCAGCGAGCCGAAGGGCGTCTCGCCGCTGGTGACGTGGTAGGCGAGGGCGGTCGCCAGATCGTTGACCAGCGGCGCTTTCAGCGCGTCGCCAAAGTCGATGATCCCGGTAACCGTCTCGTGCCCGACCGGATCGACCACCGCGTTGTGCGGGTTGAGGTCGTTGTGGATCACCTGATGCCGTAGGCCGGGCAGCCGCGGCGCCACCAGATCGGCGAAACGGGCGATGAAGCGCTCCACCATCCCGCGGCGCGGGCCGTCCGTCAGGTAATGCAGCCGGTCGGCGACACTGGCGGTGCGCGTGATGTCCCAAAGCAGGTCGCGCTCCGATCCGGGATGCTCGTAATCGGCCAGCGCCAGATCCAGCCGGGCCAGTGTTGTGCCCAACGCCCGCATCTGCCCCGGTGAGGCCGGCGCCGCGTGGAGCGGCGTGCCGTCGAGATAGGTCAACAGGCGCAGGACCATGGCGTGGCCGTCGACCCGGACGGTCGCCTGGGCCTCTCCATCCAGCGTCGGCACGACGCGCGGCACCGGCAGGGACGGGTCGCGGGCGGCCACATGCTGCATCGCCCCGGTCTGGAAGCTGGTGACGAGCGCCGGTTCCGCCGGGTTGGTGAACTTCAGCACATAGCCATTCCCCTCGGGGGTGGTAATGTGGAAGTTGCGGTCGCGCTCGCTGCTGAGTTCGCGGATGCTGCCGGTCACCCCGAAGCATCGCTGCATCATGGCGCCGGCCTCGATCGCGGAGATCGGCGGTGCGGCTGTGGTCAGAACATCAGGCTGCGTCATGACCGCACTCTCCTCGTCGCTCGAAGCTTTCAATGTTTGATGCATCATCTTCATGAACGGATCGGCCTTGCAAACCGATGAAGGGGGAGAAGCGTCAGGAAACCAGCGCCCTGGGCGCAGGGGTAAGGGCAGGGGCAGGATTGGCGGTCGCGCCGTCGATCCGCTCCAGGATCGGGCCGCTGGCCAGCAGGATGTCGGCCTGGATGGCGTGGGCGGCGGCCGGACCGTCGTGACGGCGGATGGCCTCCATCAGCGGGTAATGGTGGTCGATCATCGTGCGCCCGGCACCGCCATAGACGTCGGCGATCAGCGGCCCCATCTGCAGCCACAGCCGCCGCAGAATGTCGCCGAGCACCGGCATGTCGGCGATCTCCGACAGCTTGAAATGGAAGATCTGGTTGAGTTCGGTGGCCCGCGCGGTATCGCCGGCGGCCAGCGCGTCCTCATTGTGCTTCAGCAACGCTTCCAGCAGCGCGATCTGGGCCGAGGTTGCCTTTTCCGCGGCGCGCGCGGCGGCCAGCCCTTCCAGGTTGACGCGGATATCGCGGATCTCAAGGTAGGCGGCACGGGTCAGCATCGGCACGCGGATGTCGCGCGGCGAGCGCAGCACCAGAGCCTGATCCTGCACCAGACGCAGGATGGCGTCGCGCACCGGGGTGACGCTCGTCCCCAGCCGTTCGGCCAGATCGCGGATCTTGAGGCGGTCGTTCGGCTTGAACACGCCCTTCATCAGAGCCTCGCACAGCCGCTGGTAAATCGTGCTGCCGAGATTGTCATGTTCAAGAAGGGTGAGGTCGAACCCGCTCATCGTCTGCCCTTCACCCGCCGTCCGCTTTTGCTGTATGATGCATCATAGTGAGGCGGAAGCGGGCGGAGGTCAAGTCCCGCCGCACGTCCTGTCCATACCTGCCCGGCGGAAGGCCCAAGAAGGAGAGAGCGCATGAATGCCGAGACGACCGCCGACAGGACGTCGACCTTGCAGGGACCGCGCATCGCCTTGATCTATGCGCTGGAGGAATCTGTGGCTCCGGCGCGGGCCGCATTCCGGGCGCATTGGCCGGAGGCGCGGATCTTCGACCTTCTCGACACCTCGCTCGCCGTCGATCTGGCCGAGGCCGGCCGGCTCGACGAGGCGATGATGGGGCGTTTCCGGACGCTGGCCGACTATGCCGCCGGCACGATTGGGGCGGGCGGGCGGACGGCGGGTATTCTGTTCACCTGCTCCGCCTTCGCCCCGGCCATCGACGCCGTCAAGCCGCGCCTGCCGATCCCGGTCCTGCGGCCGAACGAGTCGGCCTTCGAGGCGGCGATGGCGGTCGGAAGCCGGATCGGCATCGTCGTCAGCTTCGGCCCGTCCGCCGACTCGCTGCGCACCGAGTTGCTGGCGATGGCCGCAGCCGCCGGCCGCCGGATCGAGGTCACCGTCGCCATCGCCGACGGCGCATTGGCCGCGCTGAAGAGCGGTGACGGCGACGGCCATGACGACCGCGTGGCCCGGACCGCCGGGCAGCTGGCGGGCTGCGATGTCGTCATCCTCGGCCAGTTTTCGATGGCGCGTGCCCAGGCGAGGCTGCAGCCGCTGCTGTCCGTCCCGGTGCTCACCACGCCCGCTGCGGCGGTGGAGGCGTTGCGCCGCCTGACGGCACCGCCGTTCCCTCATACATGAAGGTCATGATCTTCGGGCCCGGCAGGTGGTTTTCCGTCAGGTCCGTGATCTCGAATCCGGCCGCGCGGATCAGCTCGTCCATCTTCCGGTCCAGGTGGCAGCCCCCCGAACAGCGCGACCACAGCGGCGTCAGGCGGTGCTGCCAGCGCCGGACAGCCGGGGCCGGGGCAAGGCCATGCTCGACGAAGCGCAACTCCCCGCCCGGTTTCAGCACCCGGCGCGCCTCCGTCAGGGCGGCCGACGGGTCGGGGATGCTGCACAGGGACCATGTCACCACCACCGTGTCGAAGCTGCCGTCCTCGAACGGCAAGCGTTCCGCCGTCCGTTCCACCAGACTCACCGGGCGGGGCGACTGCGCCGCGGCCTGACGGGCCATGGCGAGAAGTTCGGCGGAGGGATCGATGCCGACGATCTCGTCGGCCGCCGCGCCATAGAAGGGCAGATTGCGGCCGGAGCCGATGCCGATCTCCAGAACACGCCCGCGCGCCTGCCCGGCAACCCTGGCGCGAGCCTCCGCGAGCATCGCCTGCCCCATGACCCAGTTGATCAGCCGGGGCAGGATGTGGTGGCTGTAAATGGCCATGCGTGCGTGCCTTTCGCTTGAACCTTTCACCTGAACGTGGGACGGCTCAGAGGGCCTCCTGCGTCTCGAACAGCCGCTGAACGGCGTCGGCCGTGCGCTGATAGTGGTCCTTCAGGGCCGCCACCGCCTCTTCGGCATTGCGGTCGATGGCGCAGGTCATGATCCGTTCATGCTCGCGAACCACGTCACGGTCCTGTTTGGGCACGCTGACCGACAGGCGGCGGTAACGGTCGGCCCGGACGAACAGCTTCTCGCACAGTTCGATCAGGATCGGCGACCCGCAGGCCGAGATCAGGATGCGGTGGAAATCGGCATGCCGCAGGTCCCAATCCTCGCGGATGGCGGTCGGCAGGTCGTCGCGTTCGCGGGGCAGGCGCGACATCATGTGGTGCGCCGCCAGCAGCCGACCCTCCCATTCCGAGTCGCCCCGTTCGATCGACAGGCGCAGCGCCTCGCCCTCCAGCAGTTTTCGGGTGGCGACGATGTCCAGCAGTTCGGCGACCGACAGTGGGGCCACCGAAAAACCGCGGTGATCGTCCGAGACGGTGAAGCCTTCCGCGGTCAGCCGGACCAACGCCTCGCGCACCGGCGAAACGCTCATGCCGCACAGGGCCTGCAAATCGGCGAAGCGCAGGCGCTGGCCGGGCTCCAGCACGCCGGAACGGATGGCCCGGTGAATGACGGCATAGGCATCGCCCGCCAGCGTGCGTGCCTCGGCACGGTCCTTCATGACTGCTCCCTCCAAACCGGCACCCACATTTTCGAAAATCCTATACTCATTCGAAAACCGTTGACAGGCTATATGATCCGTGGAAACTGTATGTTAACGCAGCAATCCTGAAAAGATGACCACGAAGCTGGTCGGCGCAAGGAGACGACGTTTTGAAACTCGTTCGCTTCGGGGCTCCGGGGGAAGAGAAGCCGGGCCTGATCGACAAGGACGGTTCCATCCGGGACTTGTCGTCGGTTGTCAAGGACATCGACGGTTCTTCTCTGAATAAAAGCAGCCTGGAGAGGCTCCGGTCCATCGCGGTCGATGATCTGCCCCTGGTCTCGGGCGCGGTGCGGTTGGGGCCGTGCGTGACCGGCGTCGGCAACTTCATCGCCGTCGGCCTGAACTATGCCGACCATGCGGCGGAAAGCGGCATGCCGGTTCCGGCGGAGCCGGTGCTGTTCAACAAGGCGCCGTCCTGCATCGTCGGCCCGGACGACACCGTGCTGATCCCGCCGGGGTCGGAGAAGACCGACTGGGAGGTCGAACTCGCCATCGTCATCGGCGAGCGCGCCTCCTACGTGTCGGAGGCCGACGCGCTGAATTACGTGGCCGGCTATTGCGTATGCAACGACGTGTCGGAGCGCGGCTATCAGCTGGAGCGCGGCGGCGGGCAGTGGACGAAGGGCAAGGGTTGCCCGACCTTCGGCCCGCTCGGCCCCTGGCTGGTCACCAAGGACGAGGTGGAGGACGTCCACAACCTCGCCATGACGCTGTCGGTCAACGGCCAGACCATGCAGAACGGCTCCACCCGGACGATGGTCTTCCAGGTGCCGTTCCTGGTTTCCCACATCTCGCAGTTCATGACGCTGATGCCGGGCGACGTCATCACCACCGGAACGCCGCCGGGCGTCGGCATGGGCATGAAGCCGCCGCGCTACCTGAAGCCGGGCGACAGCATCCGCGTCGAAATCCAGGGGCTGGGCGTGCAGAACCAGCGCGTCGCCGCCACCTGACCTGACATCCGGGCCGCGATCCGTCGCGGCCCCTCTTTTCCGGCGACGCGCGGGTTCGGCCTCCAGTTCGGCCGCCATGCCGCGTCCCGGCCTTCTTCGGCGTCCCATCGCCGCCCGTTCCAGTCAATGCAGAAAGCGGGAACTCGCCGTAGCGCGGGATTGCACCCGCTCGTTCATCCGAAATTCGTGGCCGAGACTTGCGGCCGAGATTTGTGGAGGAAGCGCCCCATGAACATAAAAGACAGAATGGATCGGATTCCCGGCGGCCTGATGCTGGTGCCGCTGCTGCTCGGTGCGCTGTGCAAGACCTTCGTGCCGGAGGCGCCCGCCTATTTCAAAGGCTTCACCCAGGGGATCATGACCGGCGTGGTGCCGATCCTGGCGGTGTGGTTCTTCTGCATGGGCGCGTCGATCAAGCTGAGCGCGACCGGAACGGTACTGCGCAAGTCAGGCACGCTGGTCCTGACCAAGCTGATCGCCGCCTGGATCATCGTGCTGGTGATGTCGCAGTTCATTCCGCCCGAGGGCATCCACACCGGATTCTTCGCCGGGCTGTCGATCCTGGCCATCGTCTGCGCCATGGACATGACCAACGGCGGGCTCTACGCCTCGCTGATGCAGACCTACGGCACCAAGGAGGAGGCCGGCGCCTTCGTGCTGACCTCCATCGAATCCGGTCCGCTGATGAGCATGATCATCCTCGGCGCGTCCGGCGCGGCGCATTTCGAACCGCAGATCTTCATCGGCGCCGTGCTGCCCTTCCTGGTCGGCTTCGCGCTGGGTAACCTGGATCCGAAGCTGCGTGCCCTGTTCGCACCGGGCGGTCAGTTGATGATCCCGTTCTTCGCCTTTGCGCTCGGCAACACCATCAATCTCGGTACGCTGTTCTCGCCGCTGCTCGGGCTGGGCGTTCTGCTGGCGCTCGGCGTCATCGTGCTGACCGGCATTCCGCTGATCCTGGCCGACAAGATCATCGGCCGCGGCACCGGCACCGCCGGCATCGCCGCCTCCTCCACCGCCGGCGCGGCTGCCGCCAACCCGGTGGCGATCGCCGCCGTCGCCCCGCAATTCGCCCCCGCGGCGGCCGATGCCACCGTGCTGGTGGCGATCTGCATCATCGTCACCTCCGTCGCCGTCCCGATCATCACCGGCCTCTGGTACAGGCGTTTCGGCCAGGGACTGGCTGAGACGAACCGCGCCGACACCCCGCTGATGCCGGTCGGGGCGACGCCGGTGGACTGACGCCGCAACCGTCCGTCCGCAGGAATCGTTATCCATACGCACCAAGCACCGTTTTCAGGAGTAGGACCATGACCGGAAAGCTGACCGGCAAGACCGCCGTCATCACGGGTGCGGCCCAGGGGATCGGCCGCGCGACCGCCGAACTGTTCGCCCGCGAAGGCGCGAACGTCGTCGCCACCGACGTCAACGGCGCCAAGCTGGCCGAACTGGCGGGGCAGGGGATCGAGACGCGGGTGCTGAACGTGCTCGACGATCAGGCGGTGCGTTCGGTCCTGGGCGAGATCGGCCGCGTCGACATCCTGTTCAATTGCGCCGGCGTGGTCCACAACGGCACGATCCTGGAGATGACCGACGATGAACTGGAGTTCGCCTTCGACCTCAACGTGAAGGCGCTGGTCCGCACCACGAGAGCGGTGCTGCCGACCATGCTGGAGCACGGCGACGGCTGCATCATCAACATGTCGTCGGTGGCGTCGAGCGTGAAGGGGGTGCCCAACCGCTTCGCCTACACCACCACCAAGGCGGCGGTCATCGGGCTGACCAAATCGGTCGCCGCAGACTATGTGGCGAAGGGCATCCGCTGCAACGCCATCTGTCCGGGAACGGTCGAATCGCCGTCGTTGCAGGAGCGGCTGTCGGCCCAGGGCGATTATCAGGCCGCCCGCGCCGCCTTCATCGCCCGTCAGCCGATCGGCCGCATCGGCCAGCCAGAAGAGATCGCCGAACTGGCGCTCCACCTCGCCACCGCCACCTACACCACCGGCCAGATCCACATCATCGACGGCGGCTGGGCAATGTAGGAGCGTCACGACAGGTGCGGTCCCCCGATCCAGGCCAGCGTAAGCCCAAGCCCCTGCAGGGCATGGACGCCGACATAGATCCCCACCAGGGTGATGACGGCGCTGGACAGGTAGGGGGCACGCCGGGCGAATTTGCCGAAGGCGTCCGACCAGCGCCGCTCGGCGTGGCGCATGCCCAGCGCGGCGACCGCCCCGGCGGCCACCAGCGTCAGGGCCAGGCCAATGCTGAAGCAGACGACCAGGGCGGCGCCGAGCGTCACCTCCTTGAGCTGCAGGCACAGCAGCAGGACGGTGATGGCCGCCGGGCAGGGGATCAGCCCGCCGGTCAGGCCGAACAGCAGGATCTGTCCGGTGGTGACGTGCCGGCCGGCGAAGCGGCGCTGGATGTCGCGGGCATGCGCCCGCTCATGCGCGTCCTGATAGTCTGACTGTCCGAGATCCAGTGCGCGCGGTGCGCCGGCGGTGGCATGGCTGTGCCCGCCATGGCTTTGGCCATGATGGTGATGCGCATGCCCATGGTGGTCATGGTCATGACCGTGGTGATGGTGGTGATCGTGCCCGGCCGCCTCGTGCCGCTGTTCCCGCCAGGTCCGCGCCGCCATCCACAGCGCCACCGCGACGATCAGCACCGCCGAGGCGAGCTGGAAATAGGGCTCGGTCGTCTCGGCATTCCAGCCACGGCCGATCCACATCCCTCCGAGGGCAACGGCCCACACCACCGCCGTGTGCGACAGCGTGGCGGCCAGACCGAGCATGACCGCCTGGCCGACGGTGCCGCGGATGGCGACGATGAATGCCGCCATCATGGTCTTGGAATGGCCCGGTTCCAGCCCATGCAGCGCACCGAGCAGGATGGCGCTCGGGATGAACAGCCAGGCGTTGGCGGCGCCTTGCTGCAGGAGGGCGGAAAACTCGGGCATCGTGGGTCTCTACAGATATTTCGTGATCGCCTTGAACTCCGCGATCGATGCCCGCGCTTCGGCGGGCGTGGCGTCGACCGCCGCGTCCAGGCAGTGATCCAGATGGTCGTGGATGAGCACCTTCTTGGCCTCGCGCACGGCGCTTTCCACCGCATGCAGCTGTTGGGCGAGGTCGAGGCAGGGCCGGCCGGCTTCGATCATCTCGATGATGCCGCGCAGATGTCCATCGGCCCGCTTGAGGCGCTTGATGATGTCGGGGTGGCTGTGGTGAGTGCTCATACCGAAATGGTATCCCCCCGGATAGGATATGGCAAGGCCGATGGCGGCGGAGGCTGTTCTGCCGGTTATGCCCGGTTATGCTTTGATTGCGCAGCATGCCGGGCGGAGTTGACCGCGCCCCTGATCTTGCTCTATCCCCCTGGATAGGATCGCCGCGGTGACGCGCGCGTGGCGGGCGTCCGCTCCCGCCGATCCGACGGAGGTCTTATGGACGATTTCGCCGGTCTGGCCGGCCTGTTCAGCGCCGCGCTGGTGGCGGCGACGATCCTGCCGGCCCAGTCGGAGGTGATCCTCGCCGGCATGCACATGGCCGGGACCCATTCGGCGCAGACGCTGGTGCTGGTCGCCACCGCCGGCAATGTGCTGGGGTCGGTGGTGAACTGGCTGCTCGGCCGCTACCTGATCCATTTCCGCGACCGCCGCTGGTTTCCGGTCAAGGCGTCGCTGATCGACCGCGCCACCGCCTGGTATCAGAAATGGGGGGTGTGGTCGCTGCTGCTGGCCTGGGCGCCCTTCATCGGCGACCCGCTGACCCTGGTCGCCGGCATCCTGCGGGAGAATTTCTGGATATTCCTGCTGCTTGTCACCATCGGCAAGGCCGCCCGCTACGTGGCGCTGGTGGTCGCCTTCTGATAGTCTTGCCACCTTTAACCGAGGACCAACGATGTCGTCTTGCCCCTGCTGTTCCGGCCGTTCCTTCGAAGAATGCTGCGGTCCCATCCTGGCCGGGGAGCCGGCGCCGACCGCCGAGGCGCTGATGCGGTCCCGCTACACCGCCTTCGTCCGCCACGAGCTGGACCATGTCGAGCGCACCCATGCCCCGGAAATCCGCGACGACTTCAACCGCGGCGAGGCGGAGCGGGTGGCGGAGGAGTCGGAGTGGCAGCGGCTCGATATCCTGCGCGCCAGCGAGGAGGGCGACATCGGGGTGGTGGAGTTCCAGATCCATTTCCGCAAGGACGGCAACGACATGCGCCATCACGAGCGGGCAAGCTTCCGCCGGGAGGATGGGCGGTGGCTTTACGTCAGCGGCGAGGTCAACCCGAAGGGCGAACCGCGCCGGGTGGTCAAGGTCGGGCGCAACGAGCCCTGTCCCTGCGGATCCGGCAAGAAGTACAAAGCCTGCTGCGGCAAGTGACCGGAGGGGCGACGCGATGGAACCGCGCTTCTCCTGCACCGCCTGCGGCAAATGCTGCCACGGCTGGCTGCCGCTGACGCTGGCGGACGCCGTCGCCCATGCCGGCCGCTTCCCGCTGGCGATGGTGTGGACGCCGGTACGGTCGAACGCCCGGTCCTACGAGCTGGCGACCCGTTTGGGCGCGACTGTGCGCCTGCCCAACCGCAAGACGGTGGCGGTGCTGATCGTGCCGACCGCCTATCTGCCGACCTCCCACCCCTGTCCGGAACTGCTGGACGACGGGCTGTGCGGCATCCATGAGACCAAGCCGTCGCGCTGCCGCACCATGCCCTTCTACCCCTACCGCGAGGAGAAGGATCAGGCCGACCTGTTGATCCCGCGCAAGGGCTGGCAGTGCGACACCTCGGCCGAAGCGCCCGTCGTCTATGCCAACCACGCCATTCTCGACCGCACGGATTTCGACCGCGAGCGGGGAGACCTGCTCGACCAGGCGCCGGCGATCCAGCGTTACGCCGACTATGTACTGAAATACATGCCGTGGATCGTCGACGAACTGGCGAAGCTGGCGGCCAAGCCGACCGGCGGCAATCTGGTCACCAGCCTGTCCTCCTTCCTCACCGCCACGCGCCGGCCGGATGCGGCGGACATCGCCGCCGCCCAGGCCCCGCTGTTCCGGGCGATGGCGGATCGGACGAAGGACGATCCGGCCTTGCGCGACTACCACCGCAACTACAGCGGATGGGCCAAGGAGATGGAGGGGCTTGCCCGGCGGAAGTAGCCCCCGCCTTTTCCTTCAGAGTTCGGCCGCGACCGCCTTCACCGCCTTGGCGGTGGCGGACACCACGATGTCGGCCTCTTCCCGCGTCAGGCAGAGCGGCGGGGCGAAGCCCAGGATGTCGCCCTGCGGCATGGCGCGGGCGATGACGCCCCGTTCCAGCAGTGCGGCGGACAGGCGCGGCCCGACCTTCGCCTCGGCCGGGAAGAAGCGGCGGTCGTCCCGGTCGGCCTCACGATCGGCGACGAACTCCACCGCCGCCAGCATGCCCTCGCCGCGCACATCGCCGACCATCGGATGCCCGCCCAGCGCGTCGGTCAGCGCGGCGCGGAGATAGCCGCCGGTCTCGCCCGCGTTGGTCACCAGATCGAGCGTGTCGATCAGCTCCAGGTTGGCCACGCCGGCGGCGGCGCAGAGCGGATGGGCCGAATAGGTCCAGCCATGGCCGATCGGCCCGAGCTGGTCGGATCCCTGCTCCAGCACCTTCCACACCCGCTCGCCGACGATCACGCCGGACAAGGGCGCATAGGCGGAGGTCAGGCCCTTGGCTATGGTGATGAGGTCCGGCTTGATGCCGTAATGGTCGGAGCCGAACATGCTGCCGAGCCGGCCGAACCCGGTCACCACCTCGTCGGCGATCAGCAGGATGTCGTACTTGTTCAGCACCGCCTGGATCTTCTCCCAATAGCCGACGGGCGGCGGGACGATGCCACCGGTGCCCAGCACCGGTTCGCCGATGAAGGCGGCGACGGTCTCCGGCCCTTCCGCCAGGATCATCGCCTCCAGCCGGTCGGCGCAGTGCTGGGAGAACTGCTCCTCGCTCATGCTGCGGTCGGCGCGGCGGAAGTAATAGGGGGCTTCGGTGTGCAGCACCGGCGGGCGCGGCAGGTCGAAGGCCTTGTGGAACAGCTCCAGCCCGGTCAGGCTGCCGGTCATCACCCCCGACCCGTGGTAGCCGCGCCAGCGCGAGATGATCTTCTTCTTTTCCGGCCGGCCGAGGATGTTGTTGTAATACCAGACCAGCTTGATGTTGGTCTCGTTCGCGTCCGACCCCGACAGGCCGAAATAGACGCGCGACATCCCGGCGGGCGCGCGGTCGATGATCATCTTGGCCAGCGTGATCGACGGCTCGCTGCCATGCCCGACATAGGCGTGATAATAGGCGAGCTTGCCGGCCTGCTCGGCGATGGCATCGGCGATCTCGCGGCGGCCATAGCCGACATTGACGCAATAGAGCCCGGCAAAGGCGTCCAGGCTGCGCCGGCCGTCACGGTCGGTGATGTAGACGCCTTCGCCGCCGGTGACGACGCGGGTCGGCGTGTCGCCGCGGGCATGCGCCGCCATGTGGGTCGACGGGTGGAAGAAATGGTCGCGGTCCCAGGCGGTCAACTCGTTGGTCAGGTCGGTCATGGCATGTTTTCCCAGACAAGAATTTCGGTTCAGGCGGCGTCGAGGCAGACGTATTTCAGCTCGGTGAAAGCCTCCATCCCATGGCGCGAGCCTTCGCGGCCGAGGCCGGATTGCTTGATCCCGCCAAAGGGAACCGGCGCGCCGGTGATCTTCACCCGGTTGACCGCCACCATGCCGTACTGCAGCGCCCGCGACAGGCGCAGGATCCGGGCGGCGTCGCGGGTCACCAGATAGGCGACGAGGCCGTATTCGGTGTCGTTGGCGCGGGCCACCACCTCCGCCTCGTCATCGAAGGGCAGGATCGCGGCGACCGGACCGAAGGTCTCCTCGCGCAGGATCAGCGAGTCCGGCGCGACGTCGGCCAGAACGGTGGGACGGTAGAACAGCGGGCCGGCGGGATGGACCTCGCCGCCGGTCAGGCAGCGGGCGCCGCGGTCCACCGCGTCGCGGACATGGCGGGCGCATTTGTCGACCGCCCGTGCGTTCATCAAGGGTCCGATCTGCACGTCCGGCTCCAGCCCCGGCCCGACGCGCAACGCCGCGCTGCGGGCGGTGAAGGCAGCGCAGAAGGAGTCGTAGAGCGGACGCTGCACATAGATGCGGTTGGCGGCGAGGCAGTCCTGGCCGGAGGTGGCGAACTTCGCGTCGATGGCGATGTCCACCGCCCGCTGCAGATCGGCGTCGGCGAAGACCAGCAGCGGCGCATGGCCGCCCAGCTCCATCACCAGCCGTTTCATTGTGGCCGCACAGCGCGCGGCGATGCGGCTGCCGATTTCCGTGGAGCCGGTGAAGCTCATGGCACGGACGCGGGCGTCGTCGCACAGCGCGCCGACCAGCGGTTCCGGATCGCCGGTCAGGACGTTGAACACGCCGGCGGGGATGCCGGCCCGCTCCGCCAGTTCGGCCAACGCCAGCGCCGACAGCGGCGTTTCGGAGGACGCATGGGCCACCACGGTGCAGCCGGCGGCCAGCGCCGCCGCCGCCTTGCGCGTCAGCATCGCCGAGGGGAAGTTCCACGGCGTCGCCATGCCGACCACGCCCAGCGCCTCCCGCCGCAGCAGCATTTCGGCGCCGGGCAGGTGGCTTGTAATGCTCTCGACGCCCACCCGCTTGGCCTCCTCCGCGTACCATTCGACGAAGGAGGCGGCATAGTCGATCTCCCCCCGCGATTCGGCGAGCGGCTTGCCCTGCTCCAGCGTCATCAGCAGGGCGAGATCCTCCTTGGCGGCGGTGATGCGGTCGAACCAGTCGCGCAGGCGGGCGGCGCGGTCCTGCGGCAGCCGGGCGCTCCAGGCCGCGAACGCCGCCGATGCCGCGGTGACGGCGGCGGTCGCCTGGGAGGATTCCAGGGCCGCGACATGGGCGAGCGTCCGTCCGCTGGCCGGATCGGTGACCGGGAAGGTGGCGCCGTCGGGCGCCGCGGTCCAGCGTCCGCCGACATAGGCGAGTTCGCGCAGCAGCCGGCGGTCGGTCAGGCGGCTGACGGCGTCGTGACGGTCCAGGCGGGACAGCTGCGCGGTCATGGGCACCTCCGGAAAATGGGTTGAGCGCCGAAGCGCCCGTGTTCCGGAGTCTAGTGGTGATGCGGCGGAGACTGTGTCCGAACTGGGCCTGCGTGGTGGAGAGTGTCTCTTTGTCGGGGCGGCGAGGAAGAGAAAGTCTCTATCACGATGGGACGGACCCGCCCGGCTCCTCCATCAGCGCCTCCAGCGGCATCGCCGCATCGTCCTTCACCGTTCGCGTGACGATGTAGGTGAAATACCGGTCGATCCCGGCATCGCCCTCCAGCAGCCGGTCGATGATCCGCTGATAGGCATCGACGTCGCGTGCCACCACCCGCAGGACATAGTCGAGCCCGCCACCGACCGACCAGCAGGAGACGATGCCGGGTTCCGCCCGCACCACCCGTTCGAACCGGTCGAAATCGGCCTGCCGGTGGCTGCCCAGCGTCACCTCGACCAGCGCCATGGCAAAGGGCGTGACCTGCCGCAGGGCCAGTCGGGCATGATAGCCGGTGACGATGCCCGCCGCCTCCAGCCGGCGCAGCCGCACCCAGCAGGGCGTCGGCGACAGCCCCACCCGGTCGGCCAGCGCCAGCTTGGTGATGCGGCCGTCACGCTGGATTTCCGACAGGATGCGCAGGTCGATGGGATCGAGCTTCAGGTCAGGCATGGGGCCGGTCGCCTTTGGAAAAGTGACAACCCGACGATGTCCGTGCTTTCCGGCATTGTCAAATGTGATGATTTCCAGCAGAAATGTTGCATGACAAAGTGGCACCCCGATGCATCGGCTTTGAGCAGGCCCGTCTATCTCTCGCTGGCCGATCAGGTGCAGCGGGCGATCACGCAAGGCCAACTGGCGGTCGGCGACCAGCTGCCCACCCACCGGCAGCTTGCCGACGAATTGGGCATCTCCGTCCAGACCGTCAGCCGCGCCTACGAGGAGCTGATCCGGCGCGGCCTGATCAGCGGAGAGACCGGGCGCGGCACCTTCATCCGCGCAGCGCAAACCGAGGTCGATCCGCCCTATATCCCCCAGCGCACCGACGAGGTGATCGACCTGTCGATCCTGAAGCCGGTGTGCGAACCGCTGCATGTCGAGGCGATGCGGCAGGCGCTGGTGGAACTGTCCGCCAACCTGCCGCCGGCCGTGGTGCTGTCCTTCCGTCCAAACACCCTGTTCGCCCGCCACCGGGCGACGGCAGTGTCCTGGCTGCGTCACTGCGGGGTGGAGACCACGGCGGCCAACGTCACCCTGACCAACGGCGCCACCGCCGGCATGACCATCGCCCTGATGGCCGCCGCCCCGCCGGGATCGACCGTGGTGACGGAGGAGGTCGGGCACCACACGCTGCTGCCGCTCGCCTCCTATCTCGGCATCAAGCTGCGCGGCGTCGCCATCGACGAGGAGGGCATCCGTCCCGACGCGCTCGACGCCGCCTGCCGCGACGGCACGGTGAAGGCGCTGTTCGTCATGCCGAACCCGATCAACGCCACCGCGACCCATATGGGCGAGGCCCGGCGCGCCGAGATCGCGCGGCTGGCCCAGCGCCACAACCTGTCGATCGTCGAGAACGATCCGCTCGGGCCCCTGCTGACCGACCGCCGCCCGCCGCTGGCGGCCCTGGCGCCGGAACGGACGCTCTACGTCACCAGCTTCACCAAGACGGTGATGCCGGGCCTGCGCACCGGCTATCTGGTGGTTCCCGACCGGCTGCTCGCCGCCGTCACCAACCGCCATCTGGTGACCAACTGGATCGCCACGCCCATCGTCGCCGAAATCGCCACCCGTTGGGTCGAGAGCGGATTCGCGATGGAGATGGTCGAGTGGCAGCGCAAGGCGCTGCACCGCCGCCACGCGCTGGCCGCGGAGATCCTGAAGGGCATTCCCCACCGCAGCCATGCCGAGGGGCTGCATCTGTGGCTGCCGCTGGGCGAAGGGCGGCCGGAGGCCACCTTCGTGTCGCATGCCCGCCATCAGGGGGTGGCGCTGGCGCCCGGATCGGCCTTCGCCATCGGCCCCGGCACGCGGCCCGACGCGCTGCGCGTCTCCATCGGCTCCACCACCGAGGCGGAGCTTCACGCCGGTCTGCGCGTGATCGTCAATCTGCTGAACAGCGACCCGGAGCCGGTGCTCCTGGCGATCTGAAGAGTCCCGAGGTAAGACTCTTTAGAATTGTCATGATTTTATTTTCCAGATTGACATGATTTAAGCGGTCCCGCATCGTTTGCGCACATCCACGGTCGCCAACCATTGCAAGGGAAGACCGGTGTGACCGATACGATCATCGACATCGACTGCGTCACGAAGCGCTACGGCTCGCACACCGTGCTGAAAGACTTGTGCTTTTCAGTCCGGCCGGGAGAAAAGCTGGCGCTGATCGGGCCGTCGGGTTCCGGCAAGACGACGATCCTGCGGACGCTGATGACGCTGGAAAGCATCGAAGGCGGCACCATCCGCATCGACGGCGAGAACCTGTTCCAGATGGAGCGCAACGGCCGTCTTGTCCCCGCCGACGAGGCGCATCTGCACCGGATGCGGACCAAGATCGGCATGGTGTTCCAGCTGTTCAACCTGTTCCCGCACAAATGCGTGCTGGACAACGTGACGCTGGCGCCGATGCTGACCAAGGGCGTCAGGAAGGCGGATGCCGAACGCCGGGCGATGGAACTGCTGGACCTCGTCGGCCTCGCCGACAAGGCCCGCGCCATGCCGGCCCAGCTGTCCGGCGGCCAGAAGCAGCGGGTCGCCATCGCCCGCGCCCTGGCGCTGCAGCCCCGGATCATGCTGTTTGACGAGGTAACCTCGGCGCTCGACCCCGAACTGGTGGAAGAGGTGCTGAACGTCATGAGGATGCTGGGGTCCACCACCGACATGACCATGTTGCTGGTGACCCACGAGATGAGCTTCGCCCACGATTTCGCCGACCGCGTGCTGTTCTTCGACCGTGGCCGCATCGTGGAGGAGGGGCCGCCCGACGTCCTCTTCACCAACCCGTCGCATGAGCGGACCCAGGCCTTCTTGAAAAAGATCATCGCGGCCGGCCAGCGCATCTGACGGTCCCCCGCGACCGCAAGGCGTCCGTCACCGCTTTTTCCCCGAACGCAGGAGATTTCGGCTTCATGGCTGATTGGGCCGGCTATATGGGCTTGATGCTGGACGGCGCGCTGGTGACGGCGAAGCTGACCGTGCTCGGCTGCGCGCTGGCTCTGCCGGCCGCCTTCCTCGCCGGGCTGGGCCGGCTGTCGCGCTTCTCCGCGGTGCGCGCCGCGTCGGTCGCATATATCGAGTTCTTTCGCGGCACGTCGATCTTCGTCCAGCTGTTCTGGGCCTATTTCGTCCTGCCGCTGATGGGGGTGACGCTGACGCCGCTGCAGGCCGGCATTCTGGCGCTGGGGCTGAATGTCGGCGCCTATGGCGCGGAGGTGGTGCGGTCGGCGGTGCAGTCCATCGGCCGCGAACAGCACGAGGCCTGCGTCGCCCTGAACCTGACGCGCTGGCAAAGCCTGCGTCACGTGCTGCTGCCGCAGGCGGCGGTGGTGATGGTCCCGACCTTCTGCAACAACGCCATCGAGCTTTTGAAAGCGACCTCGGTCGTCTCGCTCATCTCGCTCAGCGACCTGACCTTCCAGGCACAGGTCGTGCGCTCGCAGACCGGCAGCACCGCCATGCCGTTCCTGACCGTCCTGGTCATCTACTTCGCCTATGCCAGCCTGATCTCGTTCGGCATGAAGGCCCTGGAGCGCCGCATGACCCGCGGCCTCGACGGGCTGCGCTCTTAAGGAAACCGGCCATGGAATGGGATTGGGAGTTCGTCCGCGAAATCATGCCGACGCTGCTCGACGGCCTGCGCATCACGCTGCTGGCCACGCTGCTCGGCTCCGTCCTGGCCGCCGCCGCCGGGCTGGGCTTCGCCCTGCTGCGCCGGTCTAAGAGCCGGGCGGTGGCGCGCACCACCGGTTTCGTGGTGGAGTTCATCCGCGGCACACCGCTGCTGGTCCAGCTGTATTTCCTGTTCTACGTGTTGCCGGAACTGGGGCTGCTGCTGTCGCCGCTGACCGCCGGGGTGGTCGGGTTGGGTCTCCATTACGCCACCTACACCTCGGAGGTCTTCCGCGCCGGCATCGACAACACGCCGCGCGGCCAGTGGGAGGCTGCGAAGGCCTGCAACCTCACGCCCTACCAAACTTGGCGCCACATCATCCTGCCGCAGGCGATCCCGCCGATGATCCCGGCGCTGGCGAACTACTTCGTCGCGATGTTCAAGGAAACGCCGCTGCTCTCCGCCATCACGGTGATCGAGCTGATGAGCGAGGCGCGCAGCGTCGCCAACAGCAACTACCGCTATCTGGAGCCGATGACGCTGGTCGGCGTCCTGTTCCTGTGCATCAGCCTGATCGCCGTGCCCGCCCTGCACCTGCTGGAACGCCGGTTCCGGCCCACCCGCTGACCGCCGGCCTGCTGACTCTGGAGTTTTCGAGCCATGACCTCCATCCCCATCCTGCGCTCGGACACGACGCTGGTCTTCGACGACCGCCCGGTGGAAAAACGCGTGGGCCTCGTCGTCCTGGCGACCGACCACACGACCGAGCCGGATTTCCGCCGCATGGTCGCCGGCGAGCGCATCGGCGTCTACACCGCGCGCATCGCCTACGCCAATCCGACGACGCCGGAGAATCTGCGCCGCATGCAGCCGCGCCTCGCCGAAGGGGCGGCGCTGATCCTGCCCGACGAGCCGCTCGACGCCATCTGCTATTCCTGCACCTCGGCCAGCGTCGTGATGGGCGACGACGCCATCGAGGAAGCCATCGCTTCGGCCAAGCCGGGCGTTCCCGTCATCACGCCGCCCGCCGCCGCCCGCCGCGCCCTGACGGCGCTCCGCGCCCAGCGGATCGCCGTGCTGACCCCTTACACCGAACAGACCAGCCGGCCGATGGCCGCCTATTTCGGCGTGCATGGCTTCGACATCGCGCGCTTCACCTGTTTCGGTCTGGATGACGACCGCGAGATGGCGCGCATCGCGCCGGCCAGTCTGGTGCGAGCCGCCGTCGAGGCGATGGCGCCCGATGCGGACGCGCTGTTCATCTCCTGCACCGCCCTGCGCTCGGCCGGCGTCGCCGCGGAAATCGAGGCTGCGATCGGTCGCCCGGTGGTCACCAGCAACCAAGCCACCGCCTGGGCCACACTCCGCCTGTGCGGCGACGACCGGCCCCGGCCGGAAGGCGGACGGCTGATGACCCTTCCTTTGCCGGCAGAGGCTCAACCATGACCGGGCACGGCATCGGCCTGGAGGATGTCTTCCGCGCACGCGCGCGGCTGGCCGGGCGGATCGCGGTGACGCCGACCGTCGCCTCGCCCAGCCTGACCGCCCGCTGCGGCGCCCCGGTCTTCCTGAAGCTGGAGACCCGCCAGACCACCGGCAGCTTCAAGCTGCGCGGCGCAACCAACGCGCTGTCGGCCCTGCCGCGCGAGGCATTGGCGACGGGGGTCGCGGCGGCGTCCACCGGCAACCACGGCCGGGCGCTCGCCCATGCCGCAGCCCAAGCCGGCGTCCGCTGCGTCGTCTGCATGTCGGCGCTTGTCCCCGCCAACAAGGTCGAGGGCATCCGCGCGCTCGGCGCCGAAATCCGCATTGTCGGCCGCTCCCAGGACGATGCCCAGGTCGAGGTCGACCGGCTGGTCCGCGAGGAGGGGTTCGCCACCGTCCCGCCCTTCGACCATGCCGACGTCATCGCCGGGCAGGGCACGCTGGGGCTGGAGATCATCGAGGCGGTTCCCGACGCCGAGCTGCTGCTGGTGCCGCTGTCGGGCGGCGGCCTGATCGCCGGCGTGGCGCTGGCGGCCAAGGCTCTGCGGCCCGGCCTGCGGGTGATCGGCGTCTCGATGGAGCGCGGCGCCGCCATGCACGCCAGCCTGAAGGCCGGCCGCCCGGTGCAGGTCGAGGAACTGGAGACGCTGGCGGATTCGCTCGGCGGCGGCATCGGCCTCGACAACCGCTACACCCATCGGCTCGCCGCCAGCCTGCTCGACGACGTGGTCCTGCTGACCGAGGACGAGATCGCCACCGGCATCGTGCATGCCTATTCCGCCGAGCAGGAGATCGTCGAGGGCGCCGGCGCCGTCGGCATCGCAGCATTGCTCGCCGGCAAGGTGACGCCGTGCGGCCCCACAATCGCGCTGCTGTCCGGCCGCAACATCGCCATGGACCTGCACCGCCGCATCATCACCGGAGCCAATCCATGCCCCGCATGACCATCCTGACCGAGGCGGAGCTGCGGCGGATCGTTCCGCTCGACCGCGATGCCGTCGCCTGCGTCGAGGACGCCTTCCTGGCGCTGGCCACCCGCCCGGTGGCGATGCCGCCGATCCTTCGGCTCGACATCCCGGAATATCGCGGCGAGGTCGACGTCAAGACCGCCTATGTCCCCGGTCTCGACGGCTTCGCCATCAAGATCAGCCCCGGATTCTTCGGCAACCCGGCGCTCGGCCTGCCCAGCGTCAACGGCCTGATGGTGCTGCTGAGCAGCCGGACCGGTCTGGTCGAGGCACTGCTGCTCGACAACGGCTACCTGACCGATGTGCGCACCGCGGCGGCGGGGGCGGTCGCCGCCAAGCATCTGTCGCGACCCGACAGCGCTGTCGTCGCCGTCTTCGGTGCCGGGGTGCAGGCGGCGTTGCAGCTGGAGGCGCTGACCCTGGTCCGCCCGATCCGCGAGGCCCGCATCTGGGCGCGCCAGCCCGAGCGCGCCGCCGCCACCGCCGCCCGCCTGTCCGACCGGCTGGGAATCCCCGTCCGTGCCGCGGAGGAGGGTAGGGCGGCTGTCGCCGGCGCCGACATCGTCGTCACCACCACCCCGGCCGACCAGCCGATCCTAATGGCGGACTGGCTGGTACCCGGCCAGCACGTCACCGCCATGGGGTCGGATGCCGAGCACAAGAACGAACTCGATCCCGCCATCCTGTCCCGTGCCGACCTCTACGTCGCCGACCGCCTGACGCAGACCCGCCGGCTGGGCGAACTGCACCACGCGATTGCCGCCGGCACGGTCGCCGCCGACCGCGACTTCCCCGAACTGGGCGCCGTCATCGCCGGGCAGACCGCCGGCCGGCCGGCCACCGGCGCCATCACCGTCTGCGACCTCACCGGAACCGGGGTGCAGGACACCGCAATCGCCACGCTGGCGCGCAGCCGGGCGCTCGCGGCCGGCGCCGGCACCGTCTTCGACGCCTGATCTCCCTTTTCCCATGCCCCTCTTCTCATAAGAGAGACCCCGACATGCTGGAACCGACGCTGAACTTCAGCCGGGCCGAATATGCCGCACGGCTCGACAAGACCCGTGCCGCCATGGACAAGGCCGGCATCGAGCTGCTGATCGTCACCGATCCGTCGAACATGGCCTGGCTGACCGGCTATGACGGCTGGTCCTTCTATGTCCACCAATGCGTGATCGTGCCGCCGCACGGCGAGCCGATCTGGTACGGCCGCGGCCAGGACGCCAACGGCGCCAAGCGCACCGCCTATCTCGCCCATGACAGCATCATCGGCTATCCCGACCATTATGTGCAGTCGACCGAACGCCACCCGATGGACCTGCTGTCGACGATCCTGGCGGATCGCGGCTGGGGCAATCTCGCCATCGGCGTCGAGATGGACAATTACTGGTTCACCGCCGCCGCTTTCCAATCGCTGACCACCCACCTGCCCAACGCCCGCTTCAAGAACGCGACGGCGCTGGTCAACTGGCAGCGCGCGGTGAAGAGCCCGCAGGAACTCGACTACATGCGCAAGGCCGCCCGAATCGTCGAGGCGATGCACGCCCGCATCGTCGAGCGGGTCGAGCCGGGCATGCGCAAATGCGACCTCGTCGCCGAGATCTACGACGCCGGCATCCGCGGCATCGGCGGAGCGGACGGCTTCGGCGGCGACTATCCCGCCATCGTCCCGCTTCTGCCGTCGGGGGCCGACGCCTCCGCCCCGCACCTGACCTGGGACGACCGGCCGATGAAGCTGGGGGAGGGCACCTTCTTCGAAATCGCCGGCTGCTACAAGCGCTACCACTGCCCGCTGTCGCGCACCGTCTTCCTCGGCACGCCGACCCAGGCCTTCCTCGATGCCGAGAAGGCGACGCTGGAGGGGATGGAGGCCGGGCTGGCCGCCGCCAAGCCGGGCAATAGCTGCGAGGACATCGCCAACGCCTTCTTCGCCGTCCTGAAGCGCTACGGCATCACCAAGGACAACCGCACCGGCTATCCCATCGGCCTCAGCTATCCGCCGGACTGGGGCGAGCGCACCATGAGCCTGCGTCCCGGCGACCGCACCGAACTGAAGCCCGGAATGACCTTCCACTTCATGACCGGCCTGTGGCTGGAGGATATGGGGTTGGAGATCACCGAGAGCATCGCCATCACCGACACCGGCGTCGAATGCCTCGCCGACGTGCCGCGCAAGCTGTTCGTGAAGTCCTGACCATGGCGCCCGTCACAATTGCCCCCTCCCCGATAACCCCGACGGTCGATTTCGACCGCGACGGCGTGCAGCACGGATTTTTGCGCCTGCCCTACAGCCGCGACGATTCGGCCTGGGGTTCGGTGATGATCCCGATCACCGTGGTGCGCAACGGCAGCGGGCCGACCGCCCTGCTGACCGGCGCCAACCATGGCGACGAGTATGAGGGCGCGGTCGCCCTGTTCGACCTGTCCCAGACGCTGACGGCCGACCGGGTCGCCGGCCGCGTCATCATCGTCCCGGCGATGAATTACCCGGCCTTCCAGGCGGGAACCCGCACCTCGCCCATCGACAAGGGCAACCTGAACCGCAGCTTTCCAGGCCGCCCGGACGGCACGGTGACGCAGAAGATCGCCGATTACTTCACCCGTGAACTCCTGCCGCTGGCCGATCTGGTGATGGACATCCATTCCGGCGGCCGGACGCTGGACTTCGTCCCCTTCGCCGCCGCCCACATCCTGCCCGACAAGGACCAGGAGGCGCGCTGCTTCGCTGCGGTGGCCGCCTTCGCCGCGCCCTATTCCATGCGCATGCTGGAGATCGACGCGGTCGGCATGTACGACACCGCGGCGGAGGAACTGGGCAAGACCTTCGTCACCACCGAACTCGGCGGCGGCGGCACCGGCCGGGCGGAAACCATCGCCATCGCCAAGCGCGGCGTCCGCAACGTCCTGCGCCACGCCGGGATCCTGACGGACGCACCGCCGGCGGACGACCAGCCGGCGGAAGCCGGCCGCTGGCTCGACATGCCGTCAGCCGACTGTTTCCGCTTCGCCGAGGACAGCGGCCTGATCGAAGCCTGCGTCGACCTGGGCCAGCCGGTGCGCAAGGGCGATCTGCTCGCCCGCATCCACCCCATCGGCCGCACCGGGCTGGCGCCCTCCGAATACCGGGCGGCGCTGGACGGCATCCTGGCGGCCCGCCATTTCCCCGGCCTCGTCAAGGCCGGCGACTGCATCGCGGTGGTGGGAACGGTCGAGAACTGACCAATCCAATCGCCTGTCGGAACCCGCCTCGGCAGAAGGCGGGCGTGTGAAGAACGGTATCGACACCGACCAAACAGGGGCCGGCGCCCCTAGGGGAACGCCGGCCGGGCACTCACCAAGTCACGAAAGAGGGACGGCAGACATGAAACACCTTAAGATCGCCCAAAGCGTTGGCATCGCCGCCGCACTCCTCACGCTCGCCGCGCCGGCATTCGCCGCCGACACGCTGGAGACGCTGCGCGAACAAGGCTTCGCCCGCATCGGCATCGCCAACGAACCGCCCTATACCGCCGTCAAGCCGGACGGCACCGTGTCTGGCGCCGCCCCCGACGTCGCCCGCGCGGTGATGAAGAAGCTGGGGGTCGGCGACGTCGTCGCCTCGATCTCCGAATATGGCGCGATGATCCCCGGCCTGCAGGCCCGCCGCTTCGACGTCGTCACCGCCGGCCTGTTCATGAAGCCGGAGCGCTGCAAGGCCGTCGCCTATTCGGAACCCATCCTCTGCGATGCCGAATCCTTCGCCCTGAAGAAGGGCAACCCGCTGAAGCTGACCTCCTACGAGGACATCGCCAAGAACCCGAATGCCAAGATCGGGGCTCCCGGCGGCGGCACCGAGGAGAAGCTGGCTCTGCAGGCCGGCGTGCCGCGCGACCGCGTGATCGTGGTCCCCGACCCGCAAAGCGGCCTGAAGATGCTGCAGGATGGCCGCATCGACGTTTATTCGCTGCCGGTCCTGTCGATCCATGATCTGGTCGGCAAGGCCAACGACCCGAACATCGAGGTGGTCGCCCCGGTCAAGGGCGCCCCGGTCTATTGCGACGGCGCCGCCTTCCGCAAGCAGGACACCGCGTTGCGCGATGCCTTCGACAAGGTGCTGGCCGAGATGAAGGCGTCGGGCGAGTTCGCCAAGATCATCGAGCCCTACGGCTTCTCCGCCGAGGCGGCGAAGCAGACCTCCCGCGAGAAGCTCTGCGCCGCGTCCAACTGATCGGGCCGGCGACCATCAGAGTTTCAAGGAGTCGAGCAGCACGTCCAGGAAGCGCGCCGCCATCGGCGACAGGATCGCGCCGTGGCGGCGGACGACGCCGATTGTCCGGGAGATCTTCGGGTGACCCAGCGGCAGGGTCAGGATGATCGGATGGCCGGAGGAGGGGGTGGCTAGCTTGGGAAGCACCGCGACGCCAAGCCCCGCCTCCACCAGCCCCAGCGAGCTTGCGAGATGCGTGATCTCGTAGGACCAGCTGAGTTTCAGGCCATGCTGCGCCAGGGCGTTGTCGATCAGCGCCCGGTTGCCGCTGGTCCGTCCCACGGTGATGACCCGGTGGGCGGCCAACTCATCCCAATTCACCACCTTGTGCGACGCCAGCGGATGATCGTGCCGGCAGGCGACGACGAAGGGATCCTCCGCCAGGGGCGTGAATTCGATGTCCGGGTGTGAGGTGCCGATGAAGTTGATGCCGAAATCGGCCTCGCCGCGCGCCACCGCCTCCAGCCCCTCGTTGGCGCCGAGATCCAGGATGCGGATGCGGATCCGCGGGAAGGCGATGCTGAAACGGCTGATCGCGTTCGGCAGGAAGTAGAACACCGCCGTCGGAACGGAGGCGATGGTGATCTGCCCGCCGCTGCGCGCACCCAAATCGCTGATGCCCAACAGCGACGTTTCGAACTCGTCGAGAAAGCGCCGGACCTTCGGCATGAAGTCGCGCCCGACCATGGTCAGGGCGACATGGCGGGTCGAGCGTTCGAACAGCGCCACCCCCAGCGTATCCTCCAGCTTCTGGATGCGGCGGCTGAGCGCGGGCTGCGACAGGTTCAGCAGGTCGGCAGCGCGATTGAAGCTGCCCAACTCCGCCACCGCGATGAACGCCTTCAGATCGACCAGTTCGAAGTTCATGCCCGGCCCCGCGCGGCGCTTGGATTGATGCGTATAATGGAATAATAGCGCGAATCATTGCATTTCACAAATACGGTTCGCAAACGGAATATCGGCGCATCGGCTTTCTTCGCCAACCGGCGAACTCAAGAGAAACCAAGCGCCATGACCCATCCGATGAACCGCCAGATCGGCATTCCCTGCGTGATGATGCGCGGGGGGACCTCACGCGGACCCTTCTTCCTGGCGTCCGACCTTCCCGCCGCTCCGATGGAGCGCGACGCCCTGCTGCTCTCCGTGATGGGGGCAGGGAACGATCTTGGCATCGACGGCATCGGTGGCGGCAATCCGCTGACCAGCAAGGTCGCCATCGTCGGTCCCGCCACACGGGCCGGTGCGGACGTGGATTATCTGTTCGCCCAGGTGCGGGTGCAGGAGGGGGTGGTCGACACCTCGCCCAATTGCGGAAACATGCTGGCCGCCGTCGGCCCCTTCGCCATCGAATCCGGGCTGGTTCCGGCGACGGACGGCGTCACGGTGGTGCGCATCCACAATGTCAACACCGGCAAGCTGATCGAGGCACGCGTCCAGACCCCCGGCCGGCAGGTGGCCTATGAGGGCGAGGCCGTGATCGACGGCGTGCCCGGCACCGCCGCCCCTATCCATCTCGCCTTTCTCGATGCGGCCGGCGCCAACACCGGCCGGCTGCTGCCCACCGGATCGCCGGCCGACCTGATCGACGGGGTCGAGGTCACCTGCATCGACGCCGCCATCCCAGTGATGCTGGTCCGCGCCGCCGACTTGGCCAAGACCGGGTACGAGCCCGTCGACAGCTACCGGTCCGACCGTGATTTCATGGCCCGGCTGGAAGCGTTGCGCGTCGAGGCCGGCCGGCGCATGGGCTTCCGCAACGCCGCCGGCATGGTGATCCCGAAGCCGGTGCTGCTGGCCCCGCCGACGCGCGGCGGCACGCTGGCCGTACGCTATTTCATGCCGCACGACTGCCACCGGGCGATGGCCATCACCGGCGCCGTCGCCACCGCGACCGCCTGCACCATTCCGGAAACCGTCGCCGCCGCACTGGCCGGGCGGCTGACCCTGCCCGGCGACGTCACCTTCGAACATCCGGCCGGGCGGCTGACCGTACGCCTCGATCCAGGGGCCGGCCAGTCCGCCCTGACCGCAACCGCCACCGCCCCGACCGCCAGCATCCTGCGCACAGCAAGGCGCCTGTTCGAGGGAACCGTGTTCGCACGGCCATCGACCCCGTCGCGAACCGCCCTTGCAGCCTGACGCCACAGCACAAGAGAGGAGGAAACGCCATGCGTCCACAAATGGGAGACCATACCCAGGCGCCGGCCCCGTCGAAAGCCTTCTACAAAGCCCTCTACTTCCAGGTCGTCGTCGGCCTGACGCTGGGCATCCTGGCTGGCCATTTCTGGCCCGACCTCGGCGCATCCCTGAAGCCGCTCGGCGACGGATTCGTCAAGCTGGTCAAGATGATGATCGCGCCGGTGGTTTTCTGCACCATCGTCAGCGGCATCACCAGCCTCAACGACACCCGCGAGATCGGCAGGACGATGGTCAAGTCGATGGCGCTGTTCTACGCGCTGACGGTGGCCGCACTCCTCATCGGCTTGGCCGCGGTCATGATCATCGAGCCAGGCGTCGGCATGCACGTGTCGCCCGCCTCGCTCGACCCCGCGGTGGCGGCGCGCTACGCCAAGCAGGCGGCCCCGGTCGGCTTCGTCAGCTTCCTGCTGCACATCATCCCGCATTCCTTCTTCGGCGCCTTCGCGGAAGGCGAGGTGCTGCCGGTGCTGCTGATCTCCATCCTGGTCGGCTTCGGGCTGACGCGGGCCGGCAAGGCGGGAGAGCCGGTGGCCCAGGGCATCGATGCCTTCTCCCATGTGCTGTTCGCCGCCTTCGGCTTCATCATGAAGCTGGCCCCGATCGGCGCCTTCGGCGCGATGGCCTTCACCGTCGGCAAATACGGCATCGACAGCATCGGCTCGCTCGGCCTGCTGATCCTCACCTTCTACGTCGCCTGCGGCGTCTTCCTGGTGGGCATCATCGGCACGCTGGCCCGGCTGCACGGCTTCAGCCTGTGGAAGGTGCTGCGTTACTTCCGGGAAGAACTGCTGATCGTGCTCGGCACCTCCTCCTCCGAACCGGTCCTGCCGCGCGTGCTGCAGAAGCTGGAAACGCTGGGCTGCAAGAAGGGCGTCTCCGGGCTGGTGCTGCCGATGGGCTACTCGTTCAATCTCGACGGCACCGCGATCTACCTGACGCTGGCCTCCCTGTTCATCGCCCAGGCCTGCGACATCCACCTGTCGGCCGGCCAGATCTTCGCCATGCTCGGCATCATGCTGCTGACCTCCAAGGGTGCGGCCGGCGTCACCGGCAGCGGCTTCGTCGCCCTGGTCGCCACGCTGACGGTGATGCCGGACCTTCCGGTGGCGGGCGTCGCGCTGCTGGTCGGCATCGACCGCTTCATGTCCGAAGCCCGCGCCCTGACCAGCATCATCAGCAACTGCGTCGTCAGCATCGTCGTCTCGATCTGGGAAAATGCCTGCGACCGCGAGGTTCTGCAGCGGGAACTGAACCAGGGTGACGCCGCCGCCGAACGGTCCCTGGAAGGGGAGGGTGGAATCGCCGTCATGCCGTTGACCGCCCGGGCGCCCGCCCAGCCGTCGCACTGATCCTCCCGATTGGGCCAAAGCGCGCCGCCATGCCGACCCGGACAGGTCGGCATGGCGGCGCGCTTTTCTCGAGTCTCCCTCCGACAAAACCGGCGCGGTCCAGACAGGGATCGAGGGGCCCCCTGCTGCTGGCACTGCCGCGGTTGAATGCCGGTCGCACGACACGTTGGCCGGCAGCATAGCACCTTCGGCTGACCGCAACCATCGGGGGTGATTTGGTTTAGACGTTAACGCTCTGATAACGGCCTGACGCGCATTCTTTTGTCGAGCACGACTGCACGCTCGCCTGAAAGGGGAGGCGAAGATGCCCACGGTACTCGTGATCGACGACGAGGATATGGTCCGCTCGGTTCTCCGCCAGTTTCTGGAGCGCCAGTCGATGACCGTCATCGAGGCCGAGGATGGCGAAGAGGGCTTGCGCATGTTGCGTGCCAACGCTGTCGATCTGGTCATCTGCGACCTGATCATGCCGCGGGCGGATGGCATCGGCACGATCCTGAACATCCGCCGCTCGATGCCGGCCATGAAGATCATCGCCATTTCCGGTGGTGGACGCAGCCACGCCATGGAACTGCTGAAGGTCGCCGAGCAGATGGGGGCGGACCATGTCCTCGGCAAACCCTTCACCCGGGATCAACTGCTGACCGTGGTCTCCGCCTGCCTGCCGGGACATCCCATCGCCCGTTCCACACGTGCCAAGTGACGGCGGCTCTGAGAGGATATGGTCATGCTTGGACTGTCGTTGGGGGAAAAGCTCCGCAACTGGTTCGTCGAGGAGGAACCCGCCGCGACCGCCCCCTCGTCGCGGAGCGGAACGGCAAACGACGCGGATGTCGAGCGGATGAGAGCCCTGGAGCGGCGGCTGAAGGTTCTGCTGGCCCAGCCGCAACTGCTCTCCGCCGGCCGCATCCATATGCTGAACCTCGACGCCTTGCGCGCGAGCCTGGGGCCCGCCTGGGATGAGTTGCGCGACCGCGTTCACAGTTCTGCCGACCGTATCATCAACCGCCACATCGACGACAAGGACGTCCAGTTCCGCAGCGGTGACGGCGAATACATCATCGTCTTCGCGACGCTGAGCCGGCAGGCGGCGTCGCTCGTCTGCGCCAAGATCGCCGAAGAATTGTACCGGCTTTTCCTGGGCGATCCCAAACTGGCCGAAATCACCGTCTCCACCGCTGTCGGCGCGGTGGATGGGAAGTTGCTGTTCGAACACGCCTCCGTCGCGGACCTCCTGTCGGCCGTCGAGCAGACGGTGGAGGCGAACGGCCCGGCGGAGCAAGCGGCAGGTTCGGCGGCTCCGCCCCCGCCGGGCGCCGCGGCCAGCGCGGCGGAGCAGCGCAAGCTGAAGCTGTCAACTTTGGAGATGGCGCAGATCGGCACCATGTATCGCCCGCTGTGGGATGTCGGCCGGCAGGTGATCTCCACCTACATGTGCACGCCGGTCCGCCGCTTTCCCGACGGAACCTCGGTCGAAGGGATGCTGGCGCTGTCCGGGGTCAGCGAACCGCAGCAACTGGCCAAGGTCGACATCGACACCCTGGCCGATACGGTGGAGATTCTGGACGAGTTGTTCCGCAACAAATTCCGGCTGATGGTGTCGGTCCCCGTCTGCTTCGAGACGCTGGCGGCGCGCCGGAGCCGGCAGGACTATCTGGCGATCTGCCAATCGGTACCGGACTATCTGCGCCCCTTCCTGATCTTCGAGTTCCTGCGCTTTCCCGCCGGCGTGCCCGGCGGCCGGATGAGCGAACTGGTCAACGAGGTGCGGCCATTCTGCCGCTGGACCTTCCTGCGCGTGGAATGCCGGCAGCAGAGCTTTGCAAGCCTTTCGGGAACCGGGCTGACCGGCCTGACCACCATGATCTCGTCCGACCGCGGCACCGAAGCCAGGATCATGGAGGACATGAACAGCTTCGTCGCAGCGGCGGAGCGGGCGAATTTGAAGACCTGCATCGTCGGCATCACCTCGACCAGCCTTGCGGTCGCGGCACGGGCGGCCGGGACCACGCTGATCGCCGGCGACCGGATCGGCCGTGCCGGGGAAATTCCCCAGCATATGCTGCGCTTCGGCTGGCAGGACCTGTTCCTGCGGGAGGCCGTGCGCTGACATGCCGCCGGCCACACTGACGGCCGGCCCGACCGCAATCATTCCGTGGTGATCTCTCAGGACAGGAGGTTCCACCATGCCGGGTGCCATCGGACGTTCGAACGGGTTCATCAGAACCCTTGCCACCGATGCTGCCGATCTCTGCGACGCTCCGAGGCTGCTTGCCTTCGATGACGACCCGCCGGCCTTCGTCCTCGGCTTCGTCTCGCCGGCGCTGCCATTTGCGAATGTCGCGGAGGATCTGCGCTCCGTTCTGTCTCCGCAAAGCAGGCTGGTGCTGGTGTCGACGGCGGGGGAGCTGTGTTCGGGAGTGCCCGGCGGCCTCTACCATCCCGGCGAACGGCAGGACGGCATCGTCCTTCAGGCCTTCAGCCACGACCTGTTCGCCGATGTCAGCATCCACAGCGTTCCCCTGCACAGCGAGGACATCCGCGCCGGCAGCATTCGCCTCTCCCACGAACAGCGCGTCGACGCGATATGCCGGGAGTTGGAGGCCATCGAGCCGGCATTCCCGCTCGACTGTCACGACACGGTGGCGCTGCTGTTCATCGACGGGCTGTCCGCCAGCGAAAGCTGCCTGATGGAGGCGATCTATGCCTCCGGCCGTTTCCCGGTGCTGTTCGTCGGCGGCTCCGCCGCCGGCACCTTGGATTTCCTCAACACATGGGTTTATGAGGGCTGCCGGGTGCTGGACAATCACGCGGTCATCGCCTTCCTGCGGATGGCTCCAGGCAAGCGCTACGGAGTCTTCAAGTCTCAGAATTTCAGCAAGACCGGACTGTCCTTCACCATCCTGGACTGTGATCCGATCCGGCGCACGGTGACCAGCGTCATCGATCCCGAAAGCCTGGAGGTCACCGGCTTCATCGAAGCCCTGTGCCGGAGTCTCCAGTGCCAGCCCGAAGAGCTTGAGCGCCTGCTGGTCTCCCACACCTTCGCCGTCGAGTTGGACAGCGGGCTTTTCGTGCGCTCGGTGGCGGGAATCAACCGTGCGAAGGGACGGGTCTCCTTTTTCTGCGACGTCAACGCCGGTGACGAGCTGTTTCTGGTCGAGGCCACCGATTTCATCGGGCAGACGAGAAACGATTTCGCCGCGTTTCTCCGCGACAAGCCCAGACCGGTCGGAGGCATTCTCAACGACTGTGTCCTGCGGCGGATCAACAACGGCCCCAACCTGACCGGGATGACCGTCTTCGACGATCTTCCCGTGGCAGGCTTTTCAACCTTCGGCGAAATCCTGGGCATCAACGTCAACCAGACGCTCTCCGCGCTCTTCTTCTTCACCGACGACGGCGGGGAAGATCCGGCGGGACAAGGCGGATTCCGTGACGATTACGTTGCCCGCTTCCCGATCCACTACGGACACTTCCAGAATTATTTCCATCGCGCCCGCAATACCCGGTTGCGCATGCTGAACCGGCTGCGGCAGAGCCTTATCCGCGACTTGGTCGGTCGCGGCGACGCTCCCGGCACGCTCTATGGACGCTTCAAGCAGATCGGCGCCTACACCGAGCAGATCGCCACCCAAGCCGCCGATCCGCTGGGTTCCGCGGTCGACGATCTGCTGGATGCCGTCCGGCAGGCGACGGAGGAGCGGGAAGCGGTGGCCGAGGTGTTGAGCCTGCGGGAGGCGGAACTGCGCTTCGCCGAGGAGCGCCGCCGCGCGGCCGAAACCCGCTCGGAGCTGGAGGGTCAGCTGCGGGAGGCCCAGAAGCTGGAGGCTCTGGGCTGCCTGGCGGGCGGTCTGGCGCATGAGATCAACAACATGCTGCAACCGATCATCGGCTTGACGGAACTGGTCATGGAGGATGTGCCGCCCGATTGCCAGGCACAGAAGAATCTCGCCAGGGTGATCGAAGCCGCGCAGCGCGCCCAGCGCATCACCCAGCAGGTGCTGACCTTCAGCCACGCCGATCCGGCGGCGACCGGTCCGCTGCAGTTGGGATCCGCCTTGCGCAATGTGGCCGACATGGTCGACGTGCTCGTCCCCCGGAACGTCGAACTCGTCTGGCGGATCGCCACCACCCCTCTGATGGTCCGCGCCGACGAGACACAGATGGCGCAGGTTCTGATAAACCTGATCCGCAATGCGGCCGATGCGATCGGGTCATCGGGGGGAACGATCGAGGTCGCGGCAGACGCGGTCCAGCTCGACGGGGCGACGGACGGGGCATGGCCGCACCCGGCCGGCCGCTATGCCGCCCTGACCGTCCGCGACGACGGGTGCGGAATGGATGCGGCCACGCTGGCCCGGATCTTCGATCCCTTCTTCACCACCAAGTCGGTGGGACACGGCACAGGGCTGGGTCTCCCCGTCGTGCATGGCATCGTCGCCGGTTGGGGCGGCCACGTCCTTGCAGACAGCGCTGAGGGGCAGGGGACCACGATACGCATCCTGTTGCCGATCATCCCGGCGGAGCCGGCCGATCCGCGGTCCTGAACCGGGAAGAGCGCCGTCTACAACGCACCCTTGTGCCTGCCGGCCGCAGCCCCGGCGTCCGGTGCGTCCTCGTCCAGCGTGTGCAGGACGGCGCCGGCGGCCAGGGTCCGGGCATCCTCTCCGGGCGGTGCCCCGGCCGGGCCGTTCACCGTCGCCTCGCCGGCGAAGCGGACCGTCACCTCGCGATGGGCGAAGCGGATGCCCTCGCGGCGGAACAGGGCGTGAAGTTCCTGGAACACCCGCTTGCGGACGTCCCACTGGTCGCCTGGGCGGGTCATGAACTTGACGCGGAGGATCATCGCCGAATCCTCCATCTGGATGACACCCTGTGATTTCAACGGTTGCAGGAATTTCGGCCCCAGTTCCGGATCCTCCAGCAGGGCCTGCCCAAGCTGCTTGATGTGCTTGCGGACCTTTTCGACATCGGTGTCATAGGTGATGCGCAGCGGCAGCTTCATGATCACCCAGTCGCGCGAATAGTTGGTCAACTGGTGGATTTCGCCGAAGGGGACGGTGTGCAGGGGGCCGCGATGGTGGCGGAGTTGCATCGACCGCACGGAGATCTTTTCCACCGTGCCGCGGATGGCCCCGATCTCGATGTACTCGCCCTTGCGGAAGGCGTCGTCGATCAGGAAGAAGGCGCCGGAGAAGATGTCGCGGATCAGCGTCTGCGCGCCGAAGCCGATGGCGATGCCGGCGATGCCCGCCCCGGCGAACAGCGGCGCGATGTTGACCCCCAGATCCATCAGCACGCTGACCAGAACCGCGCCGACGATCGACAGCAGGACGAAATTGCGCACCAGCGGCAGCAGCGTCGCCAGCCGGCTGGCCGAGCCGTGGCCGCCCCCCTCGTCGCCCGGAACGGTGCCGGGCACCGGCCCTTCCTCGGCGATCCGGCGGTCGATCCAGATGCGGATGCTCTGGTGGGCGACGTAGCCGATCAGGCAGATCGTCATGACGCTGGTGAGGTGCTCGGCCGCATCGCCCCGCATGCGCGGGATGTTCCACACCGACAGGGTCACGGTCACCCCGGCGGCGGCGGCCAGGATGCCCGCCACCCGCCGGGCCAGCGCCTCGTAACTGTCGAGGGCGGCGACCGGCGGGGGCGAGGAGGGCGGGGTGCTTCCGTCCGCGGTTCCGCCCCGGTCATCGTCCGCAGGCTCCCCCACAGACCACCACTGGGGCCGCCGCTGGTGGAACAGCCGGTGGGTGGCGTAGGTGACGGTGGCGTAGACGGCCAAAATCGCCCCGGCGACCGCATAGGCGCCGAGCAGCAGCGGCAACTCGGTCGGCCAGCCCAGGATCAGGCGGTTGACCAGCGCTGCCCAAGCGCAGGCGAAATAGACGACCACCACGGGAAACCACAGGCGCAAGGCCAACCGTTCGAGCGGAGCGACCGTTCCGGCGCCGCGCCCGGCAAGGAAGATGCTGTCGACCGTCCGCCGGTGGACATAGAGTGCGCCGACCGTCGCCAGCACGGTCAGCAGCCCGAACAGCGCAACCAGCACCGCATGGGGATCGGCGGGCATCCCCAGCGCCTCCAGCCAGACCGTACCGATCATCAGGGCGATGCCGACGGCACCGCTGGCGGACAGGTCGCGCCGCAGCCGATCGACGCCGGGGGGCAGCACCAACCGCCAGAACAGGCTGATGGTCCAGACCAGCAGATATCCAACTCCGACGAGGATGACGGTCTTTTCGGTCATCGGCGTCGGGTCCGGGATCAGCGCGGTGGCGAGCCCGAATGCGATCAGGCTGGCGAGGATCATGCCGACCGCCGTCATCAGCGCGCGGGCGACCAGACCGGGAAAGCGGGCGGCCAGGTCCGAATCCCCCGGCCTGGGCGCGTCGCGGCGCGGCAGCAGGCGGCGGGCGACCGGCCGTTCGTAAATGACATGCTGCACCGCATGACCCACGACCAGCAGGGCGATGATCAGGCCGATGACCCGCAGGAAGTGGCCGGGCTTGCCGGTCGGGCTCTGGGCCGTCAGGGTCGCCAATATGGCCGAGGGAACTTCCGGCGCGGCACGGAGCCGCTGGGCGAGCTTGCCACGGAACCCGGCCATACGGTCCTGTCCCTCGCTCAGCATCTTCATCATCATATCGTCGGTCCCACCCGGCGCGGCGGTGGCGGCCGGCACGGGAGGGGGAGCCGCCGGCGAGATCGCTTGGGCCGAGATCGCTTGGGCCGAAGCCCCGGCCGCCGGCAAGAGCGCCATCAGCAAAAACAGCGCGCCGATCCAAAGCCGGACCGCCGAACCGAAACGCGAGGGCAGGGCGCGCGTGATAGACAGGACTTCATGCATGGCGTGGCTTCGCGGTCCGTGGCGGTCGACGCCATCAGAATAGCGCAGGTCACGCGGCCGGGAAGTCCGCGGGCAGCGTGCGCACCAGGATTTCCTTCACGCCGTGGTCGGCCTGACCTGTCGCCATGGCTTGGCGACGGCACAGGCCACGATCAGAATGCCGAAGGGGGCTGCGGGCGACACATAGAGGTAATGATAGTCGCTGCGCAAGGCGGTGACGTTCAGGAAGGATACCAGCAGGATCCGCTCCGTATCATGCTGTATGCCCGCCGGTAAAAAATACACCCACTGTGATTGCAGGAATGCTGCAAGTCAGAATGGAACCTACCCTGAGCGACACCAAAAACACATAACGGTTATTATGGAAATATATGTTCCACATGCGATGTCGCATGATGGGCAATTCCGGCCATCAGCACTCCGGCAGATTGACCGCGAGTCCGCCCAGGCTGGTTTCCTTGAACTTGCTGTTCATTTCCTCGCCGGTCTGCCGCATCGCCTGGATGCAGTTGTCCAGCGGCATGAAATGCTGGCCGTCGCCGCGCAGCGCGAGGGATGCCGCGGCCACCGCCTTGGTGGCGCCGATGGCGTTGCGTTCGATGCACGGCACCTGGACCAGCCCGGCAACCGGGTCGCAGGTCATGCCGAGGTGATGCTCGAGCGCGATTTCCGCCGCATTCTCCACCTGCTCCGGCGTTCCGCCCAGAACGGCGCAAAGACCGGCGGCGGCCATGGCGGCGGCGGACCCCACCTCGCCCTGGCAACCGGCCTCGGCCCCGGAGATCGAGGCGTTGTGCTTGATCAGGCCGCCGATCGCCGCGGCGGTCAGCAGGAAATCGGCGACCTTGGCCGGTTCGGCGCCGGCGCAATGGTCGAGGTAATAGCGGATCACCGCCGGCACGACGCCGGCCGCCCCGTTGGTCGGCGCGGTCACCACCTTGCCGCCGGCCGCATTCTCCTCGTTGACCGCCATCGCGTAGACGCTCAGCCAGTCGTATGCGACATGCGGCTGGCTGGAATTGACGCCGCGCTCCCGCAGCAACTGCTGGTGGATGGCTTTCGCCCGCCGCTTCACCTTCAGGCTTCCCGGCAGTTGGCCGTCCAGGCTCAATCCGCGTTCGATGCAGCCGTTCATCACCGCCCAGATGCGGTTCAGGCCGTCGTCCAGCGCCGGCCCGGAGTGATGCACCAGCTCGTTGGCGCGCTTCATGGCGGCAATCGACAGGCCGCTTTCCCTGGCCATGCGCAGCATGGTGGAGGCACGCTCGAAGGGATAGGGCCAGTCGGCGCTCCCCTCACGGGCCGCGGTCGGGGCCGCCTCCCGCTCGGCCGCCGTGACGACGAAGCCGCCGCCGATGGAATAGAAGGTTTCGGACAGCAGAACCGTCCCCTCCCCGTCCAGCGCCTCGAAGACCAGCCCGTTGGCGTGGCCCGGCAGCGCCGGCCCGAAGTCGAACACCACGTCGGCCTCGGGGTCGAACGCCAGGGCCGGCAGGCCGGGAGGCGTCAGCGTCCGCCCGTTCCGAAGCTCGGCGATGCGGCGGTCGGCCTCGTCGACGTCCAGATTGTCCGGCCGGTAGCCGAGCAGGCCGAGCACCACCGCCCGATCCGTCGCATGGCCCTTGCCGGTGAAGGCGAGCGACCCGTGCAGCCGGACCCGGACCGCGGCAGGCGCAGTTCCGGTCCACTCCCGCAGCATGGCGAGGAACCGCACCGCGGCGGTCATCGGCCCCATCGTGTGCGACGAGGACGGGCCGATACCGATCTTGAACACATCGAATACGCTGAGGAACATCGGGTGCCTCGTCAGAGTTTGTGAGTTTTTGGAAGCTCTTATTGGCCGTCATCCCCGCGAAGGCGAGGATCCAGGCGGCTCCGCGTCTAAGCTATTGAAACGGTTGGATTCCCGCCTTCGCGGGAATGACGGCCGAGAGATGCTCATGATGAGATCCGGTGCGATGCGGTGCAAATATGAAGCGTCTCTCGGCAGGACTCACAAAAACTCACAAACTCTCAGCCGTAGATCGGGAAGCGCTCGCACAGTTCCCGGACCACGCCATGCACCCGCTTCTCGACCTCGGGATTGCCGTCCGGGCCGGCTTCGGCCAGGGCGTCGACCACGGTCAGGATCAGTTCGCCGATCCGGGCGAACTCCGCCTCGCCGAAGCCGCGGGTGGTGCCCGCCGCGGTGCCCAGCCGGATGCCGGAGGTCACCGCCGGCTTTTCCGGGTCGAACGGGATCGAGTTCTTGTTGCAGGTCAGGCCGGCGCGCTCCAGCGCGCGCTCGGCGTCGCGGCCCTTCACGCCCTTCGGCCGCAGGTCGACCAGCACCATGTGGCAGTCGGTTCCGCCGGAGACGATGTCCAGCCCGCCTTTCACCAGCGTGTCGGACAGCACCCTGGCGTTGGCCACCACTTGGCCCGCATAGGCCTTGAACTCCGGGGTCAGCGCCTCGCCGAAGGCGACCGCCTTGGCGGCGATGACATGCATCAGCGGGCCGCCCTGGTTGCCCGGGAACACCGCCGAATTGAACTTCTTGGCCAGCGCCTCGTCGTTGGTCAGGATCATGCCGCCGCGCGGACCCCGCAGCGTCTTGTGCGTGGTGGTGGTCACCACATGGGCATGCGGCAACGGGTCCGGATAATGGCCGGTGGCGACCAGCCCGGCGTAATGGGCCATGTCCACCATCAGATAGGCGCCGATCTCGTCGGCGATGCGGCGGAACTCGGCGAAGTCGATCACCCGCGGATAGGCCGACGCGCCGGCGACGATCAGCTTCGGCTTGGTCTCCAGCGCCTTGGCCCGCAGCGCATCATAGTCGATCCGTTGGTCGCTCTCGCGCACCTCATAGCTGACGATGTCGAACCACTTCCCCGACATCGTCACCGGCGAGCCGTGGGTCAGATGGCCGCCATGGGCCAGCGACATGCCCATCACCCGGTCACCCGGCTGCAGCAGGGCGAGGAAGACGGCCTGGTTGGCCTGGGCGCCCGAATGCGGCTGGACATTGACGAAGCCGGCGCCGAACAGCTTCTTGGCGCGGTCGATGGCGATGGTCTCGACCTCGTCCACGAACTGGCAGCCGCCGTAATAGCGTCGGCCCGGATAGCCTTCGGCATATTTGTTGGTGAGGATCGAGCCTTGCGCGGCCAGCACGTCCGCCGAGACGATGTTCTCCGAGGCGATCAGCTCGATCTCGTACTTCTGGCGGTTCAGTTCGCGGTCGATGGCCGCCGCGATCGCGGTATCGGCGAGATCGGGCTTCGGCAGTGACTGATGACGGTTCATGTGCGTTTCTCCCGATCAGATGCCGAGCGCGATTTCGCGGCTGACGGCTTGCAGCAGGCCCCAGACATGGTCGGCGAAGGAGCGCCAGACCTCGATCCGGAAGCGGTTCTTGTCCTCGCGGATCAGGACGATCTGCGCCTTGTCGAAGATGGTGCGGCAGCCGCTGCCGACCGGCATCGCTTCGATGTCGAAGGCGATGGCCGCGCGCAGGGCGAGCGCCGCCGCCTCCCCTTCCACCAGGATGCCGACCTCGCGATGGCCGATGTCGACCAGGCTGTGCGGCTCCTGAAGGGCGGCGAAGGCATCGGCGATGGTGTCGCTCTCGGCGACCGGCGCCAGCAGCACCCACTCGTCGGGGCCGAGCTGGAGCGCGGTCCGTCCGCCATTCTCCACCATCCCGCCGATGCGGGTGGGAAGCGGCGTGCCGAAGGCGGCCCCGGCCGACTGCGCGGCCGCGGGATCGATGCGCAGGCTGAAGCGGGCGACGTCCTCGGCCGCGCGGATGGTCAGCCTGCTGGTTTTGTCGCCGGCGATCGTCTTGCCCAGCAACGGGTGATTGGCCAGAAGCACGGGTAGGCCTCCTATGCGCTGAGACGCTTGTTCTCGGGATCGACGAACACCATACCGGTGATGGTCGCGGAGTGGACCTTGTCCGGCATCGGCACATGCACGGTCTGGCCCTGCAGGGACCGGCCGCCCTGGATCACCGCCAGGGCGATGGACCGCCCCAGCTCGGCGCTCCAGTAGGACGAGGTCACATGGCCGACCATCTCCATCGGCACCGGCTGGTTGGGGTCGAGGACGATCTGCGCCCCCTCCTCCAGCACCGTCTTCGGATCGCTGGTCAGCAGGCCGACCAGCTGCTTGCGGTCCTTCGCCAGCATGTCCGGCCGCGTCAGCGACCGCTTGCCGACGAAGTCCGGCTTGGTCTTGCCGACGGCCCAGGACAGGCCGGCGTCGTCCGGCGTCAGCGTGCCGTCCGTGTCCTGCCCGACGATGATGTAGCCCTTTTCGGCGCGCAGGACATGCATCGTCTCGGTGCCGTAGGGGGTGATGCCGAAGCGCTGCCCGGCCTCGAACAGCTTCTCCCACACCGCGCGGCCGTAGCGGGCCGGCACATTGATCTCGAAGCCGAGTTCGCCGGTGAAGGAGACGCGGAACAGCCGGGTCGGCACGCCGCAGATTTTACCGGTCGCCACCGCCATGTGCGGGAAGGCGCCTTCCGACAGGTCGATGCCCTCGACGAACGGCTCGATCAGCTTGCGGGCATTCGGACCTTGCAGCGCGATCACCGACCATTGCTCGGTGGTCGAGGTCAGCCAGACCTTCAGGTCCGGCCATTCGGTCTGGAGGTAATCCTCCATCATGTTCAGCACGCGTGCCGCGCCGCCGGTGGTGGTGGTGACGTGGAAGCGGTCATGGGCCAGACGTCCGATCACGCCGTCGTCGCGGATGAAGCCGTCCTCGCCGAGCAGCAGGCCGTAGCGGCAGCGGCCGGGCGCAAGCTTTGTCCAGGCGTTGGTGTACATGCGGTTCATGAACTCGGCGGCGTCGGGACCGACGATCTCGATCTTGCCGAGGGTGGAGGCGTCGAACATGCCGAGCGACGAGCGCACCGCCTTGCATTCGCGCGCCACCGCCGCATGCATGTCCTCGCCGACCTGCGGGAAGTACCAGGCGCGGCGCCACAGCGACACCGGTTCGAACACCGCGCCGTTTTCCTCGGCCCAGCTGTCGATTGGCGTCTTGCGCGTCACATCGAACAGCGCGCCCTTGTTGTAGCCGGCGAAGGTGCCGAAGGTGGTCGGGGTGTAGGGCGGGCGGAAGGTGGTCAGACCCACGGCGGGGATCGGCCGCTTCAGCGCATCGGACGCGACGGCCAGACCGTTGATGTTGGACGTCTTGCCCTGGTCCGTCGCCATGCCGTTGGTGGTGTAGCGCTTGATGTGCTCGATCGACTTGAAGCCTTCGCGCACGGCCAGCCGGATGTCCTTGGCCATCACGTCGTTCTGGAAATCGACGAAGGCCTTGGCATGGCCCGGATCGCGGTCGGTCGGCAGCTCGCGGCCGGTCACCCCGGTGAAGGACAGCTCGCCCTCCACATGATAGGACGCAGGCTCGACGCCGAACCCGGCGTCCGCGGCGGCGGCGGCACCGGCGGCGGCGCCATCCTCGAAGGCGGCCTTCAGACCGAAGCGGCCCTTGCCGGCGCCGGCCAGACGGCATTCCTCCTTGCCGCGGCCGGGCAGGAACATCTGACCGTCCTCGTTCCAGGTCAGCGAACCCTGGGTGTGCGAGAACAGATGGACGCTGGGGGTCCAGCCGCCCGACATCAGCAGGGCGTCGCAGGCGATGGTCTCCCCACCCCCTACCTTGCCGCCGGCGCCGACCGGATTGACCCGCACCGACGAGACGCGCAGCCGGCCCTTGGTGCCGGTGACGGTCCAGCCGATCTTTGTCTTGATGCGCAGCGCGTCGGCGGCGGCGACCAGCTGGGTCGGAACGGTGCCGCGGACATCGACGATGGCCGCGATCTCCACCCCCGCCTTGGCCAGATCGAAGGCGGCATGCCAGGCGCTGTCATGGGTGGTGACGACGACGAGCCGGTTGCCGACCTTGACGCCGTAGCGGTTCAGATAGGTGCGCGCGGCACCGGCCAGCATCACGCCCGGACGGTCGTTGCCGGCGAACACCAGCGGCTTTTCGATGGCGCCCTGGGCCAGCACGACCTGCTTGGCCCGCACCTTCCACATCCGCTCGCGCGGCGCGCCGTCCGGCACGATGCGGAGATGGTCGGTCAGCCGCTGGCACAGGCCGACGAAATTCTGGTGGTAATAGCCGATGGCCGTCGTGCGCGGCAGCACGGTGACGTTCGGCATCGACGCCAGCGCGGCGTTGGTGTCCTCCAGCCAGTCCCAGGCCAGCTGCCCGTTGATCTCCGCGCTGGGCTCCGACAGCAGCGAGCCGCCAAGCTCCGTCTGCTCGTCGCACAGGATGACCGAGGCGCCGCTGCGCCCGGCTTCCAGCGCGGCGGCCAGACCGGCGGCGCCGCCACCGACGACCAGCACGTCGCAATGGGCGAAACGGCTGGCATAGGTGTCGGGATCGGGGGCGGTCGGCGCCTTGCCCAGGCCGGCGGCGCTGCGGATGAACGGCTCGTAGACCTTGTTCCAGAAGCTCTTCGGCCACATGAAGGTCTTGTAGTAGAAGCCGGCCGAGAACAGCATGTAGAGCCCGTCGTTCACCGCGCCGATGTCGCGGGTCAGCGACGGCCAGCGGTTCTGGCTCTCGGCCTTCAGCCCCTCGAACACCTCCAGCACGGTCGCCCGCGTGTTCGGCTCGAACCGGCCGTTGCCGCGGTCGGTGCCGACCAGCGCGTTCGGCTCCTCCGACCCGGCGGTCAGGAAGCCGCGCGGCCGGTGGTACTTGAAGGACCGGCCGACGAGATGGACGCCGTTGGCCAGGAGCGCGGACGCCAGGGTGTCGCCCTCGTACCCGGTATAGTCCACGCCGTCGAAGGCGAAGCGGACCTGACGGCTGCGGTTGACCCTGCCCTTGCCTGCAATGCGGAAATTGCTCATGGACGTGCTTCCTTGACGCTGGAGGCGGCCAGCGCGATCTCCTCGTCGCTCGGACGCGGAGCCCCCGCCTTGTAGGTCATGGCGAATTTGTCGGTCACGGTGTCGCGCACCGCGTTGAAGAAGCGGCCGCAGCCGTGCATGTGGCGCCAGCGTTCGAAATGCCGGCCGCGCGGGTTGGTGCGGATGAACAGGAAGTCGCGCCATTCGTCGTCGGACAGGGCGGACGGGTCCGCCGGGCGGGCGATGTGCGCCTCGCCGGCATAGGTGAACTCCAGCTCCGGGCGCTCGGCTTCGCAATATGGGCAGCGGATGAGCAGCATGGTCGTTTCCTCAATGCGCGACGGCGGCGGCGGCGGCCTCGTCGATCAGCCGGCCGGTCTTGAAGCGTTCCAGCGTGAAGGGCGCGTTGATCGGGTGCGGCTCGTCACGGGCGATGGTGTGGGCGAAGACGTTCGCCGAGCCCGGCGTCGCCTTGAAGCCGCCGGTTCCCCAGCCGCAGTTCACATACAGGCCCGGCACCGGCGTCTTGCCGATGATCGGCGAGCGGTCGGGCGTGACATCGACGATGCCGCCCCATTTGCGCAGCATGCGCATGCGGTTGAAGATCGGGAACACCTCGCAGATCGCGGCGACCGTGTGCTCGATCAGCGGCAGACCGCCGCGCTGGCTGTAGGAGGTGTACTGGTCGGTGCCCGACCCGATCACCAGTTCGCCCTTGTCGGACTGGCTGATGTAGGCATGCACGGTGTTGGACATCACCACGCAGGGGAAGGCCGGCTTGACCGGCTCCGACACCAGCGCCTGCAGCGGATAGCTTTCCAGCGGCAGCCGGACGCCGGCGGTGTCCATCACCACCGAGGTGTTGCCGGCGGCCGACACAGCGACCTTCTTGGCCTTGATGAAGCCGCGCGCCGTCTCCACGCCGGTGACGCGGCCGGAGGCATCGCGGCGGATCGCCGTCACCGGGCAGTTCTGGATGATGTCGACCCCGCGCGCCGAGGCGGCCCGCGCATAGCCCCAGGCGACCGCGTCGTGGCGGGCGGTGCCGCCTCGCCGTTGCAGCGCCGCGCCCATCACCGGATAGCGGGCGTTGGCGGCGATGTTCAGCGGCGGGCAGTATTCCTTGGCCTGCTCCGGCGTCAGCCACTCGTTGTCGATGCCGTTCAGGCGGTTGGAGTGGATGTGGCGCTTGAAGCTCTGGATGTCATGAACCGTGTGCGCCAGCATCATCACGCCGCGCTGCGAGAACATGACGTTGTAGTTCAGCTCCTGGCTCAGCCCTTCCCACAGCTTCACCGCATGCTCGTAGAGCCGGGCGCTTTCGTCGTACAGGTAGTTGGAGCGGATGATGGTGGTGTTGCGGCCGGTGTTGCCGCCGCCGAGCCACCCCTTCTCCACCACCGCGACATTGGTGATGCCGTGTTCCTTGGCGAGGTAATAGGCCGCACCCAGACCATGCCCGCCCGCGCCGACGATCACGACGTCATATTCGGCTTTCGGCTCCGCATCGGGCCATTGAGGCTGCCAGTTCTTGTTTCCGGTCAGCGCGTTCGTCAGCAGCGAGGAGAATGAGAAGCGGGTCATGGCAGCACCGCGAAGTTCAACGTGCTGACAGTATCGGGAAGCGACCCTTTGTTGGACAGAACGGGTGCGTCAGTTTAATGTCACCCATGCGACGATGCGTCCGCCGGAGGTCACATGACGAACAGTATCGGGGCAGGCCGCGTCAGGGCGGGCGGCATCGGTACGAACGCTGCCAGGACCGGCCGGTTCCCGGACCGTCCCGCGGCGCCGCGCCTGTCCGTCGGTTTCATCCTCGCCCACCGCTTCACGCTGTGCGCCTTCGCGAATTTCGTCGATGTTCTGAGGCTCGCCGCCGACGAGGGTGACCGCAGCCGGCCGATCCTGTGCGACTGGGCCGTGCTGTCGGACCAGATGCGGCCGGTGGCGTCCAGCTGCGGCATGCTGATGCAACCGACCGAACGGCTGGGCGACCCGGCAAAGTTCGACTACATCGTCGTGATCGGCGGGCTGATCGACGAAATCTCCAACCTCAGCCCCGACTACATCCGCTATCTGCGTCAGGCGGCGGCATCGAAGATCCCGCTGGTGGGTGTCTGCACCGGCGCCTTCATCCTGCAGCGTGCCGGGTTGATGGACGGCTACCGCTGCTGCATCAGCTGGTTCCACCATGCCGATTTCCTGGAGCAGTTCGACGGCATCATGCCTGTGTCCGACCAGATCTTCATCGTCGACCGCGACCGGCTTACCTGCTCGGGCGGGACCAGCTCGGCCCATCTCGCGGCATATCTCGTCGAAAAGCATGTCGGCCGCGCCCAGGCCCGCAAAAGCCTGCACATCATGATCATCGACGACGCGCTGCGCGGGGAGAAGCCGCAGCCCGGCATCCCGCTCGACTTCTCCACCAATGACGAGGTGGTGCGGAAGGCGCTGCTGCTGATGCAGCAGAACATCGACGTGCCGCTGTCGGTGGCGGAGATGGCGCGCCGCCTGGGAGCCGCCCGGCGCCAGATGGAACGGCATTTCCAGAATGCGCTGGGCATGACGCCGACCGAGGCCTATCGGATCATGCGGCTGGAACATGCCGAATTCCTGCTGCGCAACACCGAACAGTCGGTGACGGAGATCGCCGCCGCCGTCGGTTTCTGCGATTCCTCGCACTTCGTCCGCGCCTTCAAGGAACGCCGCGGCATGACGCCGTCCGTCTTCCGCAAGGTCTGAGTCCTTCCGCGCCGGCCGTTTCATGCAATGCCGGTGACGCACCCGTACAATCGGCGGGTGGATCCCTTTGCCATGCTGTCATCAGGGAATCGGTCAGGGATGGGGGGCCAGCGCAAGGCCGCGACCCCGCTCCTCATCGCGGCAGGAACCGCGCTCCGGGTTTGCCGAACAGACAAGGATTGGCAAAATGCTCGACGACACCGACACCATGCAACTGCACTGGCGTGAAGCCGGAATTCCCGAAGAGCTGTGCCGGGAACTCGCCCTCGCATCGATGCCGATGCGCCTGCACGCCCATCCGCCGGTGCGGACCGTCGCCGACGCCGAGGAACACTGGCGCAGCGTTCCCGGCGTGCACAGCAAGAATCTGCTTCTTAAGGATGCCAAGGGCATTCTGTGGCTGGTCGTGCTGCCGCACGATCAGGCGGTGAACATGAAGGAATTGGCCCCGGTCATCGGCGCGGCCAAGCTGTCCTTCGCCTCCCCGGTCACGCTGGAGCAGGTGCTGTCGATCGAGCCGGGCGGCGTCAGCCCGCTGGCCCTGGTGGCGGACAAGGAGCGCCGCGTCCGTCTGGTGCTGGAGCGCCGCGTTCTCGCCGGCGACACCGTCAATTTCCACCCGATGACCAACCGCGCGACGCTGTCGATGCACCCCGACGACCTGTCGGCCTTCCTGGCCCGACTCGGATACGAACCGACGCTCGTCGACCTCGCCTGAGCCCTCCGGCCATCCCTTCCGCGCGAGACCTGCGATGCGTCCGAATCACAACCCGTTCTATATGACCGTCAGTTGCCGGAGCCGGCCGGGGATCATCTCCGCCGTTTCGACATACCTGTCGGACCGCGACTGCGACATCATCGAAAGCGCGCAGTTCGTCGATCACGACGGCGAGCATTTCTTCCTGCGGATGGCCTTCGACGCTCCGGAAGCGATCCGAAGCGAAGCCGTTCTCATCGAAGAACTGCAGCCCATCGTGAACCGCTTTGCGACGACCCTGACGGTGCGGGATGCGCGGCGGCGGCCGAAGATCCTCATCATGGTGTCGAAGTTCGGCCATTGCCTGAACGACCTTCTCTACCGCCACAGCATCGGGGCGCTGCCCGTCGACATCGTCGGCGTCGTGTCGAACCACGACGACTTCCAGTCGCTGGTCGAATCGCACGGCATTTCCTTCCACCATCTTCCGGTCTCGGCCGGCACCAAGCGGGAACAGGAACTCCGCCTGATGGAGATCGTGGAGGCGAACGACGTCGAACTGGTCGTCCTCGCCCGCTACATGCAGGTCCTGTCGCAGGATCTCTGCACGCGGATGGCCGGGCGGATCATCAACATCCACCACAGCTTCCTGCCCAGCTTCAAGGGAGCCAAGCCCTACCATCAGGCCTACAAGCGCGGCGTGAAGCTGATCGGCGCCACGGCGCATTACGTCACCGACGATCTCGACGAAGGGCCGATCATCGAACAGGAGGTGGCGCGCGTCGACCACTCCATGTCGCCCGACGATCTGGTCGCCATCGGCCGCGATGTCGAAAGCGTCATCCTGGCCCGCGCCATCCGCCTGCACATCGAAGCGCGCGTCATGGTCCACGACCACAGGGCGATCGTGCTGCGCTGACCACCCTTTCAAAGGAGTTCATGGACATCATGCAGCTCATCGACGAAAAGGCCACCCAGGCGGTTCACCGGGCCTTCGCGGCAGGCGGTCTGGCCGCGGCGGTGCAGGAACTCCGCCGGCATGTCGTCATCGAGGACGAACGCATGGCGCTGGCCACCATCGAAGCCTTCCTCGCCGCCTCCCGGAACGAGGCCGCACCGCCGAAGGACCCTGCATCGCGGTCGTAACCATCGCCTGCCGGATGCATGCATCTCGGCATCACGCAAGGCACTGGAATAAGGTAATTTTGTCGGCCGTCATTCCCGCGAAGGCGCACTGCTGTCCGGGATTTTTGAATGGATTGCAGCTGCACGGCAGACACAGCCA